>DXBV01000064.1 GCA_019116345.1 Candidatus Allofournierella merdipullorum | reverse complement strand
GCCCCAGGATTTTGGATGAAGAAAGCACAAAGAGCGGTCCCTCAAGCCTTGGTGGCTTGGGGGGCCGCTCTGCGTGTTTTATGCGCCAAAATCCTACGGCAGAACCGCCGTTTTCTTATGCCACCCCGGCTGACGGCGCTTTTCCCTTGCGTTCGACCGGGTTTGCCGCTACAATAGAAGCATAGAAAAAACGCGCACCCCGCCGGGCAAGGCCCGACGGGGCGCTGCCTGTTGCGTGAAAAACGGCTGTTTTCAGAAAGGGAAGCCCCATGTTCGACGTCCTCAAAACCACTGCGGAATACAAAAAGCTCAAAAGCCATCTGGCCGTGAAAGGCCCGGCGGCTCTCTTCGGCCTGCCCCCGGCGGGCCGGGCCCAGATGCTGGCGCTGCTGGCGCTGGACAGCCGCCGCCCCCTGCTGGCGGTGACCCCCGGCGAGGCCGAGGCTACCCGCCTCGCCGCCGATTTCAGCGCCTTCGGCCTTCCGGCGGCGGTGTTCCCGCCCCGGGATTTTCTGCTGCGGCCCATCGAGGGCGCCGGGCGGGAATACGAATACCGGCGGCTGGCGGTGCTGGGCGATCTGGTGGGCGAGCGCCTTTCGGCGGTGTGCGTGCCCGTGGAGGCCCTTTTGCAGTACACCATGCCCAGAGAGGAGTTCTGCCGCAACACCCTGACCTTAAAACCCGGGCTGGAGCTGCCCCTGACCAAACTGGAGGAGCGCCTGTTCGACGCGGGCTACCACCGGCGTGGCCAGGTGGAGGGCCCGGGCCAGTTCAGCGTGCGGGGCGGCATCGTGGACATCTGGCCCCCCGAGGCCAAAAGCCCCGCCCGGTGCGAATACTGGGGCGACGAAATAGACACCCTGGCCACCTTCGACGTGCTCAGCCAGCGGCGGGACGGCGAGCTGGAAAAGCTGCACATCAGCCCCGCCCGGGAGGTGCTGTTCGGCTCCGCCCCCGAGACCGCCGCGGCCCTGCGCAGCGCTTTGGCCAAGGAGAAGGGCCGCCGGGCCGCCGCCATGGAAAAGGCCATGGAGGCCGACCTTGCCCAGCTGGACGCCGGCCTTGTGCCCGAGGCGCTGGACAAATACATGGGCGTGCGCTACGAAAGGCCCGCCACCCTGCTGGACTACTTCGACGAGCCCATCCTGATGCTGGAGGAGCCCAGCGCCATCCGGGAGGCCCAGAAGGCCGCCGCCTTCCGCCGCAGCGAGGAGCTGAAAGGCCTCTATGAGGAGGGGGTGCTCTGCCCCGGGTTGGACGTGCTCTATGAGGACATGCCCTGCCTGCTGGCGGCCGCCCAGAAAAACGCCAGCTTCTGCTGCGAGAACTTTGCCCGCACCATGCCGGGGCTGGAACTGAAAGAGATCATCAACGCCCCCGCCCACGCCCGCCCGCCCTTCTCCGGCGAGGTGGCCGCGCTGGCGGAGGATCTGGAAAACCTCACCCGCCAGGGCTACGCGGTGGACCTGCTGGCAGGCACCGAGCGCGCCGCCGCGGCCCTGGCCAAGGACTTGGTGAACAAGGGCTTCCGGGCGGGCACCGCCAAAGACATGGTGGCCAGCCCCGGGGCGGTGGCGGTGCGGGTGGGCCACACCAGTGCCGGCGCGGAGTATCCCTTTGCCCGCTACGCCCTGCTCACCAGCCGCCGGGCGGGGGAGAGCGAAAAGAAAAAGCCCGCCCGCAAGAAGGACAAAAACGCCCTTTCCAGCCTCACCGACATCACCCCCGGCGATTATGTGGTGCATCAGAACCACGGCATCGGCATGTACACCGGCATCCAGCGGCTGGAAGTGCAGGGCGTGGTGAAGGACTATCTGAAACTGCTCTACGACAAGGGCGACACCCTGTATGTGCCGGTGACCCAGCTGGACCTGCTCAGCCGCTACACCGCCCCCGGCGACGAGGAAAAGGTGAAGCTGGCGCGGCTGGGGGGCCAGGAGTGGACCCGCACCCGCCGCAAGGTGAAAGCCGCCGCCGCCGAGATGGCCCAGGAGCTCATCGCCCTGTACGCCAAGCGCCAGCAGGCCAAGGGCACCGCCTTCCCGCCGGACGGCGACTGGCAGCGGGACTTTGAGACCCGCTTTGAATACGACGAGACCGCCGACCAGCTGGCGGCGGCCGCTGAAATCAAAAAGGACATGGAGAACCCCTGGCCCATGGACCGGCTGCTCTGCGGCGACGTGGGCGTGGGCAAGACGGAGGTGGCCCTGCGGGCGGCCTTCAAGTGCGTGATGGGCGGCAAGCAGTGCGCCATTCTGGCCCCCACCACCATCCTGGCCTGGCAGCACTACAGCAACATGCTGGCCCGGATGGAAGCTTTCCCCGTCCAGCTGGGGCTGCTCTCCCGATTCCGCACCAAAAAGCAGCAGGAGGAGACCATCAAGGGCCTGCGGGCCGGCACGGTGGACATCGTGGTGGGCACCCACCGGCTGCTCAGCAACGACATCAAGTTCCACGACTTAGGGCTTGTCATCATCGACGAGGAGCAGCGCTTCGGCGTCAAGCACAAGGAAAAGCTGAAAGAAGCCTTCATCGGGGTGGATATGCTCACCCTCTCGGCCACCCCCATCCCCCGCACCCTGAACATGGCCATGAGCGGCATCCGGGACATGAGCACCATCGAGGAGCCGCCGGTGGAGCGCCAGCCCATCGAGACTTATGTGATGGAGTACGACCCGGTCATCGTGGCCGAGGCCATCAAAAAGGAGCTGGCCCGGGGCGGGCAGGTCTATTACCTGCACAACCGGGTGGACAGCATCGAGGCCACCGCCGCCATGGTGGGCCGCATGGCCCCCGGCGCCCGGGTGGGCGTTGCCCACGGCAAGATGACCGAGGAACAGCTGGGCAAGGTGTGGCGGCAGCTGCTGGACGCGGAAATTGACGTGCTGGTGTGCACCACCCTCATCGAGACCGGCGTGGACGTGCGCAACTGCAACACCCTCATCATCGAGGACGCCGACCGCATGGGCCTGGCCCAGCTGTATCAGATTCGAGGACGGGTGGGCCGCTCCGGCCGCAAGGCCTACGCCTACTTCACCTTCCGGCGGGACAAGGTGCTCACCGACGTGGCGGCAAAGCGGCTTTCCGCCATCCGGGAGTTCACCAGCTTCGGCTCCGGCTTCCGCATCGCCATGCGCGATCTGCAAATTCGGGGCGCGGGCAGCCTTCTGGGCCAGAGCCAGCACGGCCACATGCAGGCGGTGGGCTATGACCTTTATATGAAGATACTGGCCGGGGCGGTGGCGCTGGCCAAGGGCGAGGCCCCGCCGCCGGACAAGGCGGACTGCCTCATCGACATCACGGTGGACGCCTACATCCCCGACAGCTACATCCCCGAGGCGGCGGGCCGCATCGAGGCCTACAAGCGCATCGCCGCCATCGAGACCGCCGAGGACGCCTCCGACGTGCTGGACGAACTCATCGACCGCTACGGCGATGTACCGAAGAGCGTGTCCGGCCTTGTGGACATCTCCCTCATCCGGGTCACGGCGGCCAGGGCGGGGGTGTATGAGATCGGCCAGAAGCGGGACACCCTGCTGCTCTATTCCGACAAGCTTACCCCCGCCGCCATCAAGGCCGCCACGGCGGCGCTGCCCGGCCGGGTGATGGTGAACGCGGGCACAAAGCCCTATCTGGCGGTGCGGGTGGACCGGGGCGAAGCGCCGCTGACCGCGCTGCGTGCGGTGCTGGAAGCTCTTGTGAACGACTGCTGAGAACGGTATAATAAAGAAAAAGCCGCCCTGCGGGCGGCGGGCGCGGACTCTGCGGATGGATGCGCCCGAAAAAGGGGAGAGACATGGCGATGAAGATATTGTGTTCCAACTGCGGCCTTCGCTACGACCCGGCGGCGTCGGAGGGCGTGTGCCCCTACTGCGGGCGCTACAACGAGGCTCCGCCGGAGGCCTATGCCCCCGAGGCGGCTCAGCCCGCCCCCGAAGAGGAAGAGGTGCTGTGGGCCCCGCCCGCGCCGGCGCGCCGGCGCACCAGCCGGACGGCTCTGGTGCTGTTCCTGCTGTTTTTGGCGGTGTTCGGGGCGGAGTGCGTGATTTTTCCGCTGGTCACCGGAGCCGCCAAAGCCGGGCAGTCGAAAGCCTCCTATGTGCCCGCTGCCGCAGTGACCAGCGCGGCCCAGAACGAAGCCTTCGGCTTCGGCCCCGCCGGCCGTCAGGTGCTGGTGGGCGCCGCCGAGACCCTGGGCGAGGTGCGGGGCGTGGAGCAGGGCAGCGAACTGGTGCGGGTCTGGTGCGAGGTGGACAAGGAGCAGGACTACCGCTCCGACTGGGCCTCCGACGCCTATCTGCAGGCGGGGGACGTCTGGTATCCCGCCGTCCAGACCTACGACCTGGAGCAGTTCTACCCGGAGCTGGCGGCCGAGGCGCTGGACCCCTATGCTCTGCAGGGCTCTTCCATGGACGAGGGCTGGCTCTATTTCCTGATCCCCCAGGGCGCGGGAGAGTGCACCCTCTGGCTCCAGTGCCAGAGCCTTGACCGGGACTATGACGTCAGCGAAGTGGCCATGACCGGCATTGCGCTGACGGTGGAGGAAGGGAGCGTGAGCGGCGAATGAAACGAGAGAACAGCCGTCCGGGCTTTTTGATGTGGGCGCTGGCCGCCCTGGCGCTGGCCGCCGCCGCGGCCCGGTTCGTGGTGGGCATGGCCGGGCTGGACGACGCCCGCTACGCCGGTGACTGGAACGTGAGCGCCGACGCCCTCAGCGTGACCGCCATCGACACCCCCGAGTGGGGCGACACCTTCTATGACTATTATCAGGTGAGCTTTGAGCTGACCAACAACAGCCAGCGGGCGGTGGATCTGGACGAATACGCCTTCAGCATCGTCCCCGAGAAGGGCGACAAGTGGGCCGCCCGCTTTGACTCCGCCGCCGACAGCGAAGCCGCCTACACCCTGCGGCCCAAGGTGCCCCAGGGCTGCACCGCCCCGGTGAGCATGGTGCTGCGGGTGGACCCGGCGGAGCTGGGCAGCAGCACGCTGGACCTTTTCTTTGAGGACTATGCCGGCGGCATCCCGCTGGGCCAGATCACCCTTCCCTGAAATCAGCCGCAAAAGCGGCCCCGGGAATCCCGGGGCCGCTTTTTTTGCACCCTAAAAAGATTTTATCTTCGTTCATAGTTTCTTCATATCGAGCGGATATGCTATAAACATGAAACAAGGCGGCTTGCCGCCATTCCTTGTGCCCGCCGCGCGGGCAAATCTATCCGAGAAGGCGGTGTTTTATGAAGACACGCGGGCCCAAAAACCCCAACAAGGTGCTTCTTTACTACTGCATCGGCGCGCTGGTGGCGCTGCTGGTGTTCAACTGGCTCATCTTCCCCCAGATGATGCGGGGCGCGGTGACCGAAGTGACCTACAACCAGTTCCTCTCCGACCTGGAGGCAGGCACGGTGGTGGCCGTGGAGGAGGACTCCTCCGCCGGCACCATCACCTACCAGATGAAGGACGAAAACGGGCGGGACCGCATCTGCCAGACCGCCATCGTCAGCGACCCCGACCGGGTGGACCGCATCCTGCTGGCCACCGGCCCCGACGGCGAGGCGGTGCAGTACGGCGGCGTGGTGCCCACCCAGGCGTCCCCCGCCATGAACCTTTTGTTCCGCGTGGTGCTGCCGGTCATCATCATGGCGGCGGCGGGGCAGCTGCTCATGCGCTACATGTTCAAAAAGATGGGCGGGCCCAACGCCATGAGCTTCGGCAAGTCCAACGCCAAGGTGTATGTGGAGGCCCAGACCGGCAAGACCTTTGCCGACGTGGCCGGCCAGGACGAGGCCAAGGAGGCCCTGGCCGAGATCGTGGATTTCCTCCACAACCCCGGCAAATACAACAGCATTGGCGCTACCCTGCCCAAGGGCGCGCTGCTGGTGGGCCCTCCGGGCACCGGCAAGACCCTGCTGGCCAAGGCGGTGGCGGGCGAGGCCCATGTGCCCTTCTTCTCCATCTCCGGCTCGGACTTTGTGGAGATGTTCGTGGGCGTGGGCGCCAGCCGGGTGCGTGACCTGTTCAAGGAGGCCAGCAAGATGGCCCCCTGCATCATCTTCATCGACGAGATCGACACCATCGGCAAAAGCCGTGACGGCGCGGGCGGGATCGGCGGCAACGACGAGCGGGAGCAGACCCTCAACCAGCTGCTCACCGAGATGGACGGCTTCGACGGCACCAAGGGCGTGGTCATCCTGGCCGCGACCAACCGCCCCGAAAGCCTGGACAAGGCCCTGCTGCGCCCCGGCCGCTTTGACCGCCGGATCACCGTGGACCGCCCCAACTTGGCC
>DXBV01000063.1 GCA_019116345.1 Candidatus Allofournierella merdipullorum | reverse complement strand
GCCCCAGGATTTTGGATGAAGAAAGCACAAAGAGCGGTCCCTCAAGCCTTGGTGGCTTGGGGGGCCGCTCTGCGTGTTTTATGCGCCAAAATCCTACGGCAGAACCGCCGTTTTCTTATGCCACCCCGGCTTCCGGGGGCGTTTTTGCTTTTTATGCCAGGCCCAGCGCGCCGCGGGCAAAAAACCACGCCGCCGGCACCAGCAGGGAGGGCAGCAGGTTGAGAGTCTTTGTTTCCCGGATGTTTAAAATGGACAGGCCCGACGCGGCAATGAGCACGCCGCCCACGATGGACAGCTCGCACATCACGTCGCCGGTGAAAAAGCCTTCCAGGGCGCTGGCGCCCAGATAGATGGAGCCCTGCCAGCAGAACAGCACCGCCCCGGCGACGCACATGCCCGGCCCGTAGGCCGAGCCCAGCACCATGAAGGTGACGAAGTCCAGCGTGGCGTTGGTGAACAGAAAGGTGTGGTCGCCCAAAAGGGCGCTCTGGATGGGCCCCAGGATGGACAGGCTGCCCATGCAGCACAAAAGGATGCCGGTGGAAAGCCCCTGGCTCAGCTCTGTTTTGGAAAAACGCCGCACCACCCGGGTAAAAGCGCCGTCGATGCCCAGCGCGGTGCCGATGAGGCTGCCGATCGCCAGGCTGGCAATGAACAGCACCGGGAAACGGCTCTCCGACAGGTTTTTCACCACCGTCTGTGTGCCCAGAAAAACGGCCGCGAAGCCCATGGCGGTGTAAAGCGCCTGCTGGTACTTCTCCGCGAGGCCGCGCCGCAGGGCGCTGCCCAGAAGGCTGCCCGCCAGAATGGCGGAGGTGTTTACGATGGTGCCCAGCATATGCGGCACGCGCCCCTTTCTTTTTAAAAACTCACAGCAAGTATTATAAAACGCCGGGACGGGCGATTGCAAGGCCGTGCGCAAAATTTGCAAAAGGGGCGCGGCGCGGTTGCAACCCCCGGCGCTTTCCTCTATAATAAAAGAGATGAAGCCCCGCCCTGCGGAGGGGTTCTGTAAAAAGGAGACGACGCAATGCCGAATCTGTTGATTTTAGGCGCGGGCGGCTTTGGCCGCATGATTTATGAAAATGTGCAGAGTACCCGCCAGTTTGACAAGATCGCCATGCTGGACGACGCGGCCAAAGGCCCCGAGGTGATCGGCAAGCTGGTGGACTACACCGCCCTGCGGGAGGAATATCCCTGCGCGGTGGCGGCGTTCGGAAACAACAAACTGCGGGTGCAGTGGGTGGACCGCCTCTTGCAGGCGGGCTTCGTTGTGCCCACCATCATCCATCCTTCCGCGGTGGTCAGCCCCTCGGCGGTCATCGGCGCGGGCAGCTTTGTGATGCAGCGGGCGGTGGTGAACACCCACACCGTTCTGGGCAAGGGCTGCCTTGTGAACTGCGGCGCCATCATCGACCACGACACCACGGTGGGCGACGGCGCCCACATCAGCCTGGGCAGCGTGGTCAAGGCCAACTGCCAGATCGAGCCGGGCCGCAAGGTGGAGGCCGGCGAGGTCATCTTCGCCCAGCGCCGGGTCATCGACGGCGTGGACAGCCGCGAGCTGCAGGACGCCCTCTATGCCTTCGGCTTCGGCAACCAGTGCAGCTATGTCAAACCCTTCGGCGCGGGCCACATCAACGAGACCTATGCCGTTTATATGCCCGGTGAAGAGGGGGACGAACTGCGCTATGTGCTGCAGCGGGTGAACACCCATGTGTTCAAGAACCCCCGCGAGGTGATGCAGAACATCTTCGGCGTTACCGAGTACCTGCGCACTGTCATCCGGGCCGAGGGCGGCGACCCCGACCGGGAGACTTTGAGCTACATCAAGACCAAGGGCGGCGAGAATTACTATCAGGACACCCGCGGCCTGCCCTGGCGCTGCTATAACTACATCTCCGACTCGGTGTGCTACCAGGGCGTGGAGACTCCCGAGCAGTTCTATCAGTCCGCCCGCAGCTTCGGCAACTTCCTCAAGCAGCTGGACGGTTACCCCATCGAGACGCTGCACGAGACCATCCCCAAATTCCACGACACTGAAAACCGTCTGCGGGCTTTCAAGCGGGCGGTGCAGCGGGACGTGAAGAACCGGGTGCGCACCTGCAAAAAGGAAATTGATTTCGTGCTGGAGCGCGCGGCGGACTGCAGCGTGCTGATGGACGGCCTGCGCTCGGGCAAACTGCCCCTGCGCGTGACCCACAACGACACCAAGCTCAACAACATCCTCTTTGACGCCAAGACCGGCAAGGGCATGTGCATCATCGACCTGGACACCATCATGCCAGGCCTTGCCCTCAACGACTTCGGCGACTCCATCCGCTTCGGCGCCACCCGCGCGGCGGAAGACGAGCCGGATGTGAGCAAGGTGCACTTTGAGCTGGACCTCTTCGAGGCCTACACCAAGGGGTATCTGGAGACCGCCGGCGACGTGCTCACCGACGCGGAGAAGGAGTATCTGCCCTGGGGCGCGAAGATCATCACGCTGGAGTGCGGCATGCGTTTCCTCACCGACTACCTCCAGGGCGACGTCTACTTCAAGACCCAGTATCCAAACCACAACCTGGTGCGCTGCCGCACCCAGTTCAAGCTGGTGGCGGAGATGGAAGAGCACTTTGACGAGATGAAAGCCATCGTGAAAAAATACAGCGAAATGCCCGGGGGAGAAAAAGAATGAAACTGCTCATCGCCTCCGACCTGCACGGGTCGGCCCACTACTGTGAAAAACTGCTGGCGCGCATCGACGCCGAACAGCCGGACAAAATTCTGCTGCTGGGCGACCTGCTCTATCACGGCCCCCGCAACGACCTGCCCCAGGGCTACGCCCCCAAACAGGTCATCCCCATGCTCAACGGCCTGAAGGACAAGATCATCGCCGTGCGGGGCAACTGCGACGCCGAGGTGGACCAGATGGTGCTGGAGTTCCCCATCATGGCGGACTACACCACCCTGGTGCTGGGGAACGGCCGCACCCTCTTTGCCACCCACGGCCATCTCTTCGACCCGGACCACCTGCCCCCGCTGCCCGCGGGCAGCGCCTTCGCCTTCGGCCACATCCATGTGAAGCACGCCGAGCGTCAGGGCGACACCCTCATCCTGAACCCCGGCAGCGTGTCCATCCCCAAGGACGGCAGCCACAGCTACATGGTCTACGAAAACGGCACCTTCACCGCCAAGACCCTGGACGGCGAGCCGGTGGCCAGCGTGGCCTTCTGAAAAAACAAAAAGCGCGGCGCGGAAAGAACGTCTTTCCGCGCCGCGCGCTTTTTATTTGTTACCGCAGGCTGTCGCCGGCGACGGAGACAAGGCGCTCCTCGTCCAGCACCTGCAGGCTGCCCCGGCCCAGCTTCACCAGACCCTCGGCGGAGAAATACCGCAGCATCCGGGTGATGACCTCCCGGGCGCTGCCCAGATGCTGGGCGATGGCGTCGTGGGTGAGGGCCAGCGTGGCCGAGCCGGTCAGACGGCTCTCCTCCACCAGAAAGGCCGCCAGACGGCTGTCCAGATGTTTGTAAAGGATCTGGTCCAGCAGCCACATCACGTCGGAAAAACGGCTGGCGATGAGCTCGGTGGTGAAGTTTGCCACCGCCGCCGACTGGCGCATCAGCTCTTTATACACCGGCGCGGGAATGCGCCAGAACACCGTGTCCTGCTCGGCCTGCACCGAGATGTCGAACTGCAGGCTGTTCAGCATGCAGTAGGCGCTCATCAGGCACATGTCCCGGCTGAACAGCCGGTACAGCGTGACCTGCCGTCCGTCCTCCGACAAAGAGAAGCCCCGCAGCTGGCCGCTTACCAGCACCAGCAGGCCCACGCAATCGGCGGTGCCGTTGTGGATGACCTCGCCCTTTTTTACATGCTCCAGCGTGGCGGTGCTCTCCAGCTTCGCCTGCTGCTGGTCGGTCAGTTCCTTCCAGAAGGGAAGATATTCCCGAAACTCCATGCCTCGCGCCTCCCGTCTTGTTCGTTCACAGGCTCAAAAAGCCCAGATGCTCCAAAAGGACCTTGATGCCGATGAGGATGAGCACAACGCCGCCCGCCAGCTCCGCGCCGCCCTTGTAGCGGGCGCCGAAGCGGTGGCCCACCCACACGCCCACAGCGGAAAGGCAGAAGGTGGTCACGCCGATGAAGCTCACCGCCCAGAGGATCTTTACGTCCAGCAGCGCAAGGCTCACCCCGGCGGCCAGCGCGTCGATGCTGGTGGCCACCGCCAGCGGCAGCATCTCTTTGGGGGTGAAACCCTTGTCCGCCGGGCAGGCCTGTTCCCGGGACTCCCGGATCATCCCCACGCCGATGAAGGCCAGCAGGCCGAACACCACCCAGTGGTCAAAGCCGCTGATGAACCGGGCGAACTGAGCGCCCAGAATGAAGCCCAGCAGAGGCATCAGCGCCTGAAACCCGCCGAAGTAAAGGCCGGTGACGACCATGTGGCCCGGTTTCAGTTTGGGCTGGCTGAGCCCTTTGCAGATGGACACGGCAAAGGCGTCCATGGAAAGACCCACCGCCAGAATAAAAAGCTCCGCAAGATCCATAAAAAACACCCCGCCGCGCCTTTGAACGCGCCTTTTGAAAAGTCTGTAAAACGGTTCCATTATAGCATGGATCGGCTGAATGTAAAGGGAGAGAGACGCCCCGGCAAAGGAATGAAAAAAAGTGCTTGCATTCGGCGGGGGGCTATGATATAATACAACTCGCAGCCGATGTGCAGGTGTCGTACAACGGCTAGTACATCAGCCTTCCAAGCTGAGGACGTGGGTTCGACTCCCATCACCTGCTCCAACAGCGGTTCGGCTGGCGATACACATGCGGATGTGGCGGAATTGGCAGACGCGCTAGATTCAGGTTCTAGTGGGGGCAACTCCATATGGGTTCAAGTCCCTTCATCCGCACCAGCGGCCCCGGTTTTTGACCGGGGCCGTTTTCTTTTACCAAACGCAAAACGGTGGAAGGAGCGAAGAGTATGGCAAAACTGGAAAAGACCCTCGCCGTCGATTTTGACGCGCTGCTGGGGCGCATCGAGCAGGGCATTTTGGAGGGCAGCATTTCCGCTTCGCTGGAAGGTTCCAGCGATTTTTCCGAAGGGGATGCCCGGTGCAGCGTGCGTGTGTTCGAGCGGTTCAGCTACGCCGGCGGCAACCGTCTGAGCATGAGCGTGACTCTGTTCCAGAGCGGAGCGGGGCCCGTTCACCTTTCCGCCATCACCGCCGGCGGCAGCCAGGCCCTGTTCTTCAAAATCAACACCTGGGGCGAAGAGACTTTTCTGGACAAGCTCCGGGAACTGCTGTAACGAAACGTCACAGCGCTGCCGGGGCCAGCTTCAGCACCGAAAGAGTGGCCGCGCCGGCGCGGTTGGCCACGCTGCTGTTGCAGGTCAGCCGCAGGCTGGCCGGCGCCGACAGATGCAGGATGAACGTGTTGGCCCCGGTGGCGCTGGAAGACCCGGCGCTCTCCTTGAAGTAGGCCCCGTAGAACAGATAGGGCGTGCCGTTGACGGAGGGCGTGACCTGCAGGTAACCGGCTTCCTCCAGCACGGTGGCAACGCTGTAGGAGATATAATAGTATCCCGGCAGCAGGTCGATCTGTTCATCGTTGGTCAGAACGATGCTGCCCGTCGGGTCCGCCACGCCCGTCACCCAGGGGATGGGCGCACCGTTCTCAAAGCGCTTTTCAAAAATAAAAAAGGATGCAAAGGCAGTGCACGGTCTCTCGCCGGGGCATTGCTCCGGGCAGGATGTGCGGCAGCTGCAGCCGGCCCTGCCGGCGCGATCTGTTTTTTCCATTGTGGATTCCTCCCAACACAAAGTCTGATAAAACAGGATATGCCGACGCCGGACGGGAGGTGCCCCGGCAACCGAAAGGCCCCGCAGGACAACGCCCTGCGGGGCCTTCGGTTTATCATTTATTCCATCTGGTAGATCGCATAGTCGCCATGGCTGAAGGCCAGCGTGCAGTTTTGCAGATACCATTTTTCATCCGCGGCAAACTCGCTGCGCTCAAACCCGCTGAACACCACGTAATCCACGCCCCACTCCTCCAGAAGGTCGGCGCTGGGCGTTTCGTACATCGCTTTGGCCGCCGCCTGCTGGTCGGCGTAGTCAAGGCCGTGGTAATAGAGATAGCTGGGGCTGCCGCAGAGCACCGTGCGCCCCGCCAGGCTGGCCACCGCGTTGATGTGCTGGGTGCCGGTCAAAAACAGGGCGTGGGGGTCGGTCTCCTCCTTGGCCCAGTCGGCGGCGGCAATGGCGTCGGCGGAGAACTGCTGGTATTCGCTCACCAGTTCCCGTCCCACCGTCAGCACGCTGCCGAAGGTGGCCAGGAACACCAGCATGCCTGCCAGCACCGCGCCGGCAGCCTTTTGGGGCAGCTTTTTCACCAGCCGGCAGAGCAGCCCCGCCACAAGGATGCAGCCCAGCAGATGCCAGACGAACAGGAGCTTATTGTTGTCGTAGTTGTTGGGCTGGAACACAACGAACTCGCTCAAGAGCAGAATGACCAACCCGCCGCCGTAGAACCAGCGCAGGGCCTTGTCCGCGGCGATGAAGGCCGGGATGAGCAGCAGATACACCACGCCGATGTTCTTGATGTAGAACCAGAAGTAGTTGTCGCCCTCGTTGGCCCAGTTGAAGGAAAGACGCAGGAAACGCTCGCCCCCCTGCACGCCGGGCAGGATCTCCCCCAGCATCTGGGGCAGCCAGAACACCGCGCACACCGCCGCAAACACCAGCCAGGGGGCAAGGGCGGCGCGGCTGCGGTCGGTGAGCAGCTGACGGAAAAACAGCACCCCGCAGATGAGCACCAGCGCCAGGGCGGCGTGGGTCTGGGTGAGGGGCAGGGGCGCGGCCAGCAATGCCAGGCCGGGCCAGAGCTCCCGCCGGCCTTCCAGCGCAAAGGCCGCCAGCAGCGCAAGAGCAGGGAAGAGCAGCGCCCAGCCGAACAGGGTGGCCCGCTGGGGCACCAGCATGTCCACGATGGGATTCACCCAGCGGATGTTCTCCTGCACATAGTTGGTGGGCGTTTCGTAAAAGGCGGTGAAGATGCGGGAGAAGTTGCCCTTTTCGCCGCCCAGGAAGTAGACAAAGCCAAAACCGCTGCCCAAGAAGAACAGCCAGAAGGCAAGGCTGGCCGCCCCGGCGCTTTTCAAAAGCCGCCTGGCCAGCAGCCATGCCCCGCCGAACACTGCCGGCAGCGCCGTGAACTGGGGCAGCAGGCAGGCGAACTTCAGCCCCGCCCCCAGCAGCAGAAACACGCTGGACACGCTCTCGCCCAGGTAGTGGTAGCCCGCCACCGTCTGCCCCGCCAGCAGCGAAAAGCCCGGCGGGAAGTCGCCCTGCTGGGCCAGCGCCTGAATGAGGGCCAGGTGCATGGGCAGGTCGCCGTAGGTGCTCTGGCCGCACCAGTAGGCCCCGTCCTTTAAATAAAGGGTGTGGGTGAACAGCAGCCAGAAGGTGAGGGCCAGCGCCGGCAGAAGGCACAGCCAGAACCCCCGCTCCGGCTTTCCGCCCATGGCCGTGCCCGCGGCGGGCAGCCAGCCCCACACCGCAAGGCCCGCCGCGGCGGCCAGCGCCGTCAGCGCCGCGGGCAGGGTGAAGTCAAAGACCAGCGCCGCCAGCGCGGGCAGCCCGGCCAGCAGCGCCGTGGCAAAGGCGCTGGCGAACACCACCCGCTCCTGCAGGTCAGAATGGGGCACAAGCCGGCGGGCAAGGCCCGCGCCCGCCGCCAGAAATATCCCCATATAAACAAGGCTCAACACATTTCCCATCATACGCCCTCCAGGTCGAAGGGAGGCGTGTACTCCTCCTTCGCGCTGCTCTTTTCCTGCATGTAGCCCTCGGTCAGACCCAGCTCCACCGCCCGGCCGATGACCTGCCGGTACTCCCAGGTGGAAATGCGCCGGTCCAGCGGTTTCATCTCCTTCGCCTTATAAAAAGGAGTGTACTGGCTCATCAGGCTGGGGATGAAGCTGCCCTTTGGCAGGGTGGCCATCCAGTCCAGCACCGCCCGGCTGTCCGCCAGGGCGCCCGGCAGCGCCAGGTGCCGCAGAATGACCCCCTTTTGCAGGTAGCCGTCGTCATCGAACACCGGAGGCCCCGCCTGCTCCAGCATGGCCTTTACCGCTTTTTCGCAAACGGTGAAGTAATCTGCTGCGTCAGAATACTTTTTGGAGATTTCTGCCGAAATATACTTAACGTCGCAAAGCCATACGTCCACATAGTTCTTCAAAGCGGCCACCGTTTCCGGCGTTTCGTAGCCGCCGGTGTTCCACACCACCGGCAGGGCCAGGCCCCGGGCGCGGGCGGAATCCAGGGCGGCGGTCACCCAGGGCAGCCACTGGGTGGCGGTGACGAGGTTCAGGTTGGCCGCGCCTTTTTCCTGCAATTCCAGGAAAATGTCCGCAAGGCGCGCTTCGTCGATGTCCTTGCCCAGCCCCTGCTGGCTGATGGCATAGTTCTGGCAGTAGCAGCAGCCCAGGGAGCAGCCGGTGAAGAACACCGTGCCGCTGCCTTTTTCGCCGCTGATGCAGGGCTCCTCCCAGAAGTGGAGGGCCGCACGGGCAACGCGCAGCTGCCCGCCAGCGCCGCAGCGCCCGGGGCGTTTTGAGCGGTCCGCGCCGCAGCGGCGGGGACACAGTTCGCAGTGGGTGGGGATGACCATGGGACACGACCTTTCGCGGGGGTTTTAAATTTTCCGTGAATATTGTACCATATTTCCTGCCCGGTGTGGTATAATGGCCGTGAAAGCTGATCGTGCAATCTTTCCCCGCAAAAAGACAAATGAAAGGACGGATGTCATGCGCTCCGGGGCGGATAAGCTGCGCAAAGACCTGAAATATCTCACCCTGCTGGCGCGGGAGTACCCCTCCATCGCCAGCGCCTGCAGCGAGATCATCAACCTGCAGGCCATTCTCAAGCTGCCCAAAGGCACCGAGCATTTCATGAGCGACCTCCACGGCGAGGCCGAAGCCTTCACCCACATCATGAACAACGCCTCCGGCGTCATCAAGGAAAAAGTGGACCGGGTGCTGGGCGAAGAGGTGAGCGAAGCCGAACGGGCGGAGTTCGCCACCCTCATCTACTATCCCAACCGCAAGCTGGACGAGCTGAAAGCCCGCCAGACCGACCTGCCCGCCTGGTACCGGCAGACCCTGTTCCGGCTCATCGACGTCTGCCGGGTGGTGTCCAGCAAGCACACCCGCAGCTTCGTGCGCAAGCGGCTGCCCAAAAACTACGCCTACATTCTGGACGAGCTGCTCCACGCCCACTTCGAGGACCACGACAAGGAATTCTACTACAATGAGATCCTGAACAGCATCCTGGCGGTGGACCGGGCGGACGACTTCATCGAGGCGCTGTGCGAGCTCATCAAGACGCTGGCAGTGTTCAAACTGCATATTCTGGGCGATATTTATGACCGTGGCCCCCGGCCGGACCTCATCATGGAGCAGCTGATGGCCCACCACTCGGTGGACATCCAGTGGGGCAACCACGACGTGGTCTGGATGGGCGCGGCGGCGGGCAGCCCGGTGTGCATCGCCACGGTGCTGCGCACCACCCTGGCCTACAACAATCTGGAAGCGGTGGAGGACGGCTACGGCATCAACACCCGCCCGCTGGCCCTCTTTGCCGAGAACACCTACCGGGACTGCGACATCCACCATTTCTATCCCCAGGTGGACGAGAGCCGCGGCCCCTACCACCGCAGCGAGCTGGCAAGGGTGGCCCGGATGCACAAGGCCATCGCCGTCATCATGTTCAAATTGGAGTGCGCCGTCATCGACCGCAACCCGGACTTTGAGCTGGAGGGCCGGGATTTTTTGCGCCGCATCGACTTTGCGGCGGGCACGGTGGACGTGGAGGGCCGGCGCTATCCTTTGCAGGACGACGACCTGCCCACCGTGGACCCGGCGGACCCCGCCCGCCTCACCCCTGCCGAGGAGGAGGTGCTGGCCTCGCTGTGCCGCAGCTTCACCGACAGCGAGCGGCTGCAGCGCCATGTGGGCTTTCTCTACGCCAAGGGCGGCGTGTACCACATCGAGAACGGAAATCTGATGTTCCACGGGGCGGTGCCCCTCACCGAGTCGGGCGGCTTCCAGGTGGAGACCTTCGAGCAGCACGGCTATGCCGGCAAGGCGCTGATGGACTACTGCGACGAGCGGGCCCGGCGGGCCTACTTTTCCCCCGAGGGCAGCGAGGCCTGGCAGACCGGCTGCGACTTTTTGTGGTATCTGTGGTGCGGCAGGCTGTCGCCCCTTTACGGCCGGGCCAAGATGACCACCTTCGAGCGCCTCTTCGTGGCGGACAAGATCACCCACGCCGAGCCCAGCAACCCCTATTACCGCTATGTCAACGACACCCGCATGGACCGGGCCATTCTGGCGGAGTTCGGGCTGGACCAGACCCGCAGCCATATCGTCAACGGCCACGTCCCGGTGCGGACGGTGGAAGGGGAGAGCCCGGTGAAGGGAGCCGGACGGATGATCCGCATCGACGGCGGCTTCTGCCGCGCCTATCACCGGCGCACCGGCATCGCAGGCTATACTCTGGTCTACAACAGCCACGGTCTTTCCCTGCGGGCCCACCAGCCCTTTGAGACGGTGGAGAAGGCCATCAGCGAGAATCTGGACATCGTGTCCAGCGTGGACGTGTTTGAAACGACCAAAAACCGCGTGCTGGTGGGCGACACGGACAACGGCCGCAAGCTGGCCGCCGACGTGGAGGACCTCAAGCGCCTGGTGGCCGCCTATCAGACCGGCCTCGTAAAAGAGCGCCCCGAGGGCTGATGAGCCCTTTTCCATAATTTCATTCAAAAGGAGAGAACACTTATGTCTACCCCCCACAACAAAGCCGAAAAAGGCCAGATCGCCAAGACCGTCCTGATGCCCGGCGACCCCCTGCGTGCGAAATTCATCGCCGAGACCTTCCTGGAGGACCCCGTGCTTTTCAATGACGTGCGCGGCATGCTGGGCTACACCGGCACCTACCAGGGCAAACAGGTGAGCGTGATGGGCAGCGGCATGGGCATGCCCAGCATCGGCATCTACTCCCACGAACTCTACGCCCAGTACGGTGTGGAGAACATCATCCGCATCGGCTCCGCCGGCTCCTACACCGAAAAGGCGAAGCTCTACGACGTGGTGCTGGCCACCGCCGCCTACTCCGAGAGCAGCTTTGCAAAGACCATGTCCGGCTTTGAGGGCGACACCATCCTGCCCAGCGCCGAGCTGAACGACCGCCTGCGCGCCAGCGCCGCCGCCCAGGGCATTCCCCTGGTGGAGGGCGTCATCCATTCCAGCGACGTGTTCTACCGCCACGACGACCGCAAAGACCCCACCTACTGGGAGATCCTGCGGGATGAAAAGGGCTGTGTGGCCGTGGAGATGGAGAGCTTCGCCCTCTTCCACAACGCCGCCGTGCTGGGCAAAAAGGCCGCCTGCATCCTCACCATCTCCGACAGCTTCGTCAGCCCGGAGATCACCACGCCCGAGCAGCGCCAGACGACCTTCACAAACATGATGAAGATCGCCCTGGGCGCCGCCGAGTGAGAAAGGAACACGCCATGACCAAACAGGAGCTTATCCGCGCTGCCTTCGCCGCCCGGGAGAAGGCCTATGCGCCCTATTCCCGTTTCAAGGTGGGCGCGGCGCTGGAGGCAAAGGACGGCCGGGTGTTCACCGGCTGCAACATTGAGAGCGCCACCTACACCCCCACCTGCTGCGCCGAGCGCACAGCCCTGGTGAAGGCGGTGAGCGAGGGCGTGCGGGAGTTCAGCCGCATCGCCATCGTGGGCGCGGCCGAAGGCAAGGTGAACACCCTGGTCACTTCCCCCTGCGGGGTCTGCCGTCAGTTCCTCTATGAATTCGGCGGCGACGAACTGCAGGTCATCCTGGCCAAAAGCGAGGAGGACTACCTGGAAATGACCCTGGGCGAGCTTTTGCCCATTGGGTTCGGGCCGGCCAATCTCAACTGAGAGAAAGCCCGTTTTAACGCGGAATAAGCGGGCTTGAAAGGGCGCGTGTAACTTTTTGTAACTGCCTGTTTTGCCCCGAAACGATTGAAAACCGCGGCGGAGGGCTGTATACTTATATTGCGCGGTCGGGCGTCTGGGCGCCCGGCACACACAAAAAGGCCGGCCCGTCGGGCTGCATCGCAGCGCGGCATGCCGCCGGCCAAAGAAAAAAGGAGAGTCAAACATGAAGAAGTTTATCGCTCTTGTTATGGCTGCGGCGATGGCTCTGTCTCTGGCTGCCTGCGGTGGTACTCCTGCGTCTACCCCCGCTTCCACTCCTGCCAGCGAGCCCACCTCCGCCTCCACCCCTGCCAGCGAGCCTGAGCAGACCGACGCTGTGTCCGCCGATGACATCGAGGACAACATGACCAGCGCCGACGGCACCTACGAGATCGCCTTCATCACCGATGTGGGCCAGCTGAAGGACAAGTCCTTCAACCAGGGCACCTACGACGGCGTTAAGCTGTACGCCGCCGCCAACGGCCTGAGCTACAAGTACTACCAGCCCGCCAACGGCGACCAGGCTACCGACGACGACCGTTACGACGCCATGAAGGCCGCTGTTGAGGGCGGCGCCAAGGTGGTCGTTTGCGCCGGCTTCATGCAGGAGGGCGCTCTGCGTCGTGCCGCCATGGAGTTCCCGGATGTGCCCTTCGTCTTCATCGACGGTTATCCCCTCACCGAGGACCCCGAGAATCCTGAAGCCCCCGTGCTGACCAACGTGGCCGCTGTCGCGTTCCAGGAAGAGCAGGCCGGTTACTTCGCCGGTTACGCTGTCGTGAAGGACGGCTTCGAGAAGCTGGGCTTCTCCGGTGGCGGCGGCGGCAACAACCCCGCTGTTTGCCGCTTCGGCTACGGCTTCGTGCAGGGCGCCAACGCTGCCGCTGCCGAGCTGGGCAAGACCGTTGACGTGAACTACTCCTGGGAGTACGGCGCTAACTTCTCCGCTTCTCCTGAGCTGCAGACCATGGCCAACGGCTGGTACGCCAACGGCACCGAGATCATCTTCGCCTGCGGCGGTTCCATGTTCCAGTCCATCGCTGCTGCTGCCTCTGCCAACGACGGCTATGTGGTCGGCGTTGACGTGGACCAGTCCAGCCAGTCCGACGCCGTTGTGACCAGCGCCATGAAGGGCCTGGCCGACGCTGTGCAGTGGGCTGTTGCCAAGGTCTACGACGACACCTTCTCCGAGATCGGCGGCACTGCCACCAGCCTGGGCGTTGCCGAGCATGCTGTGGGCCTGCCCACCGCTGCCGACTCCTGGCGCTTTGAGACCTTCACCGTGGATGAGTACAACACCATGTACGATAAGGTCCTGAACGGCGAGCTGACCATCGACAGCGACTACAACAACCTGGAGCAGGAGTACTCCAACCTGAACCTGAACATCATCTGATCGTTTCTCTTGATGTGAACGAAGGGGGGCGAAGGCAATGCCTTCGCCCCCCTTTTTTTGTACCGGTGAAAGGCGGGAATTTTCTTGTGTTTTGCCCGTCTGTACGGTATAATAAAAACTGTTACAAACGCACATTTTATGCGGAGGAGGCGGGACCAAAATCATGCAAACCGAGAACATCATCGAGATGTTGCACATCACCAAAGAGTTCCCCGGTATCATCGCCAACGACGACATCACCCTCCAGCTGCGGCGGGGCGAGATCCATGCCCTGCTGGGCGAAAACGGCGCGGGCAAATCCACGCTGATGAGCGTGCTGTTCGGCCTGTACCAGCCGGAAAAGGGAGAGATCCGCAAGAACGGCGAAGTGGTGAAGATCAACAATCCCAACGACGCGACCGCCCTGGGCATCGGCATGGTGCATCAGCACTTCAAGCTGATCGACGTGTTCACCGTGCTGGACAACATCATCCTGGGCGCCGAGACCACCCGCATGGGCTTTTTGCAGAAAAAGGAAGCCCGGGCGAAGGTGCAGGCCCTGAGCGAAAAGTACGGCCTGAAAGTGGATCTGGACGCCAAGGTGGAAGACATCACCGTTGGCATGCAGCAGCGCGTGGAGATCCTGAAGATGCTCTACCGCGACAACGAGATCCTCATCTTCGACGAGCCCACCGCTGTGCTCACCCCGCAGGAGATCGACGAGCTGATGAATACCATGAAAGTGTTCGCCGAGGAGGGCAAGAGCATCCTGTTCATCTCCCACAAGCTCAATGAGATCATGTCTGTGGCCGACCGGGTCACCGTTCTGCGCAAGGGCAAATACATCGGCACCGTGAACACCGCCGACACGGACAAGCAGTCCCTCTCCAACATGATGGTGGGCCGCCCCGTGCAGCTGGAAGTGGTCAAAGAGCCCGCCCACCCCGGCGAGACGGTGCTCAAGGTGGAGCACTTCTCCGTGCCCGGCAAAGGCGGCCACAAGCACAACGCCGTGAACGACGTGAGCTTTGAGGTGCGCGCGGGCGAGATCGTCTGCATCGCGGGCATCGACGGCAACGGCCAGACCGAGTTCATCCACGGACTCACCGGCCTGGAGAAATCCAGCGGCGGCCACCTCACCCTCTGCGGCAACGACATCACCCACGCCTCCATCCGCCACCGCGGCCGTGACATGAGCCACATCCCCGAGGACCGTCACAAGCATGGCCTGGTGCTGGATTTCACCCTGGAGCAGAACATGGTGCTCCAGACCTACCTCGAGCCCCGCTTTGAGCATTTCGGCTTCATCGACAACGGCGCGGTGCGCCAGTACGCCGAAAAGCTGATTGCCCAGTACGACGTGCGCAGCGGCCAGGGCCCCGTGACCATCGCCCGCAGCATGTCCGGCGGCAACCAGCAGAAGGCCATCATCGCCCGCGAGCTGGACCGCCAGAAATCTCTGGTGGTGGCGGTGCAGCCCACCCGCGGCCTGGACGTGGGCGCCATCGAGTACATCCACGGCCAACTGGTGGCCCAGCGGGACGCCGGCAAGGCGGTGCTGCTGGTCAGCCTGGAGCTGGACGAGGTGATGAGCCTGTCCGACCGCATCCTGGTGATGTACGAGGGCGAGATCGTGGGCGAGCTTGACCCCAAGACCACCACCGTGCAGGAGCTGGGCCTCTACATGGCCGGCGCAAAACGAGCAAAGAAGGAGGGTGAGGGCGCATGAACGGAGGACTTTCCAAACTGTGGCAAAAGGGCGGCACCAAGTCGGTGCTGGCCTCGCTGATCTCCATTCTCATCGGCATGGCCGTGGGCGGCGTCATCATCCTGGTGGTGGGCCTGAATAACCCGAACCTGGGCCTTTCCGGCGCCTGGGAGGGCATCCGCCTGGTGTTCGGCGGCCTGTTCAGCACCGGCCGCACCGCCGCCGGTCAGCTGACCTTCGGCTTTAACTCCACCAGCGTGGGCAACATGCTGTTCCGTGCCACCCCGCTGATCCTCACCGGTCTGTCGGTGGCTGTTGCCTTCAAGACCGGCCTGTTCAACATCGGCGCCCCGGGCCAGTACCTGATGGGCACCGCCGCCACCCTGATGCTGGCGCTGGGCATCCCCACCGAAACGGTGCCCGCCCCGCTGGTTTGGGTCATCGCCTTTTTGGGCGGCATGCTGGCCGGCGCACTCTGGGGCTGCATCCCCGGCCTGGTCAAAGCCTACCTCAACATCAACGAGGTGCTGGCCTGCATCATGACCAACTGGATCGCCGCCAACCTGGTCACCTGGATGTTCGACGGCAGCAACTACCGCAACCTGGTGGAGAACACCAAGAGCGGTTACATTTACAAGACCAGCTACAACGGCGTGCAGACCGCCAAACTCGGCCTGGACAAGCTGTTCCCCAACTCTCAGGTCAACGGCGGCATCATCGTGGCCATCGTCATCGCCGTTCTGGTCTACATTCTGATGAACAAGACCACCCTGGGCTATGAGCTCAAGGCCTGCGGCGCCAACCGCCATGCCGCCCGCTACGCCGGCATCAGCGACAAGCGCAACATCGTTTTGAGCATGGCCATCGCCGGCGCGCTGTCCGGTGCGGCCGCGTCTCTCTACTATCTCTCCGGCAACACCGAGTTCTTCTGGTCCACCTACCAGAGCCTGCCCGCCACCGGTTTCAACGGCATCCCCGTGGCCCTGCTGGCGGCAAGCAATCCCATCGGCGTTATCTTCACCGGCTGCTTCATGTCCATGCTGGACATCGTTGGCCTGCAGCTGACCAACCTGACGGCCTACAACGAGTACATCACCGACGTCATCATCGCGGTGATCGTGTACCTCAGCGCCTTCTCGTTGGTCATCAAGCTGTGGCTCAGCGGCCGCGGCAAAAAGCACAAGGCGGCTCCGGCTGAGACCGCCGCCCCGGCCCCCGCGCCGGATGCTCCCGACGGAGCGCAGGACGCGAAAGGAGGCGAGGCGAAATGACTTTTCTGATCCAACAGACCCTGATCTACGCCGTGCCTCTGATGATCGTGGCGCTGGCGGGCGTTTTCGCCGAGCGCAGCGGCATCATCAACCTGGCTCTGGAAGGTATCATGATCTTCGGTGCCTTCATCGGCGTTCTGTTCGTCAACCTCACCCAGAAGGCGGGCGTCTTTGCCGAGGCAAAGGCCGCCGGTGACTGGGTGGCCCTGCAGGGCTTTATGGTGCTGGCCATGCTGGTGGCGGCCATCATGGGCGCTGTGTTCTCGCTGCTGCTCTCCTTCGCCTCGGTCAACCTGAAGGCGGACCAGACCATCGGCGGCACCGCTCTGAACCTGCTGGCTCCCGCTCTGGTCCTCTTCTTCATCCGCATCATCGCCAACCAGAACACTCTGCAGATGGCCGAAGGCGACTCCGCCAGCTGGTTCATGATCAAGAAGAGCTTCTTCGGCTACGGCCGCAACGATGAGATGGGCTTCTTCGGCCGCACCTTCATCGACAAGACCTATCTTGCCACCTACATCTGCATCCTGCTGTTCATCGTTCTGTCCATCCTGCTTTACAAGACCCGCTTCGGCCTGCGCCTGCGCAGCTGCGGCGAGAACCCTCAGGCAGCGGACTCTCTGGGCATCAACGTCTACGTCATGCGCTACGCCGGCACCACCATTTCCGGCGCTCTGGCCGGCATGGGCGGCTTCGTTTACGCCCTCACCACCGCCAACTGCGCCTCCACCGGCGATGTGGCGGGCTTCGGCTTCCTGGCTCTGGCCGTTATGATCTTCGGCAACTGGAAGCCCCTGAACATCGCCTGCTCGGCGTTGCTGTTCGGCCTGTTCAAGTGCATCGCTGCTTCCTACGCCAGCATCGACATCAACGGTGACGGAGTGTTCCTGCTGGCGGACCTGGGCATCAGCCCCCATTTCTACCGTATGCTGCCCTACCTCATCACCCTGTTGGTGCTGGCCTTCACCAGCAAGAAGAGCCGCGCCCCCAAGGCGGAGGGCATCCCCTACGACAAGAGCACCCGCTAAGGGAGGCTTGTGGGGGCAAACATCAACCCACAAAGGGCCGGCCGGGCCGTATGGACCGGCCGGCCTCCCTTTTCTTTTTTGCGATTTTTGGAACCATGACCAGGAGGTGATTTATGTGAAAGCAGCATTCAGACCCCTGACCCAAGCTCACGCGCTGGAGATCGCCAACGAGTGGAAATACGATGGCATTTATTCATTTTATGATATGACAGCAGACCCGGAGGACTACGAAGGATTCGTGGACGCGGATCTGCGCAACAAAAATGACCACTATGAAGTGTTGGAAAATGAGAACTTGATTGGGTTCTTTTGCGTCATCCGAGAAGGCGCGTCCATTGAGATCGGCCTTGGTATGCGGCCGGACCTCTGCGGCAAAGGAAAAGGAAGGCAGTTTTTGGAGCAAATATTGGCCTTTATAGAGCGCAACTATGAATTTGATAAGCTCATTATGAACGTGGCGAGTTTCAATCAAAGAGCCATCAAAGTGTATCATTCCTGTGGATTCCTGGACTCGGAACTCATAAAGCGCAGTTCGAACGGTGGCATATATGAGTTCTTGACGCTAATAAAGAAGGCATAAATCGGCGTTTCCCCGCGTCAGCCGGTCCTCCTGGCCTACAAAGAATGTCAAAAACTCTTGACATATTGTGCCGCCTATGGTATGCTGATGATGTCAAAAGAATTTGACATTTTAAAAAGGAGGCATCGCAATGGACCCTGTAACGCAAGGCATGTTCACGTGGGATAACTTTTTCCTGATTTTGTTTGGGCTTTTTCTGCTGGGCACCATCGTTCTGGATGTGGCCATGGTGGTCTCGCTGGTGCGGGTGGGGGATGAGCGCCGCCAGCTCATCGTCTGGAAGGCCGGTGCCTTCACCCTGCTCATCACGGTGCTGACCCAGGTGTTCGACGTGGTGGAGGCGGTGGTGTTGGCCAAGAAGCTGCAGTCCAACCCCTTCATTGATCTCAGCGTCACCGCGGTGACCTACTTTGTGGTGCTGCTGGTGCTGAAGAAACGGTATGGTGATTTCGAACGTGGAAAATAAGATTCGCGAGATGCGCCGGGAAAAGGGCCTCTTGCAGGAGCAGCTGGCCAAAAAGTGCGGCGTTTCCCGCCAGACCATCAACGCCATCGAGAACAACAAATACGACCCCACCCTGGCGCTGGCCTTCAAGCTGGCTCAGGAGCTGGGCACCACTGTGGACGACCTGTTTATGCCGGGCTGATTTTCAGCCCGGTTTTTTGTTAGCGGCCACCCGGCTCTCCCCCTGCCGGGTGGAGGGTGAACCCGCTGCCATCCGCGGCCACGGATTTGAACGCTTTTTAAATTTTGTGTGAAAGCCCTTGCTTTTTTGTGCAAAACGCGCTATAGTTAATTAGCACTCTGATATACAGAGTGCTAAAAACGTTTCAAAAAGATTTGACATAAAGGGAGCGAACACACATGGCAGTGAAACAATTCAAAGCCGAAAGCAAAAAGCTGCTGGACCTGATGGTGAACAGCATCTACTCCAACAAGGAGATCTTTCTGCGGGAGCTCATCAGCAACGCCAGCGACGCCATTGACAAGCTCTATTTCAAAAGCCTCACCGATCATTCCGTGCCCAGCCGCAAGGAGGACTACAAAATTCACTTGACGCTGGATAAAGACAGGCGTACCATCACCATCACCGATAACGGCATCGGCATGACCAAGGAGGAGCTGGAAAAGAACCTGGGCACCATCGCCCGCAGCGGCAGCTTCGACTTCAAGAAAGAGAACAAGTCGGGCGATATCGACATCATCGGCCAGTTCGGCGTGGGCTTCTACTCCGCCTTCATGGTGGCCAGCCAGGTCACGGTCATCAGCCGGGCCTTCGGCAGCGATACCGCCTGGAAGTGGGAGAGCAAGGGCGCCGAGGGCTACACCATCACCGAGGCGGACAAGCCCGAGGTGGGCACCCAGGTCATCCTGGTGGTGAAGGAGAGCACCCCCGAGGAAAACTACGACCGTTTCCTGGACGAGTACACCCTGGTGGGCATCGTCAAGAAGTACAGCGACTATGTGCGCTATCCCATCCAGATGTACCGGGAAAAGACTCGCCAGAAGGAAAAGCCCGCCGACGCCGGCGAGGATTACACCCCCGAGTACGAGACCTACACCGAGCTGGAGACCCTCAACAGCATGGTGCCGCTTTGGAAGCGCTCGAAGGGCGAGGTGACCGACGAGGAGTACAACCAGTTCTATAAAGATAAGTTCTACGACTTCACCGATCCCGCCCGGGTCATCGTGAGCCGCACCGAGGGCACCGCCACCTACAACGCCCTGCTGTTCGTGCCCGGCCGCGCGCCTTACGACTACTACACCCGCGACTACGAAAAGGGCTTGCAGCTCTATGCCAGCGGCGTGCTCATCATGGAAAAATGCGCCGACCTTCTGCCGGACCACTTCAGCTTCGTCAAGGGCGTGGTGGACAGCCAGGACCTGAGCCTCAACATCAGCCGTGAGATGCTGCAGCAGGACGGGCGGCTCAAGCTCATTCGCACCAGCCTCGAAAAGAAGATCAAGAACGAGCTGAACGCGATGAAAACTGGCGACCGGGAGAAGTACGAGGAGTTCTTCAAGAACTTCGGCCGTCAGCTGAAATACGGCTGCTACGCCGACTACGGCATGAACGCCGACCAGCTGAAGGACCTGCTGCTGTTCTACAGCGCCAAGGAAAAGAAGATGGTCACTCTGGCCGAGTACGTGGAGAAGATGGCCGAGGACCAGAAGTTCATCTACTACGCCGCCGGCGATTCCGCCGACCGTCTGGCCAAGCTGCCCGCCGCCGAGATGGTGCTGGACAAAGGCTACGACGTGCTGCTGCTCACCGAGGATGTGGACGAATTCTGCCTGCAGATGCTCCGCCGCTACGGCGAAAAGGATAAGGAGAAGGAGTTCAAGAACGTCTCTTCCGGCGACCTGGGCCTGGAGACCGAGGAAGAGAAGAAGGCCGCCGAGGAAAAGACCGAGGCCAACAAGCCCCTGTTCGACGCCATGAAGGAGGCGCTGGCGGGCAAGGTGGAGGCGGTGCGCCTGTCCACCCGGCTGAAGAGCCACCCGGTGTGCCTGTCCAGCGAAGGGCCCCTGTCTCTGGAGATGGAAAAGGTGCTCTCCGCCATGCCCGGCGCGGAGGGCGCGCCCAAGAGCCAGAAGGTGCTGGAGATCAACGCCGACCATCCCATCTTCGCCGCCCTGCAAGGCCTGCAGGAGAAGGGCGAGACCGAAAAGCTGGGCAAATACGCCCGCATCCTTTACGACCAGGCCCTGCTCATCGAGGGTCTGCCCATCGAGGACCCTGTGGCCTACGCCCAGGCGGTGTGCGAGCTGATGCAATAAAAAAGGTTCGGGGCGGCCCGTGGGGGCCGCCCCGTCTTTTGTTTGCGCCGCGAATATGGTATACTAAACCTATGGAACGCCAACAGGCAGAGCCTGAGAACGGCCCTGCGGGAAAGGACGGTCAAAACAATGACACATATGAAAAAGGGATTCCTGCTCTCGGCGCTGGCCTTCATGCTTCTGGGCCTGGCGCTGCTGCTCTGGCCGGAGGCCTCGCTGCGGCTGGTGTGCTACCTCTTCGGCGCGGTCATCCTCATCAAGGGCCTGCTGAGCGTCTGGGGCTATGTGCGGGCCGAGGAGCGTTTCTTCTTCGATTACTTCGGCCTTGTGTTCGGCGTGGCCGCCGCGGCGCTGGGCGTGTTCCTGCTCATCAAACCGGACACGGTGGTCTCAGTCCTGCCCATTCTGGTGGGCCTGTACGTCATCGTGGACGCGGTGGTGCGGCTGCAGTCCGCCTTTGAGCTGAAAGCCATGGGCTACGCCCACTGGTGGAGCTTTCTCGTTCTGGCGGGCCTGTCGGTGGTGCTGGGCATTCTGATGGTGGCCAATCCCTTCGAGACGGTGCAGCTGCTTGTGATGGCCATCGGCGTCATCCTGCTGGTGGAAGGCGCGCTGAACCTCATCAGCGGCGTCTACGCCGCTGTACTGGTGCGGGGCCTGGAGCGCACCGCCAAGGACGCCGCACGCCAGCTGGACAAGCTGACCGAAACGCTGGACGGCCGCCCCGCTCCCGGCAAGGACCGGCCGGTGGACGTGGACTACAAAGACCTTTCCGATGAGGACCGCTGAGGCCCTTCCCATGGGCGCGGCCCGCGCCGCCGCGCTGCGGCGGGCGGGAGCGGCCTGCGGCTGCGCCGCGCTGGGGTATCTGGCGGCGCGCTCGGTGCTTACCGCCCTGGCGAACGCCCTGCTGGCGCTGCGTGTGCCGGGGGCGAGCCTTGCCAACCCCGCGGGCACCGGCCTTGCGGCGGCCATTCTGCTGCAGGCGCTGGTGAGCGCCCTGTCCCTGGCCGCGCCCTTTGTCTTGCTGCGCCTTGCGGGCAGCCCGCCTGCCCCGGCGCCCCGGCGCATGAACGCCGAGCAGTGGGCGGCGCTCTTTCTGCTTTTCTGGCTGCTGATCATGGGTGGCAACCTGCTGGCCGGCGCCTTCACCGGCTCGGGCAGCGGGCAGATGGATCTGCCCCCCTCCGGCCTTGCGCTGGCGGCGGCCTGGCTGGCGGTCTGCCTTGTGCCCGCCGTGGGGGAGGAACTGCTCTTCCGCGGCCTTTTGCAGGGTTGGCTTCGCCCCTTCGGCCCGGTGGTGGCCGTGGCGGGGCAGGCACTGCTCTTCGCGCTGCTCCACGGGCGCGCGCCGGCGGTGGCGGCCGCTCTGTTCGGCGGCACAGCGCTGGGCATCGCGGCGGCTTGTTCCGGCAGCCTTGTGCCGGGCATGGCCTTCCATCTTTACAACAACACTCTGGCCTTTGCCGGCCAGTATTGCCAGCAGTACGGCGCGCCCCAGATCATCTGTTATCTGCTGATGTTCCTGCCGCCCCTGGCCGCCCTGGCCTTCGCGCCCTGGCGGGCGCTGCCCCGCCGTGGCGCAGGCCGTCTGCGGGGGCAGGGGAGAGAGCTGCTGCGCCTTCTGCGCAGCCCCGGCTATCTGACGGCGCTGGCGGTGCTGGCTGCGTTGAGCCTATTCAAGACCATTGGGGGATGAACATGACCGACGAACAATTGATGCGCCTGGCCATTGAACAGGCGAAAAAGGCCGCCGCCCTGGGGGAAGTGCCGGTGGGTGCGGTGGTGGCCAAGGACGGCGAGCCGGTGGCCATGGCCTACAACACCCGGGAGACCGGCAAAAACGCCACCCACCACGCCGAGCTGCTGGCCATCGACGCCGCCTGCAAAGCGCTGGGCGGCTGGCGGCTGTGGCAGTGCGAGCTGTTCGTGACGCTGGAACCCTGCCCCATGTGCAGCGGGGCCATCATCAACAGCCGCATCAAGCGGGTGGTCTACGGCGCGTCGGATCCCAAGGCGGGCTGCTGCGGCTCCCTCACCGACCTGTTCGCCCTGCCCTTCAACCACCACCCCCAGGTGGAGAGCGGCCTGCTGGCGGAGGAATGTGCCGGCCTTTTAAAGGACTTTTTTGCCGCCCTGCGCAAAAAACGGGAGGAAGCGCGATGAAAACGGTATTGATCACCGGCGCGGCCCGGGGCATCGGAGCCGCCGCCGCGGAGAAATTTGCCGAGGCGGGCTATCAGGTGGTCATCAACTACCTGCACAGCGCCGAAAAAGCTGAAGCCCTTGCCGCCCGCTGGCCGGGCCGGGCGCTGGCGGTGCAGGCGGACGTGGCCGACCCCGCCCAGGTGGAGGCGATGTTCGCCGCCGCCGAGCAGGCTTTCGGCGGGGTGGACGTGCTGGTGTGCAACGCGGGCATCGCCGCCCAGCAGCTGTTCACCGACGTGACCGACGAGGAATGGCGGCGAATGCTGGACGTGCATCTGTCCGGAGCCTTTTATTGCTGCCGCCGGGCGCTGCCCCACATGATACACCAAAAATGGGGCCGCATCCTCACCGTCAGCTCCATGTGGGGGCAGGTGGGAGGCAGCTGCGAAGTGGCCTACTCCGCCGCCAAAGCGGGCCTCATCGGCCTGACCAAGGCGCTGGCGAAGGAAGAAGGCCCCAGCGGCGTCACCGTCAACTGTGTGGCACCCGGCGTCATCGACACCGATATGATGTCCTCCTTCTCCGCCGAGGACAAGGCGGCCCTGGCGGAGGAAACGCCTCTGGGCGCTCTTGGCACCCCGAAGCAGGTGGCGGATGCGCTGGTCTTTCTTGCCGGCGACGGGGCAAGTTACATCACCGGCCAGGTGCTGGGCGTGAACGGCGGCCTGGTGACTTAAAGGAACGAACCACCCCTCTCTTCGCATACCATGGCGAAGAGGGGGGCTTTTTATGGAGATTTTTCAGACGGGCATCGACGTGTCCCGGTACCAGGGGGTCATCGACTGGCAGCAGGTGGCGGCGGGCAAGCAGTTCGCCATCGTGCGGGCGGTGTCTTCCAACAGCGGTGGGGTCTATGTGGACCCCTATTTTGAGCAGAACGTGGCCGGTGCCCACGAGGCGGGCATGCGGGTGGGCGTTTACTACTACACCTACGCCCGCACCGAGGCGGCGGTCATCAACGAGCTGGAGACTCTTTTGCCGGTGCTGGAGGGCCTGCGGCTGGAATATCCCGTGTTCGTGGATGTGGAGGCCTCCAGTCTGCAAAGCCTTGGCCGCACCGAATTGACGAATCTGGTGCGCTTCGCCATGGACATCCTGGACCAGAAGGGCTGGTTCCCCGGCTTTTACACCTACACCAACTTCGCCCAAAACTATCTGAACATGGCGGAACTGGCGGAATATCCCTTGTGGATCGCCGACTACCGGGGCTTTGTGGGCTATCAGGGCAGCTACGACATGTGGCAGTATTCCAGCACCGGGCGGGTGAACGGCATCTCCGGCAACGTGGATCTGAATTACAGCTACAAGGATTTTCTGCCGCTCATCAAGGCGGCGGGCAAGAATGGCTATTCCCAGGGCCCGGCCACCCTGCCGCTCACGGGCACCGAACTGGTGGTGTATCAGAGCGGGGCCACCTATTACTTTGCGCCGGACCCGGCGGCCTTTTCGGGCACCCTGCCGATTGGGCGCTATCCTGCTTCGGAGGTCACCGACGGCGAGTGGAACGGCGCGGTGTGGGCAAAAATCGACTATCTGGGCGGGCAGTACTGGGTGCCGCTGCAGGCGGGGGTCACCGGCCTGGCCCAGACTGGCGGCGAGGACTGCGAGGAGGTGCGCGCCCAGCTGGAGCGGGCCCAGGAGCAGCTGGACCTCACCCGCCAGAGCCTGGACTGGCTGCTGGGCGAACTGGAAAGCTGAAAACACCGCTTGCGCATCGGCCCAAAGCAGGATACAATAAAGAAAAGCCCCCGGCGGGGGCGAGAAAACAAAAAGTGAGGGCCTGCGACTATGCAGCTTGATAAAAAGACCATCCGAACGCTGCTGCTCATGGCCAGTTTCTGCATCGTGCTCTATTGGGGCCTGCAGAACCTGGACCGGGTGGGCGGTATCCTGAACAGGGTGTGGGGCCTCGTGTCGCCCTTTGTGCTGGGCGGCAGCATGGCCTTTATTCTGAACGTGCCCATGCGGGCCATTGAAAAAGCGCTGCCCAAAAAGCTGGTCAAGGGCCGCCGCGCGGCGGCTCTTACCCTGACGCTGCTGGCGGTGCTGGGTGTGATGGCGCTGGTGCTGCTGCTCATCCTGCCCCAGCTGGGCCGCACCATTGCCAGCATCGGTGCCCAGCTGCCCGGCTTCTGGACCGACTGCCAGAAATGGCTGGCGGAGCTGATGGTGCAGTACCCCATGCTGGAGGAGTGGATCTCCACCGAGTTCATCACCGACTGGCAGAGCGCCGTCTCCGCCGTGGCCGAGTGGTTCCGAAACGGCGGCTTTGCCCTGGTGGGCAACGCGGCCACCGCCGCCACCGGCTTTGTGATGCAGTTCGTGGATTTCTTCATCGGCCTCATCTTCGCGCTCTACCTGCTGGCCTGCAAAGAGACCCTGACGCGGCAGGCCAAAATGCTTCTCTACGCCTGGGGCCCGGCCCACCGGGCGGAAAAGGCGGTGGAGGTGGCCCGGCTCACCAACCACACCTTCTCCAAATTCCTGTCCGGCCAGTGTCTGGAAGCCTGCATCCTGGGCGGCCTGTTCGCGGTGGGCATGCTGCTCTGCCGTATGCCCTATGTCACACTCATCAGCGTGCTGGTGGCCGTCACTGCCCTGATCCCGGTGTTCGGCGCTTTCATCGGCTGCTTTGTGGGCGCGTTTCTCATCCTGGTGCAAAACCCCATCCAGGCGGTGTGGTTCGTGGTGCTGTTCCTCTGCATCCAGCAGATCGAAGGCAACCTCATCTACCCCAAGGTGGTGGGCAACTCGGTGGGCCTGCCCGGCATCTGGGTGCTGATGGCCGTCACCATCGGCGGCAGCGCCATGGGTGTGATGGGCATGCTGGTGATGATCCCCGCCTGCTCGGTGGCCTACAGCCTGCTGCGCACCGCCACCCGCCGCAAGCTGCGGGAAAAGGGCGTGGAACGGGAGAAATACCTGCCCGGCGCACCCAAGGCAAAATAAAAATGCCCGGCCCCGGCCTGTAAAAGGCCGGGGCCGAAATGTAAAAAGAGGAGGAAGACCCCATGCTTGTGGAACCCATTACCCGCACTCTGAACGGCCACACGCTCACCCTGCGCTGCGCGGCGGAAGAAGACGCGGAAATGCTTCTTCGCTATCTCAAGACCACCTGCGGCGAGACCCCCTGGCTGGCCCGCGGGCCGGAGGAAGTCACCATGACCGAGGAGGAGGAAAAAGCCTTCATCCGCGGCCAGAACGAGTCTCCCGTGAATCTGATGTTATTGGCTTTCTGGGACGGCGAGCACGCGGGCAACGCCTCGCTGATGGGCTTTTCCATGGCGCGCTACCGCCACCGGGCCCAGCTGGCCGTGGCCCTCTATCAGAAATTCACGGGAAAGGGCATCGGTACCGTTCTGCTGGAAGAGCTCATCGACGTCGCCCGCCAAAAGGGTCTGGAACAGCTGGAGCTGGAGGTGGCCGCCCACAACACCGGGGCCATCGCCCTTTACAAAAAGCTGGGGTTTGAGGTGTGCGGCACCCTGCCCCGGAACATGAAATTTCCCGACGGCAGCTACGAGGACGTGCTGTTCATGGCAAAGTTCCTGTAAAAACTGGCAAACAGAGCATTTGCCGCTTGCAAAGAGACGATTCTGGTGGCATAATAAAATGTACAGGCTGTGCGATTTCGCACAGACTTTTTCTGGTAACCCTAAAGGAGGTTTTTTCGTGAAGAAAAATCGATGGATCGCGGCGCTGCTGGCGCTGGCAATGCTGCTGGCGATGGTGCCTGCGGCCGCGTTTGCCGAGGGCGGCAGCATGGTGACCAGCGGTGAAGAACTGCTTGCCGCGGTGGATGGCGCACAAAACGGCGCTACCATTACACTTGCGAACGACATCACCTTGTCCCGCACGCTTGTGGTGAAGAAAGCGATCACCCTGGACATGAATGGCAAGACCATTACATACGACGGGGACGTCGACGGGGACGTCGATGAAAATAACCAGTATGACGCCGGCTTGATCGATTTGTACAGCGGCGCCGATCTGACGATCACCGGCAACGGCACCATCACCTACAACAAGGATGAAAACGGCGGCTATATGGGAGAGGACAGCAATAGCACCGGCTACTGCCTGCGGGCTGGCGGCGACGCCAAGCTCACCATTCTGAATGGCACCTTCGACGCCGGCCTCACCTGTGTTCAGGCCGGCGATACGGCGGTCGTGAATATTTATGACGGCTATTTCCGGGCTGATGCCAGCTGGGGAGACAAATACTGGCTGCTGAACCTGATCGACAACAGCGCGGCCCAGATCAATGTTTACACCGGCCGCTTTGAGAACTTCGATCCCTCCGCCAGCCAGACGGAGAACCCCGAAAAAGACTTTGTTGCTAACAGCAGCATGGTTGAAGGTCCGGCGGACAACATTTATTCCGTTGTGCTTTGCCCGGCGCAGTATGACGGGAAATACTATCCCACCCTGGCGGACGCCGTGGCGGACGTGGTGGCCTCTGACAGCAAAATCGGCACCGTCACCCTGCTCAAGGATTCCCAGGGCGGCGGCATCGGCCTGTTCAACAGCAAAGGCGCCGTGGGCGTGGATCTGACCATCGACCTGGGCGGCTACACCTACACCTGCACCGACCCGTCGGTGGGCTCTGTGGGCACCGAGAGCCAGGGCTTCCACCTGGAAAAGGGGAATAAAGTCACTGTGAAGAACGGTGCGATCGCGGTCAGCGAAGCCAGCACCGGCACCAAGATGCTGTTCCAGAACTACTGCGATCTGACCCTGCAGGATCTCTCGCTGACGGGCGCTGCGGTCACCCAGTACATCATTTCCTGCAACTACGGCGACACCACCCTCACCAATGTGAGCATCGGAGGCACCCACCCGCAGCTGGTGGCGCTGGATGTGATGCACTGGCTGAACGAGTCCTATAAGGACAAAGCGCCCACGGTCACGGTGAATAACACCGAAGCCAACACCATCAACGGTGCGATGGACGTATACTGCTACGGCACCGGCGCCGACAGCTGCACCCAGAAGCCCACCCTGTCCATCACCGGCGGCAAGTTCTCCGCCGACCCCAGCAGCTATGTGGCGGAGGGGTATGTGGTCAGCGGCAGCGATAGTGAAGGCTACGTTGTGACCAAGTACGTTGCACCTACTCCTGTGCCCACGCAGGCGCCCGAGCAGGGCGGCAGCACCACTCCCGTGCCCACGGCGGTCCCGGCGCCCACCGCTACGCCCAAGCCCCTGGCCACCGCCCGTCCTGTGGCCACCGCCACCCCTGTTCCCAGCGAAGCTCCGGTGGTGAATGAAGCCGGCGCGGTGGTTGTGAGCACCACCACCGAGGCCCAGGTCACCGAGAGCGCGGCTGCCGCTGTTGTGGAAAAAGACCAGCTGGCCGAGGCTGTGGCGGAGGCTGTTGCCGAAGCCCAAAAGGCCGGCGCTGCGCCTGCGGTTCGGGTGGAAGTGACTGCGGCAGAGGACGCCGCGTCCGTTGCGGTGACGCTGCCCAGTGAGGCGCTGACCGAGCTTGCCAAGGAAGAAGGCGCGACCCTTGTTGTGACCAGCGACGTGGCCGAGGTCTCCTTCGATTCCGTCGCCCTTTCCGCCATTGTGGAGCAGGCGAAGGAAGAGATCATCCTGAAGGTGGAGCCTGTGCAGGAATCCGCGCTGAGCGAGGCCCAGGCCCAAACGGCGAACGGACAGCCCATCTTCGAACTCACCCTGCAAAGCGGCGGCGAAGTGATCTCTGACTTCAAGACCGGCAACGCCACCATCAAGATCCCTTACACCCTGGCGGAGGGCCAGCAGGCCGAGGGCGTGGTGGTCTGGTATCTGGACGAGGACGGCAATACCACCCCCTGCGAAACCAGCTACGACGAAGCTGCGGGCATGGTGACCTTTGTCACCCCCCACTTCTCCAAGTATGTCATTGGCTATGACGAGACCCTCGTGCCCGCCGCGCCGGAAGTGAGCGAGCCTGTCACCCAGCCGCCCGTGGAGGAGACCACGGCCGACGGCGCCAAACTGCCTGTGCTGCCCATCGCCATCGGCTGCGTTGCGGTGGTGCTTGTGGTGCTTGTGGTGGTGCTGCGCAAGCTTTTTGCCGGCAAAAACGATGAGTCCCGCGGCTACTGATCCCATCCTAAAATGAACGAGCAGGCCTCCCGGTCGTTGTGAACCGGGAGGCCTGCTTTTTGTTTTTGTTTTACGCAAAAATCCCCCGGCAAAGCCGGGGGAGCGGGGAACGTATGAAGGAACAAGGCTCAGCCCAGCAGCTTTTCCACCGCGGCCTTGGGCACCAGGCCCACGCTCTTGTTCACCACCTGGCCGTTCTTGAAGACCATCAGGGTGGGAATGCTCATCACGCCGTACTGGCTGGCCAGCTCGGGGCTCTGGTCAATGTCCAGCTTGCAGACCTTCACCTGGCCGGCTTTCTCGGCGGCGATCTCGTCCAGCACCGGGGCCAGCATACGGCAGGGGCCGCACCAGGTGGCCCAGAAGTCCAGCAGCACCGGCTGGGTGCTGTTCAGCACTTCGGCCTCAAAATTCTTGGAATCCACATGCACAACGCTCATTGTCTATATCTCCTTTCGGCGGGTCTGCCGCCTCTTTGTTTACCTTACGCTCATAGCATACCCCAAACGGGGGGGCGTTTACCGTGATTTTGTCACGTTGCCCTTTGGGGCAGGGCCCGGGGCTGCAACAGTGCCTTTACTTCGTCGGTGTAGTCAAGACCGAGAATGAGGGCGGTCTCTTCGCCGGGCACCGCGCCCTTCGGGAAGAACACCTCCAACGCCTCACCGCGGAACACCACCCGGCTCTCGTCAAAGGCCGCCAGCAGTTCGCTGCGTTTCGGCTCGTCGGTGATGCCGGCAGCGTTCAGCAGGGCGGCGGCCAATTCGTTGCCGGTGCAGGTGAACAGCTCATCGGGCCCCAGCGCCTCCCCGGTGGCCTTGTCAAAGGCGGCGCAGAGGGGCTCCTCAGTGACCACCCGTCCGCCCAGAGGCAGCGTCACCTTGGTGACCAGCCAGAGGGTGCTGCTGTTTTCGGCGCAGAGGTTTACCTCCTGCCCCAGAGTGTAAAGTTCAAAATCTTCGCCCTCTGCCTTGTATGCGGCGTGGGCCTTTTCCAGCTGGGCGGGCAGGTCATAGAGGATGCCCTGGGCTTCATAAAAGCCGAGGATATTTTCTTTGGCTTCTTCGGACAGGCCGGCCACGCTCTCGATGGCATCCGCGGCCTCGCTGCCCAGCCGCTCTTCCAGCAGCACCGTGCCGTCCGGGGCGCAGTACTCCCGGTCAAAGCTGGCCTGCCAGACCGACAGGGAAGTGCCGTCGGCAAGGGTCATACCCTCCGGCTGCTGCGCCGCGTCGATTTGCACGCTGCTGGCCTCCAGAGTCACAGGCTCGACGCCGAAAAGGGAAGTGCGCCCTTTCACCGAAAGGCGCAGGGCGGGCCAGTTTCCGGAATAGAGGTCGCCGGGTTCGGTGCCCTCCGGCCAGGCTACCACCGGAACGTTTTCCGCCACCTTGACGGAAAAGACCGTGCCCTCGTCCCCCTGCAGGGTGAAGGTGCGGGCGGCCCCGTCGCCCGGGGCGGTGAGGGTTCCGGTGTAGGTGCGCTCGCTGCACCCGGCCAGCAGCAGGGCGGCCAGCGCGCAGACGACAAGAGCCGAAAGTCTTTTCATGGCTGGTATACCTCCCGGTCGATTCTACCCAAAGTATAGCACAAAGGCCCCGGCCCGTCCAGCAGGACGGGCCGGGGCAAAGCGCATTTTTAAAGGGTTTTACAGCCGGGCGGCGATGGCGTCGCCCATCTCCGAGCAGCTGGCGGGGATGCAGCCCTCGGCCATCATGTCGGCGGTGCGCAGGCCGTCGTTCAGCGCCTTGTTCACCGCGGCCTCGATGGCGGCGGCCTCCGCGTCCATGCCAAAGCTGTACTTCAGCATCATGGCGGCGGAGAGGATGGTGCCGATGGGGTTGGCCTTGTTCTGACCGGCGATGTCCGGGGCGGAGCCGTGGATGGGCTCGTACATGCCCCGGGTGCCGTCCCCCAGGCTGGAGGAGGGGATCATACCGATGGTACCGGTGAGCATGCTGGCCTCGTCAGAGAGGATGTCGCCGAACATGTTGCCGGTCACGATGACGTCGAACTGGCTGGGGTCCTTCACCAGCTGCATGGAGGCGTTGTCCACGAACATCTCGCCGTACTCCACCTCGGGGTACTCCTCCTTGATGCGGTGCAGCACCGCCCGCCACAGGCGGCTGGTGTCCAGCACGTTCGCCTTGTCCACGCAGGTGACCTTTTTGCGCCGCTTCATGGCGGTTTCAAAGGCGATGCGGCCGATGCGCTCAATTTCGTGCTCGGCATAGAGCATCACGTCGGTGGCCACCTTCTCGCCGTTTTCCTCCACCGTCTTGTGCTCGCCGAAGTAGATGCCGCTGATGAGCTCCCGCACCACCAGAAAGTCGATGCCCTTTTCCACAATGCTGGGCTTCAGGGGGCTGGCCTGGGCCAGCTGGGGCCACAGCTTGGCCGGGCGCAGGTTCGAGTAAAGGCCCATGCCCGCCCGCAGGCGCAGCAGGCCCTTTTCCGGGCGCTGGGGCCCGGGCAGGCCCTCCCACTTGGGGCCGCCCACCGCGCCCAGCAGCACGCTGTCGGCGGCAAGACACTTGTCCAGCATGGCCTGGGGCAGCGGGTCGCCCCACTTGTCGATGGCGATGCCGCCCATGTCCACGTCGTCGTAGGTGAAGGTGTGGCCGTATTTTTCGGCGATCTTATCCAGCACCTTGATGGCTTCGTTTACAATTTCCGGGCCGATGCCGTCGCCCCGGATCACCGCGATGGTCTTGTTCATTTCACTGCGCCCCTTTCTGCCGGATGCTGTTCATCAGCCCGCCGGCGCGGATGATGTCCTGGATGAAGGCGGGGAAGGGCTGAGCCTGGAACGTCTCGCCGGTGGTCGCGTCGGTAATGACGCCGGTGTCAAAATCCACCGCCACCTCGTCCCCCGCGTTGATGGCTTCGGCTGCCGCCTCGCATTCCAGAATGGGCAGGCCGATGTTGATGGCGTTGCGGTAGAAGATGCGGGCGAAGCTCTTGGCGATGACGCAGGCGGTGCCGCTGGTCTTGATGACCAGGGGCGCGTGCTCCCGGCTGGAGCCGCAGCCGAAGTTCCAGCCGCCCACCATGATGTCGCCGGGTTTGACCTTGTTCACGAACTCCGGGTCGATGTCCTCCATGCAGTGACGGGCCAGCTCTGCCGCGTCCTGGCTGTTCAGGTAGCGGGCGGGGATGATGACGTCGGTGTCCACATTGTCGGGGTATTTAAAAACGGTTCCCTGTGCGTTCATTTACTCCACCTCCCGAGGGTCGGTAATGTGCCCGGTCAGCGCGCTGGCGGCGGCGGTGGCGGGGCTTGCCAGATACACTTCGCTCTTCACGTGGCCCATGCGGCCCACGAAGTTGCGGTTGGTGGTGGAGATGCACTTTTCGCCCTCCGCCAGAATGCCCATGTAGCCGCCGAGGCACGGCCCGCAGGTGGGGGTGGACACGATGCACCCCGCGTCGATGAAGGCCTCCAGCCAGCCGTTCTGCAAACAGGCCTTGTACACCGCCATGGTGCCGGGGATGATGATGCCCCGCACGCTCGGCGCGATGGTCTTGCCCTTGAGAATCTCGTAGGCGGCCTCCATGTCCTCCAGACGGCCGTTGGTGCAGCTGCCGATGACCACCTGGTCGATGGCAACGCCCTCGCTCTCCTTGGCGGTGTGGGTGTTCTCCGGCAGGTGGGGCCAGGAGACGGTGGGCTCGATGGCGGAGAGATCAATGTCGATGGTTTTCTCGTACTCTGCGTCCGGGTCGGCCTCGTAGACCGTCCACGCCCGGCGGCTGCGGCCGGTGAGGTAGGCGATGGTCACTTCGTCCACCGGGAAGATGCCGTTCTTCGCGCCCGCCTCAATGGCCATGTTGCAGATGCACAGGCGGTCGTCCATGGAGAGGGTGGTTACGCCCGGGCCGGTGAACTCCATGCTCTTGTAGAGCGCGCCGTCCACGCCAATTTGGCCGATGATGTGCAAAATCACGTCTTTGCCGCTCACCCGGGGGCCCAGCTTGCCGGTGAGGTCAAAGCGGATGGCGGCGGGTACCTTGAACCAGGCCATGCCGGTGGCCATGCCAGCGGCCATGTCGGTGCTGCCCACACCGGTGGAGAAGGCTCCCACCGCGCCGTAGGTGCAGGTGTGGCTGTCGGCGCCGATGATGCAATCGCCGGCGGTCACGATGCCCTGCTCGGGCAGCAGCGCGTGCTCGATGCCCATCTTGCCCACGTCGAAGAAGTTCACGATGTCGTACTTCGAGGCAAACTCCCGGCACTGTTTCGACTGCTGGGCGCTCTTGATGTCCTTGTTGGGCACGAAGTGGTCCAGCACGATGTTGATGCGGGCGTTGTCGAATACGCCGGTAAACCCCGCCTTTTCAAACTCGTTGATGGCCACCGGGGTGGTGATGTCGTTGCCCAGCACCTGGTCCAGCCTGGCATTGATGAGCTGGCCGGGCTTGACCTCGGCCAGCCCCGCGTGGGCGGCCAGGATTTTCTGGGTCATGGTCATTCCCATGGTCATTCCCTCCTCTATATTGCTTGCGTCACTTGTTGTTGACGGCGCTCACCAGCGCCTTGATGCCGGCGCGGATGATGTCGGTGTCGGTGCCCGCGCCCCAGGTGGTGGAGCCGTCGCCCCAGACAAGGCCCACATAGCTGGCGGCCTGGCTGGTGGAGCCGTGCTCCAGGCTGTGCTCGGAGTAGGTGCTGATGGTGAAGTCAAGGCCGGTGGCGGCCTTGACGGCGTTGCACACCGCGTCCAGACGGCCGTTGCCCTGGGCGGAGGCCTCCCGCACCTTGCCGCCTTCCTCCAGGGTGACCACGGCGAAGATGCCGCTCTTCTGGATGAAGTGAGCCTCGGCGATGTTCAAAGGGCTGGTCTTGTTGAGGTAGGTCTTTTCGAAGATGTCCAGCACCTCGGCGCTGGAAAGCTCCTTGTGGGCGTGGTCGGAAACGCCTTTGACGGTGTAGCCGAAGTGCTCCCGCATCTTGGGGGGCAGATCGTAGCCGTGGTCCTGGGCCAGCAGATAGCCGATGCCGCCCTTGCCGCTCTGGCTGTTGATGCGGATGACGTCCGCCTCGTAGCGGCGGCCGATGTCGGTGGGGTCCAGGGGGATGTAGGGCACCGTCCACTGGTGGAGGTTCTTTTCCTTGCGCCAGGTCAGACCCTTGGCGATGGCGTCCTGATGGCTGCCGGAGAAGGCGGCGAACACCAGCGCGCCGGCGTAGGGGGTGCGCTCGTAGACGTGCATCCGGGTCACCCGCTCGTAGAGCTCCACGATGGCGGGCATGTCGGAGAAGTCCAGATGGGGGTCGACGCCATGGGTGTACATGTTCATGGCCAGGGTGATGATGTCCACGTTGCCGGTGCGCTCGCCGTTGCCGAACAGGGTGCCTTCCACCCGGTCCGCGCCCGCCAGCAGGGCCAGCTCGGTATCGGCCACGCCGCAGCCCCGGTCGTTGTGGGGGTGCAGGCTCAGCACAACGCTGTCGCGGTATTTCAGGTTGTCGCGCATGTACTCGATCTGGTTTGCGTAGATGTGGCTCATGCTCATGGCCACCGTCACCGGCAGGTTGATGATCATGGGCTTTTCCGGGGTGGGCTGCATGATGTCCAGCACCGCGTTGCAAACTTCCAGGGCGTATTCCGGCTCGGTGCCGGTGAAGCTTTCGGGGCTGTATTCAAAGCGGAAGTTGCCCTCGTATTCTTCGGCCAGTTTTTTCACCAGCGCCGCGCCGTCGGTAGCGATTTTTTTGATTTCGTCCTTCGACTTCTTGAACACCTGCTCCCGCTGGGCCACGCTGGTGGAGTTGTAGAAGTGGATGACCGCGCTGGGCGCGCCCTTCACCGCGTCGAAGGTCTTGCGGATGATGTGGTCGCGGCACTGGGTCAGCACCTGCACCGTTACGTCGGCGGGGATGCGGTTCTGCTCGATGAGGGTGCGCAGAAACTCGTATTCCGTCTCGCTGGCGGCGGGGAAGCCCACCTCGATCTCCTTGAAGCCGATCTTCACCAGCAGGTCGAAAAACTCCAGTTTCTCTTCCAGGCTCATGGGCACGATCAGGCTCTGGTTGCCGTCCCGCAGGTCCACGCTGCACCAGGCAGGCGCCTTCTCGATGTGGTCCTTGTGCACCCAGCGGTATTCACACTTGGGGGGATTGTAATAGCCCACGCTGTACTTGGTCACGTCCATCATTGCAACAGTTCCTCCTTCTGTCTGCTTTGAAGAACGAAAAAAGCCCCCGTCCCTCAAAGCATTGCTTTGAGAGACGAGGGCTTTCAGACAAATTTTTGAAAAGCACCCGCGGTACCACTCTCATTGCCGCCCGAAAAGGCGGCCTCTTGTACGGTCGGCATTGCTGCGAACCGCGCCCGTATAACGGCGGGTGCCGCCCGGGCCTACAGGGCATTTGTGCCGTTGAGTCCGGGTGCTCCGGGGCCAGTATACCCGCGCCGCGCTGCCGCCTCGCACCAACCGGCGGCTCTCTGAAAAACGCTTTGCCCGGGCTTTCTCCCCATCTGCGCATCGTTTATAATGCTACCATTTTAACTTGCGAAAGCAAGTTTGTCAAGCGGCAATTTTCAAAAAAAGCCGGGGCCCCTCGGCCCCGGCAAAACGGTGATTTAAAGCCCTGGTGTGGCGGCCTCCGCCTGGGCCAGCCATTCCTCGTCCACCACAACGCATACGGCGTCGTAGCCGATGAGGGCGTTTGCGCTGTTTTCGGTCTCGCCGTACTCCTCGAGATACAGCTGCTCGTAGGCGGTCTGGCCACCCGCCAGCGCCTCTTCGATGCCCGGAAACATCAGCCGCAGGGCCTCGGGCTTGCAGTGCAGCCCGTCAAAGAACATGCTTTCCTGCACGCCCACCCGTCCGGCGTGGTAGCTGCCGTAGACCGGGATGTCGTGCTTCGCGGCGAACTCGCGCACCCAGGGTTCCACCTCAAAGAAGCCGGTGAGCCCCTGGGGGTTGTTGTAGACGTGCAAAGCGATGAAGGGGTGGTAGGGGGTCATCAGGAACACCACGTTCACGCCCTTTGCCTGCACATGCTCAATGAAGCGGCTGAACAGGTCGGTCCAGTAGGCGTCCATCTGCTCGAAGCCGTGGAGGGCGTTCAGCGTGCCCGCCTGGGCCAGCACCTCGGCCATCACCTGGTCGTAGTTCCAGCTGCGGAAGTTCACGGGGTACTGGATGCTGCCATCCGAGCGCTTCACCGCGTAGTCCAGATTTTCGATGCTGCCGGTGACGGCCTTGAAGGGAATGTCCTGCCCTTCCTCGGTGAGCACCGCGCCGGTCTGGCGCTGCTTGAGGTAGTAGGTCACGTTGCCCTGGAAGTAGGCCGGGTCCACCAGCGCCTTCCACAGCGCCACCGTGTCCGGCTCTTCGTAGTCCGCGTTGATGCCCAGGCCCTTTTCCAGAAACTCGGCGAACAGCTCCGAGTCGGAGTTGCGGTTGATGTCCGGGTCGGCGTTGAACAGCCAGGGGTCCACTTCCAGAATGAGGTTTTGAGGCAGCTTGTCCTCCCGCTCAAAGAGGTACCAGATGCTCATAATGTCCATGGGGCCCGCGCCGCTGATGCCGGCGTTGAAGAAGCTGCCGCCGCCCACCAGATCTTCGCTGAGCTGCAGCACCCGGCTGGAGCCCAGGGCCAGCGTGTCAGGCGCCTCGGTCAGGTTCTGGGCGTACACTTCCAGCACCTGCCGCTCGTCCATCTGGTCATAGCCGGAGACGGTGCTTCCCTCCAACAGCAGGTTCGCCACCTGACGGGGAGCCAGCTCGCCCTGGAACAGGCCGCTCACGTCCACCTTGTAGTTGAACCACACCATGAACAGCAGGATGGGCAAAAACAGGCAGAATTTGAGTCCGATCTCGGCAAAGGTCAACAGGCGCACCCCGAGAAAGCGCAGGGGAGAATTCCGTTTTTTCATGTCTGCGCCTCCCTCAATACTGCTGGTAGATGAAAGCGGACTGGCCGAAGGCTGCGAAGAAGAGAATGGCCAGTGCCAACAGGTAGTACAGCGGCCAGCGGATGACGAACCACTGGCGGCGGATCCACTCCGCCACCGGGCCGCGCCATTCCACCAGCTCCACCAGCGCGCAGCCGCCCACGAGCACCGCAATGAGCTGCAGCGTCAGGCCGCGGTCCAGCACGCCGGCAAAGAAGGCGCTCCAGCCGATGTCCCAGCCCCGGAACATGCCGGCGAACACCGTGCCCGCCGTGGCGCCGTAGAGGTCGGCGGCAAAGAACACGATGCAGAAGGTGAACAGCAGGTAGACGATGGCCCGCTGGATGAAGTCCTTGACGGGCTTTGCGCGGTAGAGGGGGTTCTTTTTGGCCAGCTTGCGCCGCTTTTTGGCGGTGGCTTTGCCCACCACCAGGAACAGGCCGTTCAGCACGCCCCAGATGACATAGCCCCAGCTGGCCCCGTGCCACAGGCCGCTGATGGGGAAGATGATGAACACGTTGAACCAGCCCTGCAATTTGCCCCACACGCCGGGCAGGCCCCGGTTATAAAAGGCCAGAGGGGTGAAGATATAATCCCGGAACCAGTTGGTCAGGCTCATGTGCCAGCGGTTCCACAGCTCGGTGTAGCTGGTGGCCGCGAAGGGGCGGTTGAAGTTTTCGAGCAGGTCGATGCCCAGAATGCGCGCGCCGCCGATGGCGATGTCGCAGCAGCCGGAGAAATCCAGATAGATCTGATAGCTGAACAACAGGCTGGCCGCCACCAGATAAGGCCCGGCGGCGGTGCTTGCACCGCCGTACACGGCGCTGACGAACTGGCCGATGCCGTCCGCCAGGACCATCTTCTTGAAGTAGCCCCACAGCATGCGGAAGGCGCCGCCCGCCATGCGGGAATAGCTGAAGGGCTTGGGATTCTCCAGCTGGGGCATCAGATGCTCCGCCCGCTCGATGGGGCCGGTAAAGATGCAGGCAAAGAAGCTGACGAACAGCGCGTATTTGAAGAGGTTCAGCTGGGGCTTCGTCTTGTGCTGATAGACGTCGATGACGTAGCCCAGGCTCTGGAAGGTAAAGTAGGAAAGGCCCAGCGGTGCAATGAGATCCAGCCGGGCGAAGTTTCCGCTGCCGCCGAACATGCCGCCGATGTCCGCCGCCAGCTGGCCGAAGAAGTTGAAGTATTTGAAGAAGAACAGAATGCCCAGACACACCGCCAGCGCCAGCCACAAAAAGGCCCGGCGGGCCCAGACATTCCGTAGCTTGCGGCTGCCCAGCGCCACACCGGCGCACCAGGTGACCACCGTGACGCTCACAAGCAGCGCCACAAGCCGGGCGTTCTCCGGCTTGTACATGTAAAAGATGTAGCTGGCGACCAGCAGCAGATAGGGTTTCAGCTGCCGGGGCACACAATAGGTCAACAGGGCCGCTGCCGCAAAGAAGCCCAGAAAGATGGGGGTATTAAAATCCATCGCGCCTCACACCTCACCGCGTTTGATTCTGCCGGGGGTCCGGCTCTTCGCTTATCAGCATAGACCGGACATGTATCCGAGCCGTCACCGGCTGTCGGAAGGCTTCTCCGCGCTGCCTTCGGCCTCGCGGGTCTTGAGAGCCTCTTCCAGCTGCCGCACCCGGTGCTCCAGGATGGCATTGTGCTGGGTCAGGCGCTTGATCTCTTCGGTCTGGGTGCTGGCGGTGGCCGAAAGGATGAGCAGCACCAGCAGCACAAAACCGAACAGCATGGTGAACACCATGTTGGAGACCACTTCGAAGCGAAGCAGCGCCCGCAGCATCTTGGCCACCAGCGGGAAGGCGGCGAACACCAAAAGCACGCCGCCCAGCGCGAACCACGCAAGGCTGAACCGCACGCTCAGCCGGCCGCGCTTGACGAAAAGGAAAATGAGGAACAGGAAAACAAGGTCCCCCACCGCAAGCAGGGGATAGAGCAGGTCGTTCATGCCTCGTTCCTCCTTTTGTCCTTTTTGGTGAAGCACAACCGGTAGATGACCAGCGAAAGGCTCACCTTCACCATGTAGTAGACGCTCTTGAGAGCGTTGATGCTGGATTTGCCGCCCTGGCGCTCGGCCATGACCACGGGCACTTCGCCCACCTTGTAGCCCTCGCACACCGCCCGCAGGATGGCCTCCGGCTCGGGGTAGTCCTGGGCGTAGCACTGGGCAAAACGGGCGGTGAGGGCCTTGCCGCAGGCCCGGTAGCCGCTGGTCACATCCAGCACCTTGCAGCCGGTGAGCACATGGAGCAGGCTGCTCAAAAAGCGGATGCCCACCCGGCGCATAAAGCTGGTCTGAAAGCCTTCTTTGGTGATGAAGCGGCTGCCGATGCACATGTCCAGATGCCCGGCCAGAACCGGCGCGATGACCGCCTGCAGATAGGCGGGGTCATGCTGGCCGTCGCCGTCCATCTGCACCGTTACGTCGTAGCCGTGCTCCACCGCGTAGCGGTAGCCGCACTGCACGCCGCCGCCGATGCCCAGATTTACGGGCAGGTCCAGATAGTTGCAGCCCTCGGCTTTCAGCACCTGGACGCTTTTGTCGGTGGAGCAGTCGTTTACCACCACGTAGTCCGCCGCCGGGCAGGTCTCGCGCAGCCGGCGCACCACTTTGGCGATGTTCTCCGACTCGTTGTAGCAGGGAATGATGACCAGGATCTTCACTCTTGGTTACCTCGCAGGATAAATTTTTCCAGCCGGTCCAGAACGGCCCGGCGGCGGTAATGTGTTTCGTAATAGGCAAAGGCCTTGCGGCCCATTTCTGCCCGCTTGTCCGCCGATGCGGCGCACAGAGCTGCCATGTTGGCCGCCAGCGCGTCCACGTCGGCGGCGGGGCTCACAAGGCCGCAGCCGGCCTCGGCCACCGCGGCTGCGCCCTCGCCGTTCATGCTGACAAGCAGCGGCTTTGCCGCCGCCATGTAGCTGGCAATTTTGGCGGGCACCGTCATCCCTAAGTCCGGGCTGTCCGACAGGCTGGCCACCAGCGCGTCCGCCTGGGCCGTGTAGGCGGGGATCTGCTCCGGACGCACGCTGGGCCAGAACTCCACCGTGTCGCCGGCGTCCAGCTCTTTTGCCAGCGCCTTGAGGGAGTCGGCGCTCATGCCGTCTCCCACCAGCACAAGGCGCAAAGCGTCCGCCCCCTGCCGCCGGGCCTTCACCGCCGCTTGGATGACGGTCTCAAGACTCTGGGCGGGGCTGAAGTTGCCGGTGAATACCAGATTGAACCGCCCGGCAAAGCGGGCGGCCAGTGTTTCGTCGTGAATGGGCACGGCGTAAAAATCCTCGCAGTGCTGAGGGATGACCGCCACCGCCGTTTCCGGTTTGCCCGTGCGCTCGCACAGGCGGCGGCGCAGGCTCTCGCTCATGGCGATGAGCCGGTCGCAGCGGCGGTAGTGCCAGTCGCTCACCCAGTGGGCGACGCCCCGCAGAAAGCGGTTTTTCACCGGAAGCACACTGTAGAGATTTTCCGGCCAGATGTCCAGCACATAGCTGGTCAGGGGCACCCGGTGGGTCTTGGCGTAGAGAATGGCGGGCAGGTTCATCAGTACCGGGCTGGTGTTGTAGCACAGCACCGCCGCGTAGGGGCCTTTCAGCCGCCAGAGATTGAACACGGCGCACACCGGCCAGCTGACGTAGTTGAGGAAGATGCGCGCCCCGGTGTTGCCCTTGCGGCGAATTTCTCCCGCCCGGATGATGTTCACCCCGTCGTGGGTCTCCCGCCGGGGGCCGGTGTAGCGGTAGCCGCTAAACCACTCCCCCTTGGGGTAGTTGGGCAGCCCGCAGAGCACGTCCACTTCATAGCCGCGCTCAAGAAAGCCGGCGGCCAGGTCGTTGACCCGGAAGGCCTCCGGCCAGAAATGCTGGGTGACGATGAGCAGCTTTTTCGTTTCTTCCATATCAGCCCTTGCGCCAGACCATCTTGTTGACCACGCCCACGTAGCTCTGGATGATCTTGACCACCTTGGTGGACACATCCTCCACATAGCAGGGCACGGGAATGCCCAAATCGCCGTTCTCGTTCATGGCCACGGCGGTCTCCACCGCCTGCTCCACGCCGCCGGCGGCGATGCCCGCCAGGATGAAGCAGCCCTTGTCCAGCGCCTCGGGGCGCTCGGTGGAGGTGCGGATGCATACAGCGGGGAAGGGATGGCCCACGCTGGTGAAGAAGCTGGATTCCTCCGGCAGGGTGCCGGAGTCGGAGATGACGCAGAAGGCGTTCATCTGCAGATGGTTGTAGTCATGGAAGCCCAGAGGCTCGTGCAGGCGCACCCGCTCGTCCAGCTTGAAGCCCATGGCTTCCAGCCGCTTGCGGCTGCGGGGATGGCAGGAGTAGAGGATGGGCATGTCGTACTTCTCGGCCAGCGCGTTGATGGAGGTGAACAGGTCGAGGAAGTTCTTCTCGGTGTCGATGTTCTCCTCCCGGTGGGCGCTGAGCAGCATGTATTTGTGCGCCTCAAGGCCCAGCTTTTCCAGAATGGGCGAAGCTTCGATGGCCTCAAGGTTCGCGTGCAGAACCTCCGCCATGGGGCTGCCGGTAACGTAGGTGCGCTCCTTGGCGGTGCCCTCGGCGTTCAGATAGCGGCGGGCATGCTCGGAGTAGCACAGGTTCACATCGGAAATGTGGTCCACGATGCGGCGGTTGGTCTCCTCCGGCAGGCACTCGTCGAAGCAGCGGTTGCCCGCCTCCATGTGGAAGATGGGAATGTGCAGTCGCTTGGCGCTGATGGCGGAAAGGCAGCTGTTGGTGTCGCCTAAGATAAGCAGGGCGTCGGGTTTTTGCTCCACCATCAGCTTGTAGCTTTTGGCAATGATGTTGCCGATGGTCTCGCCGAGATCGCCGCCCACCGCGTCCAGATAAAAGTCCGGCGCGCGCAGACCCAGATCCTCGAAGAAGATGCCGTTGAGGGTGTAGTCGTAGTTCTGGCCGGTGTGGACCAGGATCTGATCGAAGTATTTATCGCACTTTTTGATCACCGCCGCCAGCCGGATGATCTCCGGCCGGGTGCCCACGATGGTCATCAGTTTCAGCTTGTTCATCGGCGTTTACTCCTTTTTCATGGCGCGCTCGTGTCGCTTGTAGTAAAAGTTCAGCATTCCGCGGTCCGGCTCGGGCACAAGGCCGGGCACGAACCGCCGCAGAAGCACCAGCCCCCAGTACCAGCGCCGCCGCCAGCGGGCGACGCGCTGCTCCTTGACGTCCAGCTTTTGGGCGTAGGGCTTGAGCAGGGCGAGATAATCGTTCATGTCCGCCGGCATGAAGCTGACCGGCCGCCGCAGGGCGGCTTTCGGCTCCTGGGAAACGATGTGGGCCAAAAACTCCTCAAAGGCGTCGAAGATGGCGTCCCGGTCGAAACCTTCCGCAAAGGGCGGCTGAGCCAGCATTTCCCGGTAGGCCGCTTCGTCGGCGTCCAGCCGGCGGATGAACTCCGCCGCCTCCTCCAGCGAGGCGAAGTCGTGCAGGTTCACGAAGGCTTTGGGGTTGAAGATGCGGGTGACGGTCTCGTCGCCGTAGTAGATGGGGACGCTGTGGTTCTTCAAGGCTTCCCAGATCTTTTCGGTGACAAAACCCGGCCGGCTGGTGCTCTCGCAGCAGATGGTGAAGCGGCTCTCGGCCACCCGGCGGGACTTCTCGTCCCGGGGGATGCGGCAGAGCTCCGGGTCCACCCCCGGCTGGGTGTTGTTGAGAATGGGGCCGCAGCAGTCCACCTCTTTGTAGGCGCTCAAAAGGCGCGCCATGTCCTCCCGGACGCCGTTCTCGGAGGGGTGGCTGAAGCAGAAATTGCAAAAGCGGGTTTTGGACGCGGCAAAAGCGTCCACATCCTCCAGCGGCTGCCAGGCGGACAGGTCGCATTCAAACAGCAGGTTCGGGCAGCGGAAATACCGGTCGGGGTAATCGATGTATTCGAACCCGATGAAATAGTCAAAGGCGGAAAAATTCGCGTTGTCGTTTTCGCCGGTGTAGCCGATGCGCACGCACTCCAGCTTGTTCAAATCGAACCGGTGGGCGCCGAACCAGAAGTCGGCGCAGAACATAAAGTCCGGCTCGTCGCACACCTGCACGTCAAAACGCCGGCGCAGCAGGTCGGTGATGAGATTGTGCTGAGGGTCAAAATCGCAGTGGAACGCGGTAAACCCGATGCGGACCGTCGGCTTTGCCGGCTCAGAGGCAGCCTGCGCCATCGGTCACACCTCCAGGGGGATGGTGTCGGGGTTCTCGGGGTCGAAGGCCTCGTTGGCCCACATCAGAGTCACCATGTCACCCTCGCCAAGATTCTCGATGTTGTGGGTGTAGCCGGTGGGAATGTCCACCACCTCCAGCTTGTCGCCGGAGACAAAGTATTCGTAAACCGTCTCCTCGTCCGGCTTGCGGAAGCGGATGACGCCCCGGCCGCTCACCACCAGAAACTTCTCATTCTTGGAGTGATGCCAGTGGTTGCCCTTCACGATGCCGGGCTTCGAGATATTCACGCTCACCTGGCCACGCTCGGGGGTGCGCAGGAACTCGGTAAAGCTGCCCCGGGCGTCGCAATGCATGTTCAGCGGGTAGGAGAACTGGTCGGTGGGCAGGTAGGACAGCCAGGTGGAATAGAGTTTCTTTTCAAGGCTGCCCGCCGCAAGATACGGCGCTTCCAGCGTCTTGCGGTTTTCCGCAAAGCCGCCGATGACCCCGGCCAGGTGGCCCAGGGTGGTCACATGCTCCGGCTCCACACGGCAGTGGGCAGGCGTTTGGCCGTCGGTGACGGTCTCGCCGTCCATGGCGGCGATGAAGGCGCGCACCACGTCGTCGATGTAAACGAGAGGCAGGGAATAGGCAGGGTCCCGCACCTCAAGAGGCAGGCCGTGGGCCGCGTTGTGGCAGAAGGTGGCCACCACGCTGTTGTAGTTGGGGCGGCACCACTTGCCGAACACCCCCGGCAGCCGGAACACATACACCGGCGCGCCGGTCTTTTCGCCGTAGGCGTACACCGCCGCCTCCGCCATGGCCTTGCTCCGGCCGTAGTCGTTGTCCAGAGCGGCCTGGGTGCTGCTGGTCACCAGCACCGGGGCGGGCTGTTCCGCCTTGGCCAGCAGCTCCAGCAGCACGTCGGTGAGCCCGGAGTTGCCGGCATAGAACTCGCTGGGGTCCTTGGGGCGGTTGATGCCCGCCAGATGGAACACAAAGCCTGCCCTGGCGGCGTACTCCGCCAGGGTCTCGGGGGTGTCGTCCTTTTCAAACAGCATCAGGTCGGCAAAGCCCTGGGCCTTCAGCGTGGCCACCAGGTTCTTGCCGATGAAACCTCCGGCGCCGGTGATGAGGATGGGGGTGTTTTTGTGCATGGTGTCGCCGTCCTTTTTCAAAAGTGGGAGGGCCTTATTTGCCCCAGTTCGCCAGTTCGTTCTGCACGTATTCGGTGGTCATGATCTTGGCCACCGTCTCATCCACGGTCAGCAGACGGGTGTTGTGGCTGGTGTAGCTCTCGTCCGCCTGGGTGTGCACCTCGCCCTTCACCACGAACTTATCGTAGTTCAGGTCACGGCCGTCGGCGGACACGCGGAAGTAGCCGCCCATGTCCTCGCTGCGCACCCGCTCCTCTTTGGTCATCAGCGTCTCGTAGAGCTTCTCGCCGTGGCGGGTGCCGATGACCTGGGTGCCGGTGTCGCCGAACAACTGCTGCACCGCCTTGGCCAGCACACCGATGGTGGAGGCGTCGCTCTTCTGCACGAACAGGTCGCCGGGGTTGGCGTGCTCAAAGGCGAACTGAACCAGGTCTACCGCCTCGTCCAGGTTCATGAGGAAACGGGTCATGTCCGGGTCGGTGATGGTGATGGGCTTGCCCGCCTTGATCTGGTCGATGAACAGGGGAATGACGCTGCCCCGGCTGCACATCACGTTGCCGTAGCGGGTGCAGCAGATGGTGGTGTCCTCCGCCTTGACGGTGCGGGCTTTCGCGCCGATGACCTTTTCCATCATCGCCTTGGAGATGCCCATGGCGTTGATGGGGTAGGCGGCCTTGTCGGTGGACAGGCAAACCACCTTCTTCACGCCCGCGTCGATGGCGGCGGTGAGCACGTTGTCGGTGCCGATGATGTTGGTGCGCACGGCCTCCATGGGGAAGAACTCACAGCTGGGCACCTGCTTCAGAGCCGCGGCATGGAAGATGTAGTCTACGCCCCGCACCGCGCTGCGCACGCTGGAGATGTCCCGCACGTCGCCGATGTAAAAACGCAGCTTGCCCGCCAGTTCCGGGTGCTTCTGCTGCACCTCATGGCGCATGTCGTCCTGCTTTTTCTCGTCGCGGCTGAAGATGCGGATCTCGCCGATGTCGCTGGCCAGAAAATGCTTGAGCACCGTGTTGCCGAAGCTGCCGGTGCCGCCGGTGATGAGAAGGGTCTTGCCGCTAAAATAGCTGCTGTTCATTCTTTTTAAACCTCCCAAAAGGTATATCCTTGTGCGCAGGCGCGCGTTCCTTAGTCATATACGGTAACAATCATATCATAAAAGTAACAAATTTCCAAGGGGACGGCGCGATTTCGACGCTCTGGCACGCCCCTTTCTATTTTGCCCGCCCTGTGCTACAATACAAGCAAAGATAAAGTAAGGAGGGCGAAGCCCATGCGCGCCTACGAGCGTTTCCTTGATTACGCGAAAATCTACACCACTTCCGACGACCACAGCGCCACCCACCCCAGCACCGCCCGCCAGTTTGACCTGGCCCGTCTGCTGGAACAGCAGATGAAGGAGCTGGGCCTGCAGGACGTGCGGGTGGACGAGAATTGCTACGTCTACGGTGTATTGCCCGCTACCCCCGGTCTGGAGGATAAACCCGCCATCGGCCTCATCGCTCATATGGACACCGCCCCCGACGCCCCGGGCGAGAACGTGAAGCCCCAGGTCATCGAGAACTACGACGGTGGCGACGTTCTGTTCACCGGCACCGGCGAGTATATGCGGGTGGCGCAGTTCCCCGAGCTGGCGAACTGGAAGGGCCAGACCCTCATCACCGCCGACGGCACCACCCTGTTGGGCGCGGACGACAAGGCGGGTATTGCGGAGATCCTCACCGCCGTGGAACGGCTGCAGAAGGAGGGCATCGCCCACGGCAAGGTCTGCGTGGCCTTCACCCCCGACGAGGAGGTGGGCGAGGGCGCCGACCTGTTCGACGTCAAGGGCTTCGGCGCCGACTATGCTTACACGGTGGACGGCGGCGACGTGGGCGAGCTGGAGTATCAGAACTTCAACGCCGCTTCGGCCTTTGTCACCATCCACGGCTTCTCGGTGCATCCCGGCAGTGCCAAAGACCTGATGAAGAACGCCCAGAACATCGCCGTGGAGCTGCACGCCATGCTGCCCGCCGATGAGCGCCCGGAGCACACCGAGGGCACCGAGGGCTTCTATCACCTGTGTGAGATGAGCGGCACGGTGAGCGAGGCGAAACTGGAGTACATCATCCGCGACCATGATATGGAGAAATTCAACGCCCGCAAGGCAGCGATGACCGCCGCCGCAGATGCCATCAACGCAAAGTACGGCGCGGGCACCGCGGTGCTGGAACTGAAGGACAGCTACTACAATATGGAGCAGGAGATCCTGCCCCACTATCACCTGATCGAGAACGCCCAGCTGGCGGTGAAGCAGGCGGGGCTGGAGCCGAAGATCGTGCCCATCCGCGGCGGCACCGACGGCGCGCGGCTGTCTTTTATGGGGCTGCCCTGCCCGAACCTCGGCACCGGCGGCTTCAACTTCCACGGGCCCTGCGAGTACATCACCGCTGAGAAGATGGACAAGAGCGTGGAAATTTTGCTGAATATCCTGAGCATCTACATCAGCTGAACATCCTGCGTCCCCTGAAAGGAGGAGGCGTATGAAATTCCTGACAGGCTTTTTTCGCAAGCGGTTGGTCTTGTATACCTACGATGCGGTGCAGGTGGGGGCGGCCCGCATGGCCCTGCAGGAGGGCGGCGTGAAATTCTGGGTGCGCCAGCACACCGATGACCTGATGCCCCGCGCCATGAACGGGCAGGTGCTCCCGTTCCTCACCCGTGCCGCCACCGAATACAAGATCTTTGTGGATAAAGACGATGTGGAACTGGCGGAATACCTCATCAACGGCGGAACACTGTAAACAAAACTTAAGGCCCCGCGGGCAACTGTCCGTGGGGCCTTGGTTTTTCTGTCAGATGTCCGGGATCTCACCGGTCTCAAAAGCGGTATTGGTCTTGCCGGGGAAGGGATAGGTGCGGGCTTCGTCGGCCGAAAGGCTTTCCAGCCCGTAATACTTCGCGGTGTCCGCGCAGACCCAGTCCTCGGGGTCCTGGCGCAGGTCGGGCAGGCCCCAGCCGGCGCACCAGCGGGTGTAAGGCTCAATGGCGTAGGTCACCACTTCGGTATTCCCGGCCGCCGCCTCGGCCAGCAGGGCCTGTTCCCGGGTCTGTTTCATCACAAAGAAACTGGCAATGTCGTATCCTGCCCAGACGAACTGCACTGCCGCCGCCATGGTGAGCCCGGCGGCGCCGGCAGCCAGCGCGCAGCGGATGCTTTTGCCCTCCAGCTGCACCGCGCAAGCAGCGCAGGCGGCGGTGAGGAAGGTGAACACACCGTGGGTGGAGCGGGGATAGTATACCGGCGAAAGGATCATGGCAAAATTCGCGCCCATGGCCGCGGCAAAGAGGGCCAGGGGCCAGAACAGCCCGGACACACTCGGCTTTTGAAGTGCCAGCAGGCAGAAGAGCACGCCGAAGAGTACTAGAAGCACCAGCCCGCCGCCGCTCACCAGTTGGTTTAGGGCGGAGAGGAAACGCACCGCCAGCACGGTCAGCGGGCCGCGGGGATCGGCGGCGGCGTCCTGACGCTGGTAGTTGCCCGGCGCCAGGATCAGCAGCGCGAAGCCCAGCAGCGCGCCCGCAAGGCCAAGCCAGGCCCAGAGGGGAGCTTTTTTGTCCCGCCAGAGGAAGAACCCGACACACAGCACCAGCGCCACCAGCAACCCGGCGCTGGTGTTTTCGCTGGACCAGCCGGCAACAAGCCCCGCCAGAAGGCAAACCGGCGCCAGCCAGCGGCGCGCGGAAAAGGCCCGGTTCAGGTGCAGCGCATAGGGAATGAGCGCCGCCATGCAGAAAAAAGTGGCCCAGAGGTAGTTCACCGAGCCGCACATCCAGAGGTTCGTCTGGCCGAACACCGGCGCGACCATCCACAGACTCAGGTAGATGAGCGCCAGCACCGCCGGCTCAAAATGCCGCTTTCGCGCGATCGCCAGTCGGTGCAGTACAAGGCCGAGACCGGCGTACACCGCCGCGTTCAGCAGATTGAACACGATCTTGGGCAGAACAGTGAAGCCTTGGGCAAGGCACTTGATGAGAAACCGGCCGCTCCAGTGGAAGTAGTGGTACCACTGGCTTTGCAGCACGCTCCAAAGCCCGGTCAGCCGCTCGCCGGTGGCGTAGCTGAAGGAGAAGGTATAGTCATCCGCCACATAGGGCGTCAGACAGTTGAGCGCCAGCATGGCCAGAAAGACCAATGCGGCCATGGCGGCTGCCAGCTTCGCGGGCAGCGGAGCCGCGTTCCATTTCGCTTTCAGGGCGGACTCCTCCTTTCAGAACAGCGGAGCGTAAAAGTGCTTATTATGATACCATAAAACCCGCGGGATTTCAATGAACGGTGGGCGCAGAAGAAGTGGACAACGGGGATGAAAACCACTATAATTGAGATGCACACAGAATAAAATGGCCTTTGTGCACAAATTGAAAAACAAGCGGCGCCGGCGGCGTCGGCCCGAAGGAGAGAAAAGATTTGGCGAGATTGTTTACCACGGGCATTTACGGTTATCTGGATCTGGTCCTGATCGGCTGGACGTTGGGTCTGCTGTGGCTTGGCGGATGCGCCCTCCTCACAAAGGGCGGATGGAAGGATAAGTTGCACGCGGCGCTGACCGATGAACGCCTTCTATTTGGTGGCTGGGGCGGCGAAACGCGGGTGCAGATCGGCAGCTGGCTGTTCGTCGTTGCAATGGCTCTTTTGCAGTTTGATATGTTCTTTATGAACAGCTATGTGCGGGAGACGACCGCCTCATGGTATGGGTTCCTGGCTCCGAAGCTGGAGATCATCTATTTCTGGCTCATTATTCTGAAGCTGGTGTTTTTCACCCGCTACTCGGGCCTTCAGTTGGGAGCCGGGTACTGCTTCTTCTTTGTGTTCCGCTGGGTGTTTTTGAACAACGGAAAGTTTTGGGTCGTTGCAGGCATGATGTTTTTCCTGGCGGCGAAGGATGTACGAATGCGGCAAGCCTTGAAAACAGGACTTGCGGTGAGCGCGGCCAGCTTCCTGGCTGTGGTGACAAGCGCCGCGATGGGATGGATTAAAACGCTTACCAATGGCGATCCATCTCTTGGCGCTCGTGGCCGCGACAGTTTCGGCTATGGCTGGTTCAACCTTACCGGCGCGATCCTGCTGGCCATCTGCATCATGTATGTCTGCTGGCGGCAGGCCAAAAATTTGAAGTGGTTTGATTTCGCGCTGCTGGCCGCGGCGCTGGTGTTTTGCGACCAGGGGCCGGACAGCCGCGCCGCCACCGTCTGCATCGCGCTGCTGATTTTACTGGCTGCGGTGCTGCGTTTTGCTCCGGGCCTTGCAAAACCGGTCTGGGTGCGGGGGCTGGTGAGCGCCGCGCCGGCGGCAGCCTTTGCAGCAAGTCTTCTGAGCGGCCTGCTCTACCGTGCCGACAGCGGCTTCTGGACGCGTCTGGACGGCCTTTTCACCGGCCGGTTGATGCTCGCCAACCAGGCTTTGACCGGCAGCTCCATCGCCATCGCTGGCCAGCGGCTGACCGATTCGGGCTTTGTTGTGGATAATTTCTATGTGGCACAGTGGATCTACGGCGGTCCGGTGGAAAGCCTTCTGCTCTGGGGCTCCGTGACGGTGCTGCTGTGGCGGCTGATGAAAAAGGGGGCGGTGACCGAGAGTGCTTGCCTCGTGGTGATGCTGGCCCACGCCTTTATGGAAGGGCACTTTGCCTGGCCCTGCATCAACGTGTGCCTGTGGCTTTTACCCTGTGTGCTCTATCTGCTGCCCCGGGAGCGTACGCCGAATTTTGCAAAACCTGCTGCAGAATAACAAAAAACCTCCCCGCGGTTCGTTCGCGGGGAGGCTTTTGTTTTTTATTCCAGCGCGAGGCTCATCTCTTTGTCCACTGTGTTGGAAAAATCATCGTAACCGGGGAAGGGGTAGTAGTGCTGTTCCACGGCGCGGATGCTGCCCGCACCCAGGTGCAGGGCCATGTTTTTGTTCACCCAGTTGCCGGGATCCTGACGGATATCCGGTTGGCCCCAGGCGCCGCAGAAGCGGGTGTAGGGGAACACCGCATAAGTTTCCACGTCCGTCTCGCCGGCCTGCACCGCCGCGGTGATCTCCCCGTCCCGCACAAGGCGCATGGTGAAATAGTTCAGTATGTCATAGCCGCCAATCGCAAGATCGTAGACGAGCACCACGCTGAACAGCCCGGCAAGGGCGCCGCGCAGCAGGCGGTCTGTGTCCACACGGGTCTGCGCCAAGGCAGCGATGCAACCGGCATCGGCGCAGACCAGCATCGCCAGAACGGGGTAGAAGGAACGAATGTAATATACAGGAGAGAGAATCAGCGCGTAGTTTGCCGCCAGGCCCAGGAGACAGAACACTGCCGGCAGCACCAGCGCCTTTGCGCCGGGCTTTGTCAGGATGAGCAGGCCGTACAATGCTCCGAAGGCCACCAGCAGCCAGGCACCGTAGAGAAACAGGCTGTGGGTCGCGTTCATGATGCGGGTGGCATATACGGTCAAAAAGCTGCGCCCGTCGCTGCCGGCGTATTCAAAACGCACCCATTGCCCGGGCGCGCACATCAGCAGAAGAAAACCTGTAAGACAGCCCGCCGCGCCGGTCCACGCCCACAGAGGAACCTTTTTGAGGAAAACCCGCAGCAAGACCAGAAAGACCGCTGCGGCCAGCACTGCCATGCCGCTGGTGTTTTCGTTGCCCCAGCCGGCGGCAAGTCCGAGAAAGAAAATGCCCGCGGCAGCCCCGGCACCCCGCAGTTCCAGTCCGTCCAGCGCCAGACGATAAGGAAGTAAGAACAACAGACACAGAGCAAGAGGCCACAGATACCCACAGGAGCCGCACAGCCACAGGTTCACCGCGCCAAAGCAGGGATTGAAATGGACCAGCGCGGCCAGCACGACCACCAGAAGGAGGGGATGGACCGGCCGGCGACCGACGGCCAGCTTGGCGCAGGCCCAAACGAAGACGCAGAACATGGCGGCGTTCAACGGGTTAAAAAGCCACTTGCCGAGCCATAGAAAAATCTGGTTCAGGCTGATGACAATGGTCCGCCCGCCCCACTGCATGTAGTGGGCAATCTGAGACTCAATAATGTCGCCCAAATTCTCCACCGGCTCGCTGGTGGGATATCGGAGAAGATAGGTGTAGTCGTCTGAGATCAGCGGTGTGAGGAAATTGAACACCAGCATCGCAAAAAATGCGATGCCCAAAACCGCGGCACAACCCCACCACCCGGCGGAGCGGCCTTTCAGTATTTTGAATCGCAACAGCGGTCACCTCCAAAGGATTGCCCCTGTTATTATAAAGCATCTGGCGCTCCTGTTGCAATGGACATTTTATCAAAGTATGATACAATACAGAAGAAGAGAACGAAGCGGGGAGAATACGACATGAAACGCATCACCGTTGGTATCCTGGCTCATGTGGATGCCGGCAAGACCACGCTCAGCGAAGCGCTGCTCTACCGGGGCGGGCGGCTGAAAAAGCCCGGCCGTGTGGACCACGGAGACGCCTTTCTGGACACCGACGCGCTGGAACGCCGCCGGGGCATCACCATCTTTGCCAAACAGGCAGTGCTTCCGCTGCCCGGCGCATTGATCACCCTGCTGGACACCCCCGGCCACGTGGATTTTTCCGCCGAGGCCGAGCGCACCCTGGAGGTGCTGGACTGCGCGGTGCTGGTGGTCAGCGGCACCGACGGGGTGCAGAGCCACACCCGCACCCTGTGGCGGCTGCTGGCGCGCCACCGGGTGCCCACCTTTGTGTTCGTCAACAAGATGGACCTGCCGGGGGCAGACCGGGCGGCGGTGCTGGCGGCGCTCACCGCCGCCTTTGGCGGCGGCTTCGCGGACTTTTCGCTGCCCGCCGGGGAATTGGCCGAGGAGCTGGCCGGCCTGGACGAGGCCGCGCTGGAGGAATACCTGGACACAGGCGCGCTGGGCGAGGGGACCATTGCCGGCCTCATCGCCGCCCGGCGGGCCTTTCCCTGCTGGTTCGGCTCGGCCCTTAAATTGCAGGGGGTGGAGGAGCTGCTGGCGGGGCTGGAGCGGTGGGCCCCCGTGCCGGTGTGGCCGGCGGCTTTCGGGGCCCGGGTGTTTAAAATATCCCGGGACGAGGCCGGCGCGCGGCTGACCCACATCAAGGTCACCGGCGGCAGCCTGAAAGCCAAGACCCTGCTCTCGGGCCGCACCGCCGCCGGCGAAGCCTGGCAGCAGAAAGCGGACGGCCTGCGGCTGTACTCCGGCGCGAAATACGCCCCCCTGGCCGAGGCCGCGGCGGGCACGGTGTGCGCCGTCACCGGCCTGGAGCACACCTGGCCCGGCGAGGGGCTGGGGGAGGAGGAGAATGCCGCCGCCCCCGCCCTGGAGCCGGTGCTGGCCTGCCAGGTGCTGCCCCCGGCGGGATGCGACGAGGCCACCCTGCTGGCAAAGCTGCGGCTGCTGGAGCAGGAGGACCCCCTTTTGCAGGTGGAGTGGAACGAGGCCGCCGGCCGGGTACAGGCGCGGCTGATGGGCAAGGTCCAGCAGGAGGTGCTGGCCCACCAGCTGAAAAGCCGCTTCGGGCTGGAGGCGTCCTTTGGCCCGGGCAGCATCGTTTACAAGGAGACCATCGCCGCCCCGGTGGTGGGCATGGGCCACTTCGAGCCCCTGCGCCACTACGCCGAGGTGCATCTGCTGCTGGAGCCGGGCGAGCGGGGCAGCGGCCTTGTGCTGGAAAGCGCCGTCAGCGAGGACGAGCTGGATGGAAACTGGCAGCGGCTGATTTTGAGCCACCTGGCGGAACGTCGGCATCCGGGCGTGCTTACCGGCAGCCCCATCACTGACATCAAAATCACGTTGGTGGCGGGCAAAGCGCACCTGAAACACACCGAGGGCGGCGATTTCCGCCAGGCCACCTTCCGGGCACTGCGGCACGGATTGATGCAGGCAGAGAATGTTCTGCTGGAACCTTGGTATGCCTTCCGATTGGAGGTGCCCGCTGCAAATCTCGGCCGCGCCATGGCGGATGTGCAGCGGATGAGCGGCCGGTTCGACCCGCCCGAGACGCTGGGCGAGACTGCTTTGCTCACGGGCGAGGCGCCAGTGTCGGAGATGACCGGCTACGCCGCCCAGGTGGCGGCTTACACCAAGGGCGACGGACGGCTGAGCGTTACGGTGAAGGGCTACGAGCCCTGCCATAACGCGGAGCAGGTCATCGCGGCGGTTGGGTATGATCCCGAGCGGGACACCGAAAACCCCGCTGACTCCGTGTTTTGCAGTCACGGAGCAGGGGTGGTGGTGCCCTGGCGGGAAGCAGCTGCAAAAATGCACCTGGAGAATCGGGTGCGGCTGGAGGCCGAAGAAGAGCCCCCGGCGCCCGCGCCGGCGCCCGCCGCCCGCCCAGCGTCGGGCAGCCTGGAGGAGGACGCCCAGCTGGCGGCCATCTTCGAGCGCACCTACGGCCCGGTGCAGCGGCGGGAGCTGTTCCGCAGCGCCCGGGAGCAGACGCCGGCGCCCCCGGCGGCCCCCTGGAAAGAAAAGAGGGAGTATCTGCTGGTGGACGGCTACAACGTGATCTTCGACTGGCCGGACCTGAAAGAGCTGGCCGGCCGGGATCTCTGTGCCGCCCGGGAGGCGCTCATCCAGATCCTCTGCAACTACCAGGGGTTCCACCAGTGTACCCTGATCCTGGTCTTCGACGCCTGGCGGGTGTCCGGCGGCGCCGGCGGCGTGGAGCGGCAGGGGGGCGTCTGGGTGGTCTATACCAAAGAGGCGGAGACCGCCGACGCCTACATTGAAAAGGTGACCTACGAGCTGGGCAAACTGGAAAAGGAGCGCCGGGTGCGGGTGGTCACCAGCGACGGCGCCGAACAGCTGATCATCCTGGGCCACGGCACCCTGCGGGTCTCCAGCCGGATGTTCCGCCGGGAGGTGGAGGACACGGCGCGCCAGATCGAGCGCATCATCGCCGAACACAACGCCCGCCGGGGCTGAGCGCCGGGCGGCGCAAAATGGCCGCGATCAGCTTGGAAACAGGGGGCTTTGTGGTATAATAAATCAGATATACCGGCGAAAAGATCCGAAGAAAGGGGAAACAGGGATGATCCGAAAAAACCAGCGGCTGGTCAATGAACTGAACCTGCTCTCGGACGCGCTGCTGATCTTTGCGGCCTATTTTGCCGCCCTGTTCACCAAGTATTTCCTGATCGACGGCCACCAGGGCGCCCTTGTCTGGATCGACGAGCCCCTGTACTGGGGCATGGCGCTGGCATACAGCGGGGCGATCGTGGCGGTGTACCTGTTCGCCCGGCTCTACGGCTCCTACCGGTTCAAGGAGATGGGCACCGAGAGCCTCACCATCGGGCTGATCAACGGGGTGGGCGTGCTGGCCCTTATGGCGCTGATGTACCTGGTGCGGATGAGTGAATTCTCCCGGGTGGCGCTGTTCCTCTTCTGGCTGTATTCCACCCTGCTGGTCATCGGCAAGCGGGCGGTGGTGCGCAGCTTTTTGCGCCACTACCGCAAGCTGGGCTACAACCAGAAACATGTGGTGGTGGTGGGCAGCGGCCACTTTGCCTGCCAGTACGCCGAGGACCTGCGCCGCAACCCCCACATGGGCTTTGCGCTGGACGGCTATGTGAGCGAACGGGAGTGCCCCGGTCTGGGGCCGCGGCTGGGCGCCTTTGAGCAGCTGGAGGCGGTGCTCAGCGCCGGCGGGGTGGACGAGGTGGTGGCGGCGCTGGAGCCGGACGAGATCGGCTTCATGCGCCAGGTGCTGGCCACCGCCGACAAGACCGGCGTGCGGATCAGCATCATCCCCTTTTACAACGACTTCATCCCCGACCACCCCACCATCGACGTGGTGGGCCGCACCAAGCTGATCAATATGCGGACCACCCCGCTGGACAACGTGCTCTGGCGGATCGTCAAGCGCTGCATGGACATCGTCGGCTCGCTGGTGCTGATCGTGCTCACCAGCCCGGTGATGCTCTTCGCGGCCATCGGCGTGCGGCTTTCCAGCCCGGGGCCCATCCTCTTCCGGCAGGAGCGGGTGGGCCGTGACAAAAAGATCTTTCGGATGTACAAGTTCCGCAGTATGCGGATCACCGGCACCGAGGACACCGGCTGGAGCACCAACGCCGACCCCCGCAAGACCCGGTTCGGCAGCTTCATCCGCAAGTACAGCATCGACGAGCTGCCCCAGTTCTTCAACGTGCTCAAGGGGGACATGAGCCTCATCGGCCCCCGGCCGGAGATCCCGTTCCATGTGAACCACTTCAAGGAGGAGATCCCCCTCTATCTGGTGCGCCAGCAGGTGCGGCCGGGCATCACCGGCTGGGCCCAGGTGAACGGCCTGCGGGGGGACACCAGCATCGAGAAACGGGTGAAGTACGACATCTGGTACATCGAGAACTGGAGCCTCTGGCTGGACGTGAAGATCCTTTTCATGACCGTTTTCGGCGGCATGAAGAACGACGAGAAGATCGCATAAAGGGCAGGTGAGCGCCGGATGAACACAGCAGCACAGCCTCTGCGGGTGGCCCAGGTGCTCAACCGCATGGACAGCGGCGGCATCGAGACGGTGGTGATGAATTATTATCGCCATATCGACCATGAGCAGATACAGTTTGACTTCTACTTTGCCGAAAACAGCACGTTCCCCCAGCGGGCGGAGCTGGAGCGCCTGGGGGCGGGCATCTGCCCCATCCCCCCTTACAGCCGGCCGCTGGCCTACCACCGGGCGCTGTACCGGGCGTTCAGGCAGCGGCGGTATCAGATCGTCCACGCCCATCTGTCCACCATGTCGGTGTTCGCGCTGTTCGCCGCCTGGCGCGCCGGCGTGCCGGTGCGGATCTGCCACAACCACTCCACCGCCCACTGGGGCGAGGGCAAAAAGACCTTGCTGAAGTATCTGCTTCGGCCTTTCAATAAACTGTTTGCCACCGATTGGCTTGCCTGCGGCGAAAAAGCCGGGCGCTGGATGTACGGTGACCGGGCTTTTGAAAAGGGCAGGGTCCGCGTGATGCCCAATGCCATCGAAACCGAAAAGTTTGCTTTCGACCCTGCGGCCCGCGCGCGGCTGCGGCGGGAGCTGGGCATACCGCAGGAGGCGTTTGTGGCAGGGCATGTGGGGCGGTTCACCTATGCCAAGAACCACGCGTTTCTGGTGCAGGTCTTTGCTTCGCTCAAACGGCAATGCCCGAACGCCAGACTGCTTCTTGTGGGAGAAGGGGAACTTGCGCAGCAGATCAAAGACAAGGTCGCGGGATCAGGGCTGCAAGACGATGTGGTATTCACCGGCGCCCGCGCGGATGTGAACAAGCTCTACTCCGCCATGGATGTGTTTTGCCTGCCCAGCCTTTACGAGGGGTTGCCGGTGGTGGCGCTGGAGGCTCAGGCCAACGGGTTGCCCTGCCTGTTTTCCGACAGGGTGCCGGCACAGGCTGTGGTGGCGGAAAACGCCCGGCAGCTGGCGCTGGAAGACCCGGCGGAATGGGCCAGCGCCCTGCCCCGGGGACACAGGGCCAGGGGCGCGGCCGTCCCGGAGCTTTCCGGACAGGCCGCCCGGCTGGGGAAATTTTATCTGCGGAGGGCCCGGGCATGAAGCAGGCAAAGGTCAGTGTGATCGTTCCCGTGTACAACGTGGCCCGGTACCTGCATACATGTGTGGCCAGCATACAGCGGCAGACCCTGGAGGAGCTGGAGATCATCCTGGTGGACGACGGCTCCACCGACGGCAGCGGCGGGATCTGCGACGAACTGGCCGCCTGCGACCGGCGCATCCGCGTTCTTCACAAACCCAACGGCGGCCTGTCCGACGCCCGCAACGCGGGCTTTGCGGAGGCAGGAGGGGAGTACGTCACCTTTGTGGACAGCGACGACTGGGTGTCCGCGGACCTGGCGGCCACCCTGCTGGAAGAGGCCCGGCGGGCCCGGGCGGACGTGGTGGTGTGCGATCTGCTGGCGGTGGCCCGGGAGGACGCCCCCTTTCCGCCCCGGCGGGGCGGCGCGGCGGCGTTCACGGGCCCCGAGGCGATGGAGCGTATGCTCTACCAGCGGCCTTTTGAAACCAGCGCCTGCGGCAAGCTCTACCAGCGGAGCCTTTTGGAGGGCTTTCGTTTCCCCCGGGGCCGGCTGTACGAGGACCTGTTCACCTTATACAAGGTGCTCTATAAGGCGGACAAGGTGGTCTACATCCCCCAAAAGCTCTACGCCTACCGGGAGAACCCCGAAAGCATCATGCACCAGACTTTCAGCCCGCGGATGTTCGATCAGCTGGACGCGGCGGATGAGATCGTGGCTTTCGTGGAGGCCAACTGCCCGGAATACCTCCCCGCGGCCAACGCCCGCAGGTTCAGCTCTTACAGCCAGGTGCTGCGCTGGATGAAAGGGGCCGACCGATCGGACGAGGCGGTGCGGCAGGCGGAAGAGAGGATCTGGCGCTTTTTAAAGGGCTACCGGCGGCAGATGCTGCTGGACAAAAACGCCCGGGCGAAAAACCGCGCCGCGGCGGCCCTTGCGCTGCTGGGCAAAAAAATATATTCCGCGCCTTGAGAGGCCGCGGAGAAAAGGCGGATACGATGAAGATCCTGATCATCAGCGAATACATCGCGCCGCTCCAGTCCATCGCCTCGGTGCGGTGGACCAAGATCGCGAAGTACATCCGGGCGGCGCATCCCGAGGCGGAGATCACGGTGCTCACCGACCAAAAGGAGTTCGGCCCGGGCGGGCAGAAAAAGGACGTGCTGTTGGAGCGGGACATGGCGGCGTTCCACCGGTATTGGCAGGTGCCCAAAGGCCGCCGGATGAAGCTCTACGAGGCCCTCAAGCACCAAAACGCCGGCCAGGTGCAAAGCGCGGAGCAAACGGCGTACAGCCAGAGCCCCGTCCAGCCGGCCCTGTTGAAAAGGGAGCTGCTGCTGGCGGTGCGGGACGAAAAGGAGCGCATCTCCTACAGCCAGACGATGGCCTTTTTAAAGGACAAGACCCTGGACTTTGACGTGATCGTGTCCACCTATGGCCCCGCCTGGCCCCATCTGGTGGCCGAGCGCATCAAAAAACGGTGTCCCCGGGCCGTGTGGATCGCCGACTTCCGCGACCCCTACGCAAAGCACACCGACGCGCCGCTGGCGTTCCGCCGGCACGACCGCTTCGTCCGCCGGCACTGCGCCGCCGCCGACGTCCTCACCAAGGTGCTGGACTCGCTGTACATCAACGAGCCCGCCGGCGCCCGGGTGGAGGTCGTCACCAACGGATACGACCCGGCGGAGCGGCGGCCGTCCCTGCCGCCCCGGCGCTTTGACCTGGTGTTCACCGGCACGCTGTACGGGGAGAAAACCGATCTGGGCGTCTTCTTTCGGCTGCTGCGGGAGCTGAAAGAGGAGGGGGTGCTGGACGAGGAGCACGCCCGCCTCGTCTATGCCGGCGGGCAGGGGCGCGAGGCCCTTGCCATGGCGAAAAAGCAGGGGGCGGAGGCCTTTCTGGAGGACAAGGGCGTCCTTGCCCGCCAGCAGGCTTTCGCGCTGCAGCAAAGCGCGGCGGTGCTGCTGCAAACGGGCTGGAACGAGGCCCGCGCCCAGTGCATGTGGACCGGCAAGACCTACGAATATATGATGACGGGCAAGCCCATCGCGTACGTGGTCACGGGGGACATGCCCCACAGCCTGCCGGCGCAGAATATCCATCGGCTGGGCGGCGTATGCTACGAACAGTGCCGCCACGAGGAGACCTATCCCGCGCTCAAGGGCTACATCCTGGAAAAATACCAGGAGTGGAAACGCACCGGCGAGGTGACCATCCGGCGGGACGAGGCGTATGTGGCCGGATACTCCTATCAGCGCATTGCGGAACAGGTTTGGCGGCTGATGGAGGAAAAGCGGGCTCAGGGGCGGAGCTGAAAAGGCAAGCATAAAAAGGGGAGACGCAGTGTGCAGAGGATATTTCTTGTGGGTTCGGGCCAGACGAAGCACATCCAAAAGCTCTTGGCATCCGGCGAGCGCCGGTTCTTTGCGCCGCGCGGCAGCGGCTGGCGGGGCAGGCTCGACATGGCGCTGGGCATCCTCCGGGCGGACCGGGTGTATGTTGTGGGCAACTTCAGCGAAAGGATCGTCCGGTTCGCCGGCCTGTGCCGCAAAAAGCTGATCATCCACTGGATCGGCACCGACGTGTACAACTACCTCCGCGCACCCAGGCGGCTGCGGGTTTATGACCACGCGATGCACCTGGCGTGCAGCCCGCTGCTTCGGCAGGAGCTGGCGTCGGTGGGCATCCGGGCGCAGTTCATCCCCATCGTACCCCAGCAGCTGCCCATGGAGCTGCAAAGCGTGCCGCCGCGCCACGCCGCGCTGGCCTACATCCCCCAGGGAAAAGAGACGTTCTACCACGCGGAGCTGGTGACGGCCCTGGCGGCGCGGCACCCGGACATCCCCTTTTACATCGTGGCAAACAAGGGCTTCGAGACGCCCGCCGCCGACAATGTCATCTTTTGCGGAACACTGGACGCCGGGCAGATGGAAGAGATGTACCGGAAGATCTCGGTGCTGGTGCGCCTGCCGGAACACGACGGGCTGTCGCTGATGCTCATGGAAGCGCTGGCGAAAGGCAAGCAGGTGGTCTACCGGTATGAGCATCCGGGGGCCGTGGCCCCGGCGTCGATGGACATCGACGCGGTCGACCGCGCCTTTTGCTCCGTTATCGAAAAGGCGCCGGAACTGAACCTGGTGGGCCATGACTATGTTCTGGAGCACTACGCGCCAGAGAAGATACAGGAATTGTACAGCGAGTATCACGTTTTGGATCTTTGAGGGATGCAGATGAAAACAGCGGTCCACACCGAAAATCTGATCATAGGCGCCGGGGTGTCCGGCCTGGCGCTGGCCTCCCGGCTAAAGGCGGGCTCCTATCTCATCCTGGAAAAGGAGCGTGAAGCGGGGGGATATTGCCGGACCTTTTACGCGGGGGAGTTCGTCTGGGACTACGCGGGCCACTTTTTTCATTTCAGCCAGCAGCAGCTCCGGCGCAGGTTCGCCCCGTTCCTCCAAAGCGGGGACAATGTGTACAACCACAAGCGCACCCTTATCTTCTACCGCGGCCGCTATGTGGACTACCCCTTTCAGTTCAACATCTGCCAGCTGGACAAGGAGGAGTTCATCGACTGCCTGTGCGGCCTGTTCGAGGGGCGGGGCGGGGAAGCGCCCGCCAACTTCAAGGAGATGCTGTATGCGAAATTCGGCGTGCCCATCGCCGAGAAATTCCTCATCCCCTACAACGAAAAGCTCTATTCCTGCGACCTGAACGAGCTGGACATCGACGCCATGGGCCACTTTTTCCCAAAGGCGGAGCCTGCGGAGATCATCCGGCATTTTCGCGGGGAGAAGATCGGCACCTACAACGACACGTTCTTCTATTCCGCCAAAGGCGCGGCGGCCTTTGTGGAGGAGCTGCTGAAAGAGGTGGACGCCGGCAGCCTCCGGCTGGGCCGGCAGGTGGAAAGGATCCTGCCCGACCGGCAGGTGGCGGTCGCGGGTGATCTGGAGGTACACTACCGGCGGCTGATCAGCACCATGCCGTTCCCCCGGCTGCTCAGCATGTGCGGCCTGCCCCACCGGGCGAGCTACACCTCCAACAAGGTCCTGATCTTCAACCTGGGCTTCGACGCGCCCCCTGAAGACCGGACGGTCCACTGGATCTACTACCCGGACCCCGACCTGGTGTTCTACCGGGTGGGCTTCTACAACAACATCCTCCACCGGGACAAGATGAGCCTCTATGTGGAGATCGGCCTGCCGGAGGACGCCCGGGTCCGGCCGGAGGACTGGTTCGACCGGGTGCTGTGCGACCTGAAAAAGGCCGGGCTGGTCACCGCCCACAAACTGCTTGCCTGGAACTGCGTGCTGATGGACCCGGCCTATGTCCACATCTCCGCGGAGTCCCAGCGGGAAAAGGAGCAGCTCAAGGCCCGCCTCGCCCAGGAGCACATCCACACCATCGGCCGCTACGGCGACTGGAAATACTGCTCCATCGAAGACTGCGTGGCCCAGGCTTACCAGCTGGGCGAGCGGCTGGCCGCCGGCAGTGCCCGGGAAGAGGCAATTACATAAGGACGTTGGTTTGGCATGGGAGCTTTTAAAAAACTTTTTCAAACCGGCTTTTTCCACATCTTCGGCAGCAGCGTCATCAACAAGATCCTCACGTTCCTCAGCAACGTGGTGCTGGTGCGGCTGATCTCCAAGGAGGCGTACGGGGTCTTCACCTACGCCTGGAACATCTACAGCCTGGTGCTGCTGCTCAACGGGCTGGGTGTGGTGTCGGGGCTGTTGCAGCTGTGCAGCGAGCGGGCGGACGACAGGGCCTGCTACGATGATCTGTGCCGCTTCGGCGCGCGGGTGGGCCTGTATGCCGACGGGGCGCTGACGGTGCTGCTGGTGCTCATCGGCACCCTGCTGCCCCTCTCCATCCCCGGCGGCGGCCGGATGATCCAGGCACTGTGTCTGCTGCCGCCGCTGCAATTCATCTTCGAGTGGATGACCATCTACCTCCGGGGGCAGAGGCGCAACAGGGAGTATGCGGCGCTCAACACGGTGAATACCCTGTGCGTCTGCGTGTGCTCCATCCTGGGCGCGGTGGCGGCCCGGGAATACGGCCTGGTCTGGGGCAAATACCTGGCGCTGCTGCTCACCTTTGTCTACGCCGGCTGCGTGCTCAGGTTCCCGCTGTTCCGGCTGCTGGGCCGCCCCGGCGCCATCGACCGCACCGACCGGGTGGACCTTGTCAAGATCTCGCTGTTGTCCATGGCCACCAACGGCCTGTCCCAGCTGCTGTATCTGTCCGACGTGTTCGTGCTGGGCATCGTGGACCCCAACGAGACCATCCTGGCCAGCTACAAGGTGGCCACCACCATCCCCACCGCGCTTACCTTTATCCCGTCGGCCATCGCGGTGTATCTGTATCCCTATTTCGCGCGGCACAACCGGGAAAAGCAGTGGTGCATACAGCACTACAAGGCCACGCTGGCGGCGGTGGGCGGCCTGAACGCGATCATCTCCGGGGGGCTGTTCCTGTTCGCCCCGCTGCTGATCCGCATCCTGTTCGGCGAGATCTACCTGGACGCGGTGCCGGTGTTCCGGGTGCTGGCGGTGAGCTACTTTTTCTCCGGCACGTTCCGCACCATCGCCGGCAACCTGATGACCACCCAGCGCAAGCTCAGGTTCAACTTCATCGTGTCCGCCGTGTCCGGCCCCGCGAACATCCTTTCGAACTGGTTCTTCATCCAGTGGTGGGGCTCGATGGGCGCCGCAGCCACGACGCTGCTCATCGTTCTGCTCACCGGTTTTGCCAACACGTTCTATCTGTTCCGCTGCTTCGGGCGCCTCGAGGACTGACCCCCGCGCCAACGCGAAAAAAGCGGGCGCATCGTCAAAACGATGCGCCCGCTTTTGTGTGCGGTGTTCGGGCCGCCGTCACTTCTCCTCTTTGGCGAAGTTGTCGAAATAGCCCTGGATGAGGATGATGGGGGTGCCCTTGTCGCCGGAGCCGGACGTGAGGTCGCACAGGCTGCCGATCAGGTCGGTGAGGCGGCGGGGGGTGGTGCCCTGGCTGGCCATCTGGCCTTTCAGGTCCGCGTCCTTGTGGGTGATGCTCTCCTTGATGGCGGCGGTGAGGGCCTCGCCGGAGAGATCGGCAAAGTCGTTGTCCGCCAGGTATTTCAGCTTCAGCTCGTTGGGCTGGCCCTCCAGGCCCAGGGTGTAGGCCGGGCTCACCACCGGGTCCGCCAGCTCCCAGATCTTGCCCACCGGGTCCTTGAAAGCGCCGTCGCCGTAGACCATGGCCTCGATCTGTTTGCCGGTGGCCTCGCGCAGGCTGGCCGCCAGCCGGGCCACAAAGGTCTCGCAGTCACGGGGGAACAGCTTCACGCTCTCCTCGGTGGCCTTGTTGGAGCCCAGCAGGCCGAACTTCTCGTTGCAGCCGCTGCCGCTCACCGGGGCGGTGAGGATGTCGCTGAGCAGCAGCACTTTCTCGGCGCCCGCCGCCTCCAGCCGGCGCTTGGAGCGAAAACGGCTGTGGATGTCGCAGCAGAGCACGTTTTTGGTGTAGGGCAGGATGGCCCGCACGTCGTTGGCGAAGACGAATTCCACCTCGCAGCCCTGGCTGCGGAAGAGCTCGCCGTAGTACTCCACATAGTCCACGCCGGTGAACGGGTGCTTCACATAGCCGAACAGCTGGCGGTACTTCTCCTCGCTGAGCACGTCGCTCCAGGGGTTCACGCCCTTTTCGTCCAGCAGGTCCTCGTCAAACAGGTGGTTGCCCACCTCGTCGCTGGGGTAGCTCATCAGGATATAGGCCTTTTTGAACGCCCGGGCGATGCCTTTCAGGCAGATGGCGATGCGGTTGCGGCTCAGGATGGGAAAGGTCAGGCCGATGGTGTCGGTGCCGAACTTGGCGGCACAGTCCGCCGCGATGGCGTCCACGCTGGCGTAGTTGCCCTGGCTGCGGGCCACCACCGCCTCGGTCACCGCCACGATGTCCTTGTCCTGAAACTCGATATGCTGCTCCTCGCCGCAGGCAAGGATGGCGTCGGTGACGATCTTGACCAGGTCGTCCCCCTCCCGGATCACCGGGCAGCGCACGCCGCGGGATGTAGTGCCGACAGTTCGCATAATACAGTTCTCCTTTGTTGCTTCGATCCGGACCCCGGCCCGCGTGGCCCTGGGGCCGCCGGGGGAAGATCCATCCCTATTATAAAGGATATGGCCGGTGAAATGCAAGAGAACAAACCGCCGCGGCCCGCCGGCGGGCCGCCTTTGGAAAATTGCGGCTTGCGAACCGGCGGATCTGTGCTATGATAGGACACGGACGAAAGTATGTAAAAAGGATGTAAAACCGAGAAAGAGGGCGTTTTTCCTTGGCGCGAAGCTATGAGATGAACATGACCAGCGGCCCGCTGCTGGGCAAGATCCTGACCTTTTCCTTTCCGCTGATGTGCTCGGGCGTGCTGCAGCTGCTGTTCAACGCGGCGGACATCATCGTGGTGGGCCGCTACACCGGCCACACGGCGCTGGCGGCGGTGGGTTCCACCTCGGCGCTCATCAACCTGATCGTCAACCTGTTCATCGGGCTGTCGGTGGGCGCCAACGTGCTCATCGCCCGCAGCTACGGGGCGAAAAACATGGACGCGGTACACAAGGGGGTACACACCGCCATGCTCACCGCGCTGGCGGGGGGCGTGCTGCTGATCTTCGTGGGGGTGGCGGCCTCCCGGCCCATGCTGGAGCTGATGGGCACCCCCGACGACGTGATCGACCAGGCCACCCTGTATCTGCGCATCTACTTTGTGGGCGCGCCCAGCCTGCTGGTGTACAACTTCGGCGCGGCCATTTTGCGGGCGGTGGGCGACACGCGGCGGCCCCTGTACTTCCTCACCCTGGCGGGCATCATCAACGTGGCCCTGAACCTGTTGTTTGTCATCGCCTTTTCCCTGGGGGTGGTGGGCGTGGCCCTGGCGACCATCCTCAGCCAGACGGTGTCCGCCTACCTGATCGTGGTCTGCCTGCAGCACAACACCGGGGCGTTCCGGCTGGTGCTGGGCGAGCTTCGCATCGACCCGGAGCAGTTCCGGGAGATCCTGCGGATCGGCGTGCCCGCCGGCGTGCAGGGCATGGTGTTCAGCCTGTCCAACGTGCTGATCCAGTCGTCGGTGAACAGCTTTGGCTCGTCGGTGATGGCGGGCAACACGGCGGCCTCCAACATCGAGGGCTTCGTCTACACCTGCATGAACGCCGTGTCCCAGACCTCCATGAGCTTTGTCAGCCAGAACGCGGGCGCCAGGCGCTTTGCCCGGGTGGACCAGGTGGTGGCCCGGTGTATGCTGCTGTCGGCGGCGGTGGGTATCACCCTGGGCGCCAGCGCCTACCTGGCGGGGCGCTGGCTGCTGGCCATCTACACCCCCGACGCCCAGGTCATCACCTACGGCCTGTACCGGATGAGCGTGGTCTGCACCACCTATTTCCTCTGCGGCTGGATGGACTGCCTGGCCTGCAGCGTCCGGGGCCTGGGCTCCTCGCTGCTGCCCATGGTGGTGTCCATCCTGGGCGCCTGCGTGCTGCGGATCGTCTGGGTGATGACCCTGTTCCAGTGGGAGCGCACCCAGCTGTGTCTGTATTTGTCCTACCCGGTGTCCTGGGGGCTCACGGCGGTGGTACACCTGATCTGCTTCCTGGTGCTGCGCCGCAGGATGCGGGCGGCGGCCGGCAGCGAGCAGTCCGCCCCGGCGTGACGCGAGCACCCTGCGCCCATCCCCCGGCCCGGCGCCGCCGGCCAATATGTGTACAAATTGTAGCATTTGCAGGGAAAGGGATGAAATTCACCTGAAATAGTGCTATAATAATACGGACTGCCTGGCTGGCCGGGCCGCGCCCGGACCAGAATATCCAAAAAGCGTTACACAAAGGCGCCGGATGTTACGCCAGGGAAACAGGACGGGGCGCAGGCAGTTGCATAAAGGGCCAATGATCGGTATAATTAAAAGGCTGGCGCAAGGGCCCGCGACATCTGTTTCGGAAAGATATCCTGCGATATCTGGATATACGTATTTAAACCATCGAAAGGACGAATGGAAAACATGATGAAGCAAGAACTTCTGAAAAAGATCGAAGACAAGACCATCCGGGTGGGCGTTGTCGGCCTGGGGTATGTGGGCCTGCCTCTTGCGGTGGAAAAGGCCAAGGCCGGGTTCGAGACCATCGGGTTTGACGTGCAGGCGGCCAAGGTGGACATGGTCAACGCCGGCAGGAATTACATCGGCGACGTGGTGGACAGCGACCTGGAGGAGATCGTCAAGGCCGGCAAACTGCGCGCCACCACCGATTTCAGCTTTATCAAGGACGTGGATTTTATCGCCATCTGCGTGCCCACCCCGCTGGACGCCCACCAGGAGCCGGACATCAGCTTCGTGCGGGATTCCACCATCGCCGTGTCCAAGCACCTGAAAGCCGGCACCATGGTGGTGCTGGAGTCCACCACCTATCCCGGCACCACCGAGGAGCTGATCCGCCCGCTGCTGGAGCAGGGCAGCGGCCTTGTCTGCGGCGAGGACTTCTACCTGGGCTTCAGCCCCGAGCGGGTGGATCCGGGCAACCTGATCTACAAAACCAAGAACACCCCCAAGGTGGTGGGCGGCGTCGGCAAGGACGCCACAGAGGTCATCGCCGCCATGTACCGGGCGGTGCTGGAGGGCGACGTGAAAGAGGTCTCCAGCCCGGCGGTGGCGGAGATGGAAAAGATCCTGGAGAACACCTACCGCAACATCAACATCGGCCTGGTGAACGAGCTGGCCCGGCTGTGCAACCGCATGGGCATCTCCATCTGGGAGGTGGTGGACGCGGCCAAGACCAAGCCCTACGGCTTCCAGGCGTTCTATCCCGGCCCGGGCCTGGGCGGCCACTGCATCCCCCTGGACCCCTACTATCTCACCTGGAAAGCCCGGGAGTACGGCTTCCACACCACCCTCATCGAGAACAGCATGGTCATCAACGACGGCCAGCCGGAGTACTGCGTGGAGCGGGCGATGCACATCCTGAACCGCCACAAGAAAGCCATCAACGGGGCCAAGGTGCTGGTGCTGGGCGTGGCCTACAAGCAGGACATCGACGACTACCGGGAGAGCCCGGCCCTGCGGGTCATCGACGAGCTGAACAAGGTGGGTGCCCAGGTCACCTACTACGATCCCTGGGTGGCCGAGTGCAAGCACGGCGGCAAGGTGCTCCACAGCATCCCCGCCCTGACCCCCGAGGTGGTACGGCAGGCGGACCTGGTGATGGTCACCTGCGCCCACAGCAACGTGGATTACAACATGGTGCAGCAGAACGCTTCGGCGGTCTTCGACACCAAGAACGTGATGAAGAACGTGGAAAACCGGGACAACATCGAGGTGCTGTAAAATGAAATACGCCCTGATCGGCTGCGGCCGCATCGCCACCAACCACATCAAAGCGGTGCTGAACAACGGCCTGGAGCTGGTGGCGGTGTGTGACATCCTGCCGGAACACATGCAGGCGCTTTTGGAAAAGCACGGCCTGGAACAGGATCCCTCCATCGCCCGCTACACCGACTACAAGCAGCTTCTGGCGGAGCATCCCGAGCTGGAGCTCGTCGCCATCGCCACCGAGAGCGGCCTGCACGCCCGCATCGCCCTGGACTGCATCGACGCCGGCGTGAACGTGATCATCGAAAAGCCCATGGCCATGACCATGGCGGACGCCGAGGAGATCATCCGCCGCAGCGAGGAAAAGGGCGTCACCGTCTGCGCCTGCCACCAGAACCGCTTCAACGTGGCGGTGCAGAAGACCCGGCAGGCGCTGGAGGCCGGCCGCTTCGGCACCTTGAGCCACGGCAGCATCCACGTGCGCTGGAACCGCAACCGGGCATACTACGAGCAGGCGCCCTGGCGGGGCACCTGGGCCCAGGACGGCGGCTGCCTGATGAACCAGTGCATCCACGGCATCGACCTGCTGCGCTGGATGTTCGGCAATGAGGTGGACGAGGTCTACGGCGTCACCAAGCAGCAGTTCCATGACTACCTGGAGGCCGAGGACGTGGGCATGGCGGTGATCCGGTTCAAAAACGGGGCCGTGGCCACGGTGGAGGGCACCACCAACGTCTATCCGAAAAACCTGGAGGAGACGCTGTACCTGTTCGGCGAAAAGGGCACCGTGAAGATCGGCGGCAAGTCCACCAACAACCTGGACGTGTGGGAGTTTGCCGACGAGACCGAGGCGGACGCCGCCAACAAGGGCCTGGAGGAGCAGACCAGCAACGTCTACGGCAACGGCCACACCAGCCTGTACGCCGATGTGATGGACGCCATCCGCAACCACCGCAAGCCCTATGTGGACGCGGTGGCGGGCCGCAACGCCCTGGAAATGGTGCTGGCCATCTACAAGAGCTGCAAGACCGGCCAGCCGGTGAAGCTGCCGCTGGAGGACTTTGCCAGCGAGGATATGAAAGGGATGTTCGGCGATGGATGCCTTCATTCATGAGACCAGCTGCGTGGACGAGGGGGCCCGCATCGGCGCGGGCACGCGGATATGGCATTTCTGCCACGTCCACGGCAGCGCGGTGATCGGGGAGAACTGCTCTTTGGGCCAGAATGTGAACGTGGGCGACCATGTACGCATCGGCAACGGGGTGAAGCTGCAGAACAACGTCTCGGTGTACCAGGGGGTGGAGCTGGAGGACTGTGTGTTCTGCGGCCCCTCCATGGTGTTCACCAACGACCTCACCCCCCGCGCCCGTTACCCGAAAGGGGCGGGGAACTACAAAAAAACGCTGGTGCGCCACGACGCCACGCTGGGCGCCAACTGCACCATCGTCTGCGGGCACACCGTCGGTGCGTTTGCCACCGTCGCCGCCGGCGCGGTGGTGACAAAGGACGTGCCGGACCACGCGCTAGTGGCGGGGGTGCCCGCCAGGCAGATCGGCTGGGTGTGCGAGTGCGGCCAGGTGCTGGACAAGGACCTGGTCTGCCCCGACTGCGGCCGGCGCTATCAGATCGTCGATTCCATTTTGTGTGAACGGAGGGGTTGACAAGGTATGCAATTCCGTGACCTGCAAAAACAATACGAGGTGCTCAAACCTCAGATCGACGCCGCGGTGCAGAAAGTCTGCGCCCAGGCGAACTACATTTCCGGCCAGGAGGTCCGCCAGCTGGAACAGCAGCTGGCGGACTACGTGGGCGTCAAACACTGCATCACCTGCGCCAACGGCACCGACGCGCTGACCCTTGCCCTGATGGCCTGGGGCATCGGCCCGGGCGACGCGGTGCTGGTGCCCGACTTCACTTTCTTTGCCAGCGGCGAGACGGTGGCCTACGAGGGCGCCACGCCCCTGTTCGTGGACGTGGACGAGGGCACTTTCAACCTGGACCCGGACAAGCTGGAACAGAAGATTCTGGAGGTAAAGGCCCAGGGCAGGTACACCCTGCGGGCCGTGGTGGCGGTGGACCTGTTCGGCCTGCCGGCGGACTACCCCCGCATCGAGGCCATCTGCAAAAAGCACGACCTGCTGCTGCTGGAGGATGGCGCCCAGGGCTTCGGCGGCACGGTGAACGGCCGCCGGGTGGGCTCCTTTGGCGACATCGCCACCACCAGCTTCTTCCCGGCCAAGCCCCTGGGCTGCTACGGCGACGGCGGAGCCATCTTCACCAACAACGACGAGTGGGCCGACCTGATCCGCAGCTACGCGGTGCACGGCAAGGGCGCCATGAAGTACGACAACGTGCGTCTGGGCGTGAACAGCCGGCTGGACACCCTCCAGGCGGCGATCCTGCTGGTGAAGCTGGAGGCGTTCCGCAACAGCGAGCTGGACGCGGTGGAGCAGGTCTCCCGCTGGTACGACCAGGCGCTGGCGGGGTGCGGCTTTGCGCTGCCCCACCGCCCCGAGGGCTTTACCAGCAGCTGGGCCCAGTACACGCTGCGGCTGCCGGCTGGCACCGACCGGGACGCCCTGCAGGCAAAGCTGAAAGAGCAGGGCATCCCCACCATGGTCTACTATCCAAAGCCCATGCACCTGCAAAAGGCCTTTGCGGGCACCGACAGCGCCCGGGCGGATTGTCCCGTCACCGAGCGGCTGTGCGAAACGGTGCTCAGCCTGCCCATGCACCCCTATCTGACCAGGGACGTGGTGGAGCAGATCGCGGGCAAGCTCAGGTAAAAAAGGGCGCTTTTCGCGCAAACGGGGCCGACCGGGCAGACACCGGGCGGCCCTGCGCCAAAAAAGGGGCCGCGGCGCTTGTCAACACATCACTTTCGGAGGCTGTGATCTGATGTTTCGTTCGTTTGAAATGCTGTGGAAACACCGCAAGATGCTTCGCGCCACCACGATCTCGGATATCCGGTCGAGGTATGCGGGGTCGGTGCTGGGCATGTTCTGGCTGATCCTGTATCCCATCCTGATGCTGAGCGCCTATTCCATCGTCTACGTCTTTATCCTGCGGCTGCGCCTTGACCAGATCAGCACCCCCGAATACGTGCTGCTCATCTTCGCCGGCCTGATCCCCTTTCTCGGCTTCAGCGAGGGGCTGGCGAACAGCGTTGTGTCGGTGACCGCCAATGCCTCGCTGGTGAAAAACACCCTGTATCCCATCGAGATCATCCCGGTGAAAGCGGTGTTCTTCAGCCAGTGCACCGAGGTGGTGGGTATGTGCATCCTGGTGATCGCCCTCGCGGTGGTGGGCAAGCTGTCCTGGTGGACGCTCATGATCGTGCCCATCTGGTTTTTCCAGGTCATGTTCGGCATCGGCGTGGGGTGGATCATCTCGGCGCTGAACGTGATCCTGCGGGACATGCAAAGCCTGATCGGCATCATCACCATGTTTTTGATGATGGTGAGCCCCATCGCCTACACGCCGGACATGATCCCCGAGGGCCTGCGCGCTTTCCTCAAGCTGAACCCGCTGTACTACTTCATCACCGCCTACCAGGATTGCCTGCTCTACCAGCGGTATCCCACCCAGAATGTGTTCCCCATCCTGATCGTTTTCTCCCTGGTCACATTCCTGCTGGGGTTCTGGTTCTTTGAAAAGATGAAGCAGCTGTTCGACGACAATATCTAAAGGAGACAGGGACTATGGGAAATGCCGTGGAGGTCCATGGCCTCGGAAAAATGTACAAGCTGTTCGACAAACAGTCGGACCGCATCTGGGATATCTTCGGCCTCGACAAGCTCCGCTTTTGGGACCGCGAGCCCAAATACCGGGAGTTCTGGGCGCTGCGCAACGTGGACCTGGTGGTGCCCAAGGGCGAGCGCATCGGCATCATCGGCCGCAACGGGGCGGGCAAGAGCACCCTGCTCAAACTGATCGTCGGCAACCTGAAGCCCACCGAGGGAAGCGTCACCGTGAACGGCAAGATCCAGGCCCTGCTGCAGATGGGCACCGGCTTCCACCCGGAGTTCACCGGCGTGGAGAACATCCGGGCGGCCCTTGCCTACGCGGGCATGGAGCCCCGGAAGATACGCGACTCGGTGGACGAGATCATCGAGTTCAGCGAACTGGAGGACTACATCCACCAGCCGGTGAAGTATTACTCGGCGGGCATGTACTCCCGCCTGGCGTTTGCCGTATCCACCGCGCTGGAGCCGGACATCCTCATCATCGACGAGGTGCTGGGCGCGGGCGACGCGGCGTTCACCTCCAAGTGCGCCGAGCGGATGAAGCGCCTCACCCAGGACAGCGGCGCCACGGTACTGTTCGTGTCCCACAGCATGGACAGCGTGCTGGAGATCTGCGACCGGGCCATCCTGCTGGAGCGGGGCGAGATCACCCACGAGGGCACCTCGCTGGAGGTGTCCAAGATCTACAACAAGAAGATCCGGGAAGAAGAGGAGATGCGCGCGCGGGCCAAGGAGTTCCGGGTGCGCCACAAGGACGTGGTGAACATCGCCCAGGCGGACGAGTCCACCCAGGTCATCCTGTTCCACTTTGTCTGCGACGGCAAGCATCCGCGCTATTCCCACCCGGTCAGCGGCTGCGAGCTGCTCTGCCAGGACAAAACGGTGTCGGAGCTCCGCCCGGGCGCGCCCACGGACGACGACCCCTCCCAGTTCACCTGCCTGCTGGCCGAAAAGGGCGCCATGGACTGGAGCGAGGCGCGCAAGGACCGCCAGAGCTTCTACCGGGCCTACTGCGACCAGAACGGCTCCAACTGCCACGCGCCCTTTCAGATGGCGGTGCCGATCCACCTGGCCAGCAGCCCGCTGACCATCCAGATCAAGGCCCGGCCGGACAGCCGGGAAAAGGTGTATCTGGAGTATTTCGACGGCACGGCCTACAAGCGCCTGGGCCAGATCCACGACGGGACCACCCGTTTCGAGTTCCAGCTGGACGCGGCGGCCGCGCCGGAGCAGCCGCCGCAGGAGGACGCGCCCCAGGCGCCCGCCCGCGACGACACGCCCCCCGCGCAGGATGCGGCGGCCGCGGACCCGGAAGAGGCCGCCGATTACCAGCAGATGCAAAAGACCAACTCGGTCTATGGCTCCCAGGAATTGCACATCGAGAAGCTGGACATACTCAACGCAGAAGGCGCCAGCACCCGCAGTTTCGTCACCGGCGAGACCATCCGCTTCCAGATCCGGCTCAACGCGCTGCAGCGGGTGGAGCGGTTCGTGGCGGTGGTGTGCATCATGGCGCGCAGCGGCAAGGTGATCACCCAGCTTTTCTGCAAGAGCGAGGACGTGGGCATCCGCGGCCTGGAGGGGGAGACCACCCTGGAGGCGGCGCTTTCCCCCATGCGGATCGGCGAGGGCGAGTATATGGTCAGTATCGGCGCGTACAAACAGTGCGATCTTTCACGCATGGCGGAAGAGGCCGCCTATTGCGTGGCCGACCGCTCGCTGTTCTTCAAGGTGCAGCAGCCGTTCGGCATCCGTAAGGCCCTGGGGGAGATGCTCCAGCCATGTGATTGGAGATGCGGCGAAGAGCATTGCCGGTTTGATGGCACGACGATACACAGTGAGGATACATTATGAATGAAAACCTTTTGGTTTCCACAAACCGCACGTCGTTGCGACCGCTGTGCAGAAATTTGATTCGGGGCATTGCGTTGCTCGCCTCGTTCAGGGTAACTTTCCTGCCGGGAGAGGAGCAGTTCATCTGCCTTTCTCCGTCGGGCAAGCGCTATCCACAGGCCGAAAGCCTGTTCAAACTTCTGGAGGGACTGGAGCCGGCTTCGCCGGTGGATGAACTGCTGGCCGGCGCCGGCAACGATCTTGTGGAATGGCTGTGCGGCGAAAGCGGCCGGGCGCTGCCTGTGATGGAAACCGGGCTCGACGAGCTGTTGCAGGAGATCCGCCGGCAGAGCCTGTTTCGCTCGTGTGGACAGGCGACAAACAGCTTCAAATGGTTCTGGGCCATGTGGGAGGAGTTCTACCCGCTTCCTCAGCACTTTCAGGCCGCGGGCGCCGGCGCGATAAACAGCTCGGCGCAAAGGGATGAAAAAAGGGCAGCCGCCGGGGAAAAAGAGTTTGCCCCATCGATCGGCAACGCCGCGCGGTCGCTTCTGGAGGTCCTGCCGCGTGATGCGGAGTTTGTGCTGGACATTGGTTGCGGGCCGGGCTATATGGAGAAAGTGCTGCCTGCGGATGTTTCGGTGCTGGCCATGGACATCGACGCCGAGGCCCTGAAAGAAGTCGACCGGCAAAACTGTGTGGGCGATATCACCGCGATCCCCCTAAAGGACGGCGCGGTGGATATGGTCATGGCCTGCGACGTGCTGGAGCACCTTGCAGACGACGCGCTGCAAAAAGCCGTGTCAGAACTGGAACGGGTGAGCCGAAAGTACATTTACTTGCAGGTGCCGTTTCAGGAAGATCCGCTCATGGCCATGGCCTATTGCCCGGCCTGCCGGAACGTGTGGCATGTAAATCAGCACAAGCAGTCGTTCGACCAGCAGCGGCTTACGGCGCTGGTGTCCAAAGAGTGGCGTCCGGTCTGCGTGAATTTTACCGGTGAGATGTCCTTGCGTCGCAAAGGGCTGCTGGAGGCGAAAGCGATCCAGCGTCTGGGATGGAACGTGCATTGTGTGGAGAACGCCGTCTGCCCGAACTGCGGCGAAAAAAGTGTCGTTGTTGGTCAGACCGAGCGCAAAGCCCTGCAACATCTGGCGGAATTTGATGCGGAGCACCCTTTTCCCGCCTACACCGAGATCGGTATCCTGTTCTGCCATGTACGGCAAAAGCCGGAATTGGGCCCGCGGGACGAAGAGGAGCGGCCCCGCCCGGAAAAACGAGCGCTCAACGCGCTGGTGCCCTGCGAGGGCATCCAGGTGCAGCAGGTGTACACCGCCACGGAGATGCTCCCCGGCGTGTACATGCACGGCTGCCGCATGGAAGTAAAAGAGGACCGTATCTGTTTTGCCCGCGATCGCGTGGATACAGCCTGGGTGGCGGTCGCGTTTCCCGCGCTTTTGCCGCGCTATACCGGCATTGAGGTGACAGGCTTCATCCCCGAGGGTCCCGGATCGGTATCCGTATCCATGCTCGACGCCGAGAGCAAGGAGTTCTATCTGCGCGAATGGGAGTGGAGCGGGCGCTCTGAAACATATGTGATGGAAAAGCCGGAGGGATATGGGCCGGTCTATATAAAACTGTACTTCAGATCCTGCGAGCTGATCCTTTCCTCCTGCCGGCTGATCGGCGGCGAAGATGTTCCATACTGGTTTTATCACAAAGGGCCGGATCGCTTTCTGCGCTTTGACAAGGAGCATATCCGCTATTCTCTCTTGCTTGCGGAAGATGGCAGTGCCAGCTTTTCCCATGAGCCGGAGGACTGGCTGGAGTTGACCAGCGCGCTGGAGCAGCGGCAGGAGCGGGCGCTTTCCAATTTTGCGAGAGCATTGGGAGATACCGCCAGCCCGGTCTGTCAGGCGGATAACCGCGAATTGATCCGGCACTGTCCGCCGGCCGAACTCCACACCGGACAAGAGGCGGAAGACGGCCGCGGGGCAGGGCATCGGGGAGACGACGCCCGCACGCTGATCATTGATTCACTGGTGGTCGAAAGCGCCGCCGCGTTTTTGGGGGACGTCCCCCGAGGCGTTTCTCCGTCCCAGGTACCCTGGGACGGGAGAAAGATCATCATCGATTCCCTGTTCGTGGAAGCGATCATGGGCGTCTGCGAGGGCGGGCGACCGTCCCGCATCCGCCAAAAAGCCTTTGCGGCGCTCCGGAACGGCAAACGCCGTTTCCACGGCTGGCTCCGGCGTCACAGCAGGCTCTATGAGCTGCTGATCTCAATGGGGCTCAAGGAGCTGTATTTCAAGATCAAGAGGAGAATCAAGTTATGAGCACCAAGCGCGTTGCATGGCTCGTCACGCACGACGCATACATCGACCGGCGCATCTTTTTCTTCGCGGATGTGCTGCAGGAGAACGGCTACACCGTCAAACTCTTCCCGGCGGCCTACACCGATTTCACCAACGACCGTGACCCGGAGTACGTCGTCCGCCCGCTGGACTGGAAAACCGTCAAGCTGTATGGCCTGAAGACCGGCGCCCTGCTGCCCAATGAGCAGGCCCTGTTGGAGGCGGTGATCCAAAAGCAGGAGCAGTACCACGCGAAGCACCAGCGATACGCCGCGGGGCTGGGCGAGCTTTCCGGCGCCCGCAAGAGCAAGGACGGCTACACCATAAAAACGGTGGGGGAGCGCAGCGGCTTTTTCGCCTCGCTGGAAAAGGGCGGGCGCTGCCTTGTCTACGACAGCCGCACCCGGCACGTCACGGTGATCACCGACAGGGCCCTTGCCGCGGAGGCGCGGGAATACGAGCGCGCGATCGTGAGCGCGGATCTGAACAAGGTGGCCGGCGACGGCTACACCATGCTGGGGGACATCGCGGTGGCCTACACCGAGGGCCCGCGGGGCCGGGCGCTGGCCGCCCACTGCAAAAGCGCCGACAACGGCGTGTGGTTGTTCAACAACGATCCCCCCGAGCTGTACTGCGGCGTCCCCATCCCCTGGGGCGAGCTGGGGGAGGATGAGCTGGAGGGCAAGCGCTTTGACTTCCGGGAATACCGCAAGATCGTCTACGATTTCTCCCCCATCCTGGAGCGGGTGCGCCGCAGCCTGCGCCACGAAAAGCCGGATCTCGTCTATGTGGCGGACCTTCCCACGCTGCCCATCGGCGTGATGCTCAAGGAGGCCGTCGGCTGCAAGCTGATGGTGGACTGCCACGAGTGGTGGTACAAGCAGGCCCGCCTGTGGGAGAGCACCATGAAAAACAAGATCGAGATGTCGGAAAAGAGCGAGGCGGAGCTGTATCCCCGGTGCGATGTGTGCATCACGGTGGGCAAGTACTTAGGTCAGGACATGGGCGAATGTTACAACAAGCATTTTGATGTGATCTACTCCTGCATGAGCGCCGACCTGAGCCTGGCGTATACCGAGCGGGAGCGGGACTTCTGGAGCCGGTACGGCGTCCCCCGGGGCAGCCGTGTGGCGATCTTCCAGGGCAGCATGACCGAACTTCGCAACCTGGACAACCTGGCCCGCGCCACCCGGTATCTGGAGGACGACTGCTACCTTGCGGTGGTGGGCGGCGGGCCCTACGAGGAGACGTTCCTCAAGATCCTGGAGCAGGAGGGCCGCAAAGACCGGGTGGTGATGGTGGGCTGGGTGAACCAGAGCGAACTGCTCAAGTTCACCGTCAACGCCGATTTGGGCGTGCTGCCCTATTCGGCCATGGACGAATACTTCTCCTACTCGGTGCCCAACAAGCTGATGGAGTATTTCGAGGCCACCCTGCCCATGCTCTACGATGTTTCGATGAAAGAGATCTCCATGGTGGCCGGCGAGCACGGCGTGGGGGTGGCGGAGGACCTGTCCGACCCGGACAAGTTCGGCCGCACCCTGAACGCGCTGCTCCACGACCCCCAGCGGGTGGCGGCGATGAAAGCCAACTATGCCAACTGCAAAAACAAATTCAGCTACGAGAGCCAGAAAGCGGCGTTTGAGAAGATTTTGCAAGAAAACGGGCTGCTCGCGGCTGAATGAGAGAAATGAGGAGGATCGATGGAAATGAAAAAAAGCGGGCGGTGGATCGCGCTTTTGCTGGTGCTGGCCCTCGCCGTGTCCTGCGCGGGGTGCGCCGCGCCCCGGGAGGAAAGCACGCCGCAGCAGACGCTGGTGGAAACGGCGGAGGATGTGTTCGTTGACGGTGTTCCAATGAAACGTATAGAAAATGTTGGGACAGTGGCTCATCCCGCGTCGATCGCAAATTATGCACTGGCATATATGGGAGTGGACGAACCGTATGTGGTCGAGGCTGAACAGTCTGACAGATACGCGGAGAACTGCATCGATTGGCTGAAAGAAAACGCGAAGCCAAATGAAGAGGGGCTTTTGGGCTGGAGCTATACCTTTGACTCCACCTACAACGATGTTTCCATCGAGGCTCCCTGGTACAGCGCCTATTGCCAGGCCTGCGGCATCGACGCATTGGTGCACTGGTATGAGAAGACCGGGGACGAGGAGGCGCTTGAGATCGCGCGGGAAAGCGCGGAGATGATCTTCACGCCCATCGCCGAGGGAGGCACTCTCTTTTCAAGCGGTGATCTTGTCTGGTTCGAGGAGATCCCCTCTGCGGACGAGGAACCATCCCATATCCTCAACGGCCACATGCGCACTTGCATCGCGCTGCGCCTGCTGTACAACGCCACGGGGGACGCCACCTATCAGCAGTGGTATGACAAAGGCATGACCAGCCTGCTGGAATGGCTGCCCCTGTACGACACGGGCTACTGGCTGCGCTACGACCTGAACCCCAAAAAGGAGGGGCTGCTCTTCCGCCTGAACGACCCGGAGGGCGGCACCCTGGACGAGCTCGCCATCGACGAGATCCGCCTCACCGACCCGCTGACCGGGGAGAGCGTGACCATCGACGTGGGCGCCCAGGGGGATATGGACGCGGCGTCGGGGAGCTATCTCGCCGGGCTTGACTGGCAGGCGGAAAGTACGCTGGACGGGCGGACTGTGCGCCGGCTGGTGGCCGCAGAGACCGAGAGCGACTACGGCGTGACCGATGCGAAACCGAACACCTATATTTATCTCGACCTGCCGGGCGAGTGGACAGACGATCTGCGTACGGAGTGGTTCGAATTGACCATCGTCTACAAGGATGAGCAGGAGGGGCGAATGGTGCTGGAGCAGCGTTCCATCGCGCCGGACGAGGAATACGTCGCCATGCGGGATGGTGAGCTGCTGCTCACCGGCAGCGGCGAGTGGCGGGAATGGACGATCCCCCTGCGCCCCTCGGATCTGGGCTGGCCGGTGGGAGAATTGTATGGCGAAAAGCATGTGCAGTATCTGGACGTGCTGGCAGAGGATTCCCCCGACCTGGCCCAGTGGGCCGACGTGGCCCGCGGCTACCTGAACGCGGCGCGGATGAAGATGAACGCGGCGGAGCAGATCGAAGAAGCGTCGATCGTTGAGGCGCAGGAGATGGTCCTGCCGGAGCAGACGCCAACGCTGCCATTTTATTCCCTGGATGATGGTGGTGTTGCACGGCAGCACGTTGCTGGTGAAGACACAGTTTTAGTTAATGGTTTATATGACTCATCGCATCCAACACCAGGCGGAGACCCCGTTTATTCACCTTATATCGTTTCCCTGCAGGCACTTTTAGGCCCTGGGATAATCAATGGGATCACGCTAAATCCCTATGATTTTATCGGACTTGACCCATATTGGGAAAGTTATACATGGATCACTGAAGGTAATGCGGAGAGCATTGTAAAACGAGAGCCAGCATATCAGTGGCTTAGAGAAAATGCGGAATCAGTGGGCGACGCATTAGTGTGGACATTTGGTTATAAAAATGTATACAATGACTTGGTGCAAGAACCTGATTGGCAATCAGCTTTCAGTCAGAGGTATGTGATTGATGCTTTTCTGGCAATAAATGATGACGAGATGGTTCGAAAGGCAGCCTATGCCTACGGTTACTCCACAAAAAATGGAGGACTTGCCTCTGCCAGCAAGGAGGGATTCTTGTGGTTTGAAGAGGTGCCGAACGATTCGCACATCCTCAACGCGCATATCGCGAGCCTTGTGGCGCTCTACAATGTGTCACAAACGCTGGAAGACGACCGGGTAGAAGAGCTCTATCTGGAGGGGGTAGAGTCGCTGCGGGAAAACCTGTACCGCTACGATACTGGCTACTGGACAAAATACGATATGAACCCCCAAAAGAATATGCTGTTCGAGATCGACTGGCAGGGCGAGGGGGACTCGCCGCTGATCGACGCCATCTATATGTACGATCCAGTGCTGGGCGAGGCAACGGCGGTGGACGTGGGCGAAGCTTCGGACACGGCCGGCGTAAACTATGTATCCGGCCTGCGCTGGCAGGTGAGCCAGACGGTGGACGGCGAGACCGTTCGCATCATCGCGGCCCCCCAGGTCAATGACGCGGAGGAGCAAAGAACCGCCTATTTCCGCATGAGCCTCCCCACCCACGAACTGGAAGACTGCTTCGATACCCCCGAACAGCTGATCGTTATCCGCTATAAGGACACAGCCACGGGTGAGATGCAGATCTCGCGCCAATCCATCAATGAGGGATGGGTGGTCGAGATGGAACCGCTCAATGACGGGACGATCGAATGTACCGGCGACGGTGAATGGAAAACGGCGGTGGTGACGCTGCGCCCGCAGGACCAGGGCTGGTATATGGGCCCGGACTATCAGGCCTATCACAACGAGCAGCTTGCCTTGATTGCGGAACAAACCGGAGACTGGTACTTGTCCCAGACCTGCGAGCGGTGGGAATACTACCTGGAAAAGAAGCCCGCCTGACAAATGATCATGCCCAGAGGGAGAGGACCTGGATGAAAAACTTGGGAGAAAAGACGAAAAGACTGGTCACGGCGGCCGCGACAGTGCTGCTGGCGGCAGCCGTGCTGGCGGGATGCGCGTCGCCGGTGCAAAGCGGCAGCAGCTAGCCTCAGACGCCGGCGGACGAAGCGGCGATCCCGCTGGCCGTGCCGGAAGCAGAGCCGCTGATCGACCTGGAGCTGGTCGAGGGGGACAATCAGGGGCTGTTCGTACAGGACGAGCAGAGAGAACAGTATATCCCCCAAACGGGCTGGCGGCAGGCGGAGAGGAGCGCACCGGAGGAGACCTGCGCTTTAACGGTGGTCTCGGTGGGCGGCGAGGCGGACCAGGCGGCGGCAGAGGCCTTTTTCTCGGGCCAAAGCCAGGAGCTCATACTGCAGCCTGGGCAGTCGGTGCTGGTGGAGCTGAACGGGGCCCATTGGCTCAGTGAGATCCAAGTCGCGGCAGAGGATGAGGTCCGGCTTTCGGTACGGTGCTCGAACAATGGAGGACTGAACACCTACTGGTCTGCTGAACTTGACCAGGCGGGCGGCTATACGCTGGAAAGCCCGGTGCTTTGCACATATCTGCAGCTCCGCTGCCCGGAAGACGGACAGACTGTGTGGCTAAAACAGCTTGTGGTCCGTGGTGTGCCCTCGCTGTATGAGCAGGTGCTCAGAGAAATCCCCGAAGACAGTGTGGTCATGGAAAGCACCGATGAGAACAACCCGGTTTCAGTCTATCGCATCCCCCTGCTGTCCAGCTTTTATGAATTGGCGGACCGGCTTTTGGATGGACAGGACGAACTCACCGAACATCAGAAGATCATGGTGTTCATGGACTACATCTCTGATTTCCGCGTGGGCAGCGACTCCCGCCATCCAAGCAGTGAACTCGGGCTGCATGTCTATATCGCAGCCTGTGGCGGATACAGCAATGCTCTGGCGGCTCTCGCTGCCACCCAGGGGATACCAGCGCGGCTGCTCACCCTGGGAAACTATCCCGAAAACACAGGCCATGCCGTGTGCGAGGTCTATTATGAAGATGGGTGGCATCTGTACGACCCCACCTATGGCGCCTATTACACCACTACGCCGGAGAACACCGAGACCCCCGCTGTGCTGGGGTATGAGGATCTGAGCGAAGGAGAGGGCGATGACCCCGCGGTGACCTGCGTCGTCACTTCGTTGGCCCGGTTGCGTTCAGGGATGGATTATGGATTTTTGGGGCCCGCGATTTATGAAAAGGCGGACCCGAAAGGGGTCCTGGGTTCGGGTGAGCCGATGCACTATCCTCTTTCACTGGACTGGCAGCCGGGCGGGGCGATCGTTGACGAAAGCCAGTTTGATACCTCCCGCCAGGGCATCCAGTTTCTGGGGGCCACCAGCATCTGCTATATGCAGGACTGGACGCTCCGTGGTCTCACGCCCGGCCAGGCCTATCGGTTTACCGTGACCGCCTCTTACGTTTCAGGGGAAGCGGGCGGCGATTTCGTCGCCAGGGTGGAGGCGGAAAACGCCCTGGTCACGCAAAACGAAGAGCACACATTCAACAACGACGACCCCGCTTCCATGGAATGGGTCATTGAATTCACGGCGCAGAGCGATGCGGTGGGGCTCGACCTGACCCACGATTACAGGGGCCCGGAATATCACTATATTCTGCCGATACAGTTTGAACTGCAACAGGCGGAATAAATACACAACAAGCAATGCAGGAGGACCAGAATATGATGGAGCGAACAAGGAAAAAGTCAACTCTGACCATCGCAGCGTTTATCGCCGCGAGCGCGTTCGCGCTCGCGGGGTGCACCCCGCCCGGCCTCGTCGGTGGCGCAAGCGCCACCGACGAGGGACAGTATATCCTCTGAAGAATACCCTTCTGTTGAGGAAGTACAACAAGTCTGCAAGTGGACAAACAGCCTGCTGAAATACGGCGTCGGCCCCGTCATCGAGAGCGGGCGCAACCCCTGTGAGGCGGAGATCCTGGCGTATGGCGAGGGCCACTGCGGGATGTATGCCTATCTGTTCGCAAAAGAGTTGTCGCGCCGACAGATCCCCTGTACTGCCTTTGGCATAACGTCTTCTTATCTGAACTGGAGCCAGGCCATCCACATGGTGGTCCAGGTCGATACAGACCAGGGCACATATGTATTCGACCCGACCTATGGCAATTACTATGCGACCGATTTTGCGACCCTGTGTGCGGGCAATGGGGAAGCATACCTGGCCGAGGCCCCGTCCGAGGAGACATACTACCAGACAAGCCGTTTCTTTGCAGAAGTGCAGATGATAGAAATATATCCTGACCTTCGCGACTATTACGACCTGGACCTTGGAAAGAACTTCCCCCGGCAGACCTTGGCCAATCTGGCCCTTTGCCCGGAGCCGGTCGACATCCGGTACGCCGAAGAGCTGGAGCCAAACACGGTGAAAACCACTTTCCAGGAGGAAGTGGAGTTCTACCGGGTGCGGATGGAGTTTGTGGACCCCGTGCCGGAGGATGCTACCTTTACCTGCACCGTGACACGCGCCGACGGAACGGTGGAAGAGGTGGAGGGCTTTGTGCAGCAGGATATCTACCAGGTCAACTTCCAGGCCTTTGAACAGACCGATGCCCTGGAGGTGGAGATGCGGATCGCTTGCGCGCAGACACTGCCGGAATTGATCCAATACACCATATACCAGTAAAGAAAACATCCAGACAAGGAGAGAAACGCCCCATGAAGATCCTCACCGTTGTGGGCGCGCGGCCCCAGTTCGTCAAGGCCGCCGCCGTATCCCGGGTGCTGCGCGCCCGGCACCAGGAGGTGCTGGTGCACACCGGCCAGCACTACGACAAAAACATGTCCGATATCTTCTTCGACGAACTGGGCATCCCCAAGCCGGACTATAACCTCGGCGTGGGCTCCGGCAGCCATGCCCGCCAGACGGCGGATATGCTGGTGGGCATCGAGGAGCTGCTGGAAAAAGAAAGCCCGGACGCAATTCTGGTCTACGGCGACACCAACTCCACCCTGGCGGGGGCGCTGGCCGCTTCCAAGATACACATCCCCGTGGCCCATGTGGAGGCCGGCCTGCGCTCTTTCAACAAGCGTATGCCCGAGGAGCAGAACCGGGTGGTCACCGACCATCTCTCCGACGTGCTCTTCGCCCCCACCCAGACCGCGGTGGACAACCTCACCCGCGAGGGCATCACCCGCAATGTGTTCAACGTGGGCGACGTGATGTGCGACGCGGTGCTCCATTACGCCCGCGAGATCGACAAGCAGACGCCGGACTACTATTTCGCCCGCAGCCGGCGGCTGCTGGGCGAGGGCGCCATGCCGCAGCGCTGGTATCTCGCCACCATCCACCGGGCGGAGAACACCGACACCCCCGAAAAGGTGTATCAGGTGCTCTCGGCGTTCGAGGAGCTGCCCTGCCCTGTGATCTTCCCGGTACATCCCCGCACCGCCCCGCTGGTGCGCCAGGCCTGCGAGCAGCACGCGTTCACCAACACCGTGATCATCGAGCCGGTGGGCTACATTGATATGCTCTTCTACACCAAGAACGCGGTGAAAGTAGTCACCGACTCGGGCGGGCTCCAGAAAGAGGCCTATATCCTGCACACCCCGTGCGTCACCGTGCGGGACCAGACGGAGTGGGTGGAGACCCTGGCCGGCAACCACAACATCCTGTGCAAGCCCACGCGGGAGGACATCCTGGACAAGGTGCTGCACACGGCGGTGGACGAGAGCGCCTATGGCAAGCCCTACGGCAACGGCGACGCGGCGCGGCAGATCACCGAAAAACTCACCGGGGCGCTGGATGCCTGAACCACAAGGGAGCAAGGAGGAAAAGTATGTGTTCCATAGCCGGGCTCATCAGCCTGAAAGGCGGCAGGATCAGCGGCCTTGAGAAAAAACTGAACGTGATGAACGACCTGCAGGCCCACCGCGGGCCGGACGGGCAGGGCGTGTGGATGCGGCAGGACGAAAGCGTGGGCCTTGCCCACCGGCGCCTGAGCATCATCGACATCGCCGGCGGCCAGCAGCCCATGACCGACGGCCACGGCAACTGGGTCTGCTTCAACGGCGAGATCTACAACTACATCGAACTGCGCGAGCAGCTGGGCGGCGAGTACAGGACCAGCAGCGACACCGAGGTCATCCTGCGCGCCTGGGAAAAGTGGGGCGAGGCCTGCGTGGAGCACTTTTCCGGCATGTTCGCCTTTGCCCTGTGGGACGAGCGGCAGCGCCGCCTCTTCTGCGCCCGCGACCACTTCGGCATCAAGCCGTTCTACTACGCCATCGTGGACGACACGTTCTGCTTTGCCTCCGAGATGAAAGCGCTGCTGCCGCTGCTGCCCACCGTGGAGACCGACCCGGAGGGCTTTCAGGACTACCTGGTCTTTCAGTTCTGCATGGAGGGCAAGACCCTTTTCAAGGGAGTCCGCGAGCTGATGCCGGCCCACAGCATGACCATCACGCAGGACGGCACGGTGGACCGCCGCCGCTACTGGCAGGTGTACTACCGGCCGGACCTGTACCACACCGAGCAGTATTTCCACGACGAGCTGGAGGCCCAGTTCCAGCGCTCGCTGCGGTACCACGTGCGAAGCGACGTGCCGGTGGGCGGCTATGTCAGCGGCGGTGTGGACTCCTCCATCACCTCCGCCATCGCCCGCGACCTGGTGGGCAGCGAGTTCCAGGGCTTCACCGGGAAGTTCAGCATCGGGCCGGAGTACGACGAGAGCCAGTACGCCCGGGAGGTCGCCCGCGCAAAGAACTTTGAGCTGTTCGAGCGGGACATCACCGCCCAGGACTTCATCGACAACATCGCCAGGGTGATCTACCACCTGGACACGCCCATCGCCGGGCCGGGGTCTTTCTCCCAGTACATGGTGTCCCAGCTGGCCTCGCAGCACCGCAAGGTGGTGCTGGGCGGCCAGGGCGGCGACGAGATCTTCGGCGGCTACACCCGCTATCTGGTGGCCTATTTCGAGGAGTGCATCAAGGGCGCCATCGACGGCACAGCCCAGACCGGCGCCTACGTGGTGACCTACGAGTCCATCATCCCCAACCTGTCCAGCCTGCGGAACTACAAGCCCATGCTGAAGAGCTTCTGGAGCAAGGGCCTGTTCGACGAGCCCAGCAAGCGGTATTTCCAGCTGATCAACCGCGCGCCCGCCATGGAGGACTGCGTCCGCCGGGAGAACCTGCCCGCCTACGACCCCTACGTGGCCTACGAAAAGCTCTTCGTGGCGGAAAATGTGGACAAGCGCTCCTACCTGGACCGCATGACCCATTTCGACTTCAAGACCCTGCTGCCGGCGCTGCTCCATGTGGAGGACCGCATGAGCATGGCCCACGGCATCGAGTCCCGCGTGCCGTTTTTGGACAGGGAGCTGGTGGAGTTCGTGGCGACCATCCCCGCCAGCATCAAGTTCAAGGACGGGAACATGAAATACATCCTGCGCTCGGCCATGAGCAAGTATGTGCCTCAGAGCATCATGGACCGCAAGGACAAGATGGGCTTCCCCACGCCCTTTGCCGTCTGGTCGAAAGGGGAGGCGAAAGAGTTCATCCTGGACACCCTGTCCACCACCCGGGCGCGGCAGCGTGACTTTGTGGACAACGAAAAGGTGCTCACGAAGATCGCCGGCGAGGGCGCGTTCGCCCGGAACCTCTGGGGCTTCTTCTGCCTGGAGCTCTGGCAGCAGCAGTTCCAGGACAAAGCCGCCGAATACAAAAAGCTGCTGGC
>DXBV01000062.1 GCA_019116345.1 Candidatus Allofournierella merdipullorum | reverse complement strand
ACTGGTGCGCATGCAGACCAAGATCGCCCTGCAGGGCGTTGACGCCGAGGCCATGAAGAACGTCATCATCGCCTACGAACCCGTGTGGGCCATCGGCACCGGCAAGACCGCCACCAGCGACCAGGCCCAGGAGGTCTGCGCCGCCATCCGCAAGGTGCTGGCCGAGCTCTACGGCGAGGCCGTGGCCAAGGCCACCACCGTGCAGTACGGCGGCAGCATGAACGCCGGCAACGCCGACGAGCTGCTCTCCAAGCCCGACGTGGACGGCGGCCTGATCGGCGGCGCCTCCCTGAAGGCGGACGCCTTCGCGGCCATCGTTGCCGCTGCCGGCAAGTAAAAACCAACCGCGGTGCGCCGGCAGCCCCGGCGCGCCCTTTTTCAAAAGGAGATATCTTTTATGTCGAAAAAACCCCTGCTGCTCTGCATCCTGGACGGCTTCGGCTGGGTGCCCGAGCAGAAAAACGGCAACGCCATCGTGGCGGCCAACACCCCGAACCTGGACAAGCTGTTCGCCACCTGCCCCTACACCACCATCGGCGCTTCCGGCATGGACGTGGGCCTGCCCGACGGCCAGATGGGCAACAGCGAAGTGGGCCACACCAACATCGGCGCCGGCCGCATCGTCTACCAGGAGCTCACCCGCATCACCAAGGCCATCCAGGACGGCTCCATCCGTGACAACGCCGCCATCCGCGGCTGCATGGAGGCTGCTGTGAAGAACGGCAAGGCCCTTCATCTGATGGGCCTGCTCTCCGCCGGCGGCGTCCACAGCCACATCCAGCACCTGTTCGGCCTGCTGGACATGGCCAAGGACCTGGGCGTGAAGGAACTGTACGTCCACGCCATCATGGACGGCCGCGACGTGCCGCCCGATTCCGGCAAGGGCTACATCGCCCAGCTGCAGGACAAGCTCAGCGAGCTGGGCGTGGGCAAGATCGCCACCGTCACCGGCCGTTACTACGCCATGGACCGCGACAACCGCTGGGACCGGGTGGAGAAGGCCTACGCCGCCTTCGTTTACGGCGAGGGCGTCAAGGGCGAGCCGCTGCAGGTGATGGAGAACAGCTACGCCGAGGGCGTGACCGACGAGTTCGTGGTGCCCGCCGTGACCTGCGAGGGAGGCCGCGTTTCCGAAGGCGACAGCGTCATCTTCTTCAACTTCCGCCCCGACCGGGCCCGTGAGATCACCCGCACCTTCGTGGACGACGCCTTCACCGGCTTCGAGCGCCGCAATGGCCGCTTTGCGGTGAACTACGTCTGCTTCACCCAGTACGACGCCACCATGCCCAACGTGGAGGTGGCCTTCAAGCCCCAGAGCCTGGACAACGTGATGGGCGCCTACCTTGCCGCCTGCGGCAAGACCCAGCTGCGCATCGCCGAGACCGAGAAGTACGCCCATGTGACCTTCTTCTTCAACGGCGGCGTGGAGGCTCCCTTCGAGGGCGAGGACCGTGCCCTCATCCCCAGCCCCAAGGTGGCCACCTATGACCTGAAGCCCGAGATGAGCGCCTACGAAGTGGCCGCCGAGTGCGTCAAGCGCATCGAGAGCGGCAAGTACGACGTCATCATCCTGAACTTCGCCAACTGCGACATGGTGGGCCACACCGGTGTGTTCGAGGCCGCCGTGAAGGCCGTGGAGGCCGTGGACGAGTGCGCCGGCAAGGTGATCGACGCCACTCTGGCCGCCGGCGGCCAGGTGCTGCTCACCGCCGACCACGGCAACGCCGACCGCATGTACGATGTGGACGGCTCTCCCTTCACCGCCCATACCACCAACCCGGTGCCCTTCCTGGTGGCCGGCGCGGGGGATGTGAAGCTGCGGCAGGGCGGCGTCCTGGCGGACATCGCCCCCACCATGCTGAAGCTCCTGGGCCTGGACCAGCCCGCCGAGATGACCGGCAAGAGCATCATCGAGTGATAAGACCCGCAGGCCGGGCCGCGCCCTTTTTCCGGGGCCCGGTCCGGCCTGTATTTTTTTGAAAACGCAGGAGGCGAGGAAATGACCGAAGAGGAAAAGATCAAGGCAGGGGTGCTGTTCTGCCCCGGGGAACCGGAACTGGTGGCCATCAAGCTGCGCACCCACAACCTGAACCTGGAATACAATCTGACCCGCGAGGACGAGACGGAAAAGCGGGAGGCCATCCTTCGTCAAATGCTGGGGCAGATGGGCGAGGGCGTGTTCATCCAGGGGCCTGTCGCCTTCCACTACGGCAAGCACACCTCCATCGGCAACAACGCCTTCATCAACTTCAACTTCACCGTCCAGGACGACGCCGAGGTGACCATCGGCGCCGACTGCAGCTTCGGCCCGAACGTCACCATCGTCACCCCGCTGCACCCCATGGTGGCCTCCGAGCGCAAACTCATGCGCAACGCCGCCGGGGAGAAAAAGCACATGTGCTACGCAAAACCGGTGCACATCGGCAGCGGCTGCTGGTTCGGGGCGAACGTCACCGTCTGCCCCGGCGTGACCATCGGCGACGGCTGCGTCATCGGCGCGGGCTCGGTGGTCACCCGGGACATCCCCGCCGGCAGCCTTGCGGCGGGCGTGCCCGCCCGGGTCATCCGCCCCATCACCGAGGCGGACAGCATGCGCCATAAGCCGGACATCCTGGCGGACAACTCCGTCATCGAAGAATGAAACAGCGGCCCCTGCCCGGGATGAGGGCGGGGGCCGCTGTTTTTTTACGTTTTCTTCAGTTTTGGCGGTGCAGCAGCAGGAGGCGCTGGTCGGTGCCCTCTTCAAAACGGCTCTCGCCGGTGGGGGCAAACCCGTGAACAGAATAAAAACGCCGCGCACTTTCGTTCGCTTCCAGCGCCCAGAGATGGTCGGCCTCAAAGTGGGTCACGGCGAATCTCAGCAGCGCCGCACCCACGCCCTGACCCTGAAAGCAGGGGTCCACAAAGAGCTTTTCCACCTCCCGGCCCTGAATGCGCACGAAGCCTCGTAGCACCCCGTCATCCCAGACAAAGGTGCGGGCGAGCGCATCCCGGCTTTCCGCAAGCTGCTGGGCCAGAGACACCACCTGCATCTCGCAGAAGGAATACTGCTCGTCCTTGAAAATGGGGAAGAAGTTCAGCCGGTTGTTGAATACCAGTATCTCCGCGATACGCCCAGCATCCTGCGCCGTGGCGGGACGGATGAAGGACGCAGATGTGCTTTGCTCCATGGAAACTTCCCTTCTTATAGAAAACGCCGGACGGGAAAAATATCGTCCGGCGGCATGTGTGTTCAGAATTTCGCCAGCAGCTGCGCGTTGTCCTCCCGGTCGAAGGTCATGGCGCTGATGTGGTCCAGATAGATGAGGGCCAGCCGCTTTCCGGTGTCCTCGCTGAAGCTCTCCTTCAGGTCGGGCATCTCAGCGAAGGCGGCGGCGTAGGCCTCGGCGCTGGTGTCGAAGTTCACCGTGCCGCGGATGCGGATCCAGTCGTTCTCGCCCAAAGCGGCGCTCAGCTCCAGGTTGGTGTTGTCCAGCAGCTGCTTGTAGGCCTCTTTGTGCTTGCCCATGGCGATGTAGAAGCGACCGTTCCAGACCATGTAGTGGTTGATGGGCCGCACACGGGGCAGATAGCCCTCCACCGTGGCCAGATACAGGACCGGCCGGCCTTCCAAAACCTTTTTCAGTTCTTCCATGTTCCCTCGCTCCTTACCCACTCAAATATTCGCTGTGCCGGTGAAGGCGGTGCGGGCAGGCCCGGTCATCCGCACCTGCCAGTCGCCGCCCACCCGGATGGTGAGCGTGCCGCCCAGAAGTTCCACCTGTACGTCCTCGTCGGGCCGGCAAAGCCCCGCGGCCACACAGGCCGCCACGCTGGCGCTGGCGCCGGTGCCGCAGGCCAGCGTCTCGCCGCTGCCCCGCTCCCACACCCGCATCTTCAGGCGGTTCGGCCCCAGCACCTGGATGAATTCGGTGTTCACCCCTTCGGGGAACGCCATGTGATGCTCAAACCCCGGGCCGATCTTGGCCAGTTCCACGCCGGCCACGTCCGTCACCTGCGTCACGCAGTGGGGGTTGCCCATGGACACGCAGGTCACCGGCCAGGCCCGGCCGCCCACCATCAGCTCCTTGCCGATGGCCGGCCCGTCGCCAAAGCCCAGAGCGGGCAGGTCGGCGGGGGCAAAGCTGGCCTTGCCCATCTCCACCTGCCACATCCCGTCGCCCATGCGTCGCAGCGTCTTGATGCCCGCGCGGGTCTCCACCCTGGCCTCGTCCTTCACAAGGCCGTGCTCGAACAGCCACTGGGCCACGCATCGCACGCCGTTGCCGCACATGGAACCCTCGCTGCCGTCGGCGTTGAACATCCGCATCTTCGCGTCGGCCACGTCGCTGTGGCAGATGCAGATGAGGCCGTCCGCCCCCACGGCAAAGTGCCGGGGGCTCAGGGCCACCGCGGCGGCCGCCGGGTCAAAGAAAAGGCCGGCGAGGCAGTCCACATAGATGTAGTCGTTGCCGCAGCCTTCCATTTTGGTAAAATGCAGCTCCAAGAAAATCCCCCCCATTGGGGCCCCAAAAAGACGCAAATTGTCCTTCGGCCCCAGTCTGATTTTATTATAACGTCAAACCCCGGCCAGCACAAGGCGAAGCGCCAAAAAACTTGCTCCAGACCCTTGACAACCCCTCATAGATAGGCTATAAAATGATATAGTATAAACACACCGCCTATGCGGAGCAACAAAAAGGGAGTTTTAACGATTATGGATACTTTCGAACGCATCCGTGAGCTCTTGGCCGAACAGCTGGACATCGATGAGGACAAGATCACCATGGACAGCGATATTCTCGAGGATTTCGAGGCCGACAGCCTGGACGTGGTCGACATGGTCATGACTCTGGAGGATGAATTCGGCGTGGAAGTGCCCGACGAGCAGATCGAGAATTTCCACACCGTTGGGGACGTCGTGCGCTACGTCGAGGAGAACAGCTGAAAACAGTTTGCTGTGATCACGCCCCTGCGACTGCGGGGGCGTGTTTTTTAATCAAACCGAACAGGAAGGAACGGCGCAAATGAGCGAACAGAAGAAGAAACTGGTGGAGGCCATCACCCCCATCAACGAGGATTTTGCCCAGTGGTACACCGACGTGTGCCTCAAGGCGGAGCTGGTGGACTATTCCAGCGTGAAGGGCTGCATGATCCTGCGCCCCTACGGCTACGCCATCTGGGAGAACATCACCCACATCCTGGACGGCATGTTCAAGGCCACCGGCCATGAGAACGTGGCCATGCCCATCTTCATCCCCGAGAGCCTGCTCCAGAAGGAGAAGGACCACGTGGAGGGCTTTGCCCCCGAGGTGGCCTGGGTCACTCACGGCGGCCTGGACCAGCTGGAGGAGCGCCTGTGCGTGCGCCCCACCAGTGAGACGCTGTTCTGCGACCACTTCGCCCATGTGCTGCACTCCTGGCGCGACCTGCCCATGAAGTATAACCAGTGGTGCAGCGTGGTGCGCTGGGAAAAGACCACCCGTCCCTTCCTGCGCAGCCGCGAGTTCTGGTGGCAGGAGGGCCACACCATCCACGAGACCGCCCAGGAGGCCATCGAGGAGACCGAGCAGCAGCTGAACACCTACGCCGAGTTGTGCGAGAAGTACCTGATGATCCCCGTGGTGAAGGGCAAGAAGACCGACAAGGAGAAGTTTGCCGGCGCCGAGGCCACCTACACCATCGAGGCCATGATGCACGACGGCAAGGCCCTGCAGAGCGGCACCAGCCACTACTTCGGCGACGGCTTCTCCCGCGCCTTTGACGTGCAGTTCACCGGCCGCGACAACCAGCTGCAGTACCCCCATCAGACCAGCTGGGGCGTGTCCACCCGTCTGGTGGGCGCCATCATCATGACCCACGGCGACGACGAGGGCCTCATCCTGCCCCCGGCCATCGCCCCCTTCCAGGTGGTCATCGTTCCGGTGGCCGCCCACAAGCCCGGCGTCACCGAGAAGGCCGAGGAGCTGGCGGCCCGTCTGTCCAAGTTCTGCCGCGTCAAGCTGGATGCTTCCGACAACAGCCCCGGCTGGAAGTTCAGCCAGTGGGAGATGAAGGGCGTGCCTCTGCGCCTGGAGATCGGCCCCAAGGACATCGAGAAGAACCAGTGCGTGCTGGTGCGCCGCGACAACCGGGAAAAGACCTTCGTCTCCCTGGACGAGCTGGAGACCGCCATTCCCGCCCAGCTGGAGGCCCTGGCCCAAAGCCTCTACACCCGTGCGCTGGAAAACCGGGAGAACCGCACCTGGAGCGCCACCACCATGGACGAGGTGAAGGCCCTGGCTGAATCCAACAACGGCTACATCAAGACCATGTGGTGCGGCGATCTTGCCTGCGAGGAGAAGATGAAGGAGGAGGCTGGCCTGTCCAGCCGGTGCATGCCCTTCGAGCAGGAGCACCTCTCCGACGTCTGCCCCGTCTGCGGCAAGCCCGCCAAGGTGATGGTCTACTGGGGCAAAGCCTACTAAACCCAAAAACAAGCGGCCCGGATGCCAAGCGCATCCGGGCCGTTTTCTGTTTTTATTCCAGCGGCACTACTTTCAAAAACACCGCCTGCACCTTGGGGCTGAAGTTCAGGTCCTTGTGGTAGCGGCCGAACAGCCACTTTTTGTATTGGGTGGCCTTCATGATCTGGTCAAAGAAGTTGTGCAGCCAGTTGGGCTGGCCCCGCATCAGCTGGGTGAATTCCAGGATCTGCAGCGGCGCGTCGTGGGTGAGGATGTAGTCCACCTCGCTGCCGGCGGCCTGCAGGCTCTCCACGCAGTATTCCAGCTCGTCGCTGGTGGGCAGCTCCGCCCGCCACCAGTTCACGCCTTCCTCCCGGTCCTCCTTGTCCCAGCTCTCGGCGCCGCCGAAGCACAGCAGCTTTTTGCCCTCGATCTCCAGAACGCTGCCCCGCTGGATGTAGTAAAGGTTGCCGCCGATGTGTCTGGCCCGGCCGCCCATGAAGTCCTCCACCGGGTAATCCCGCAAAAGGTCAAAGTTCTCGTGGCAGCCGTCGATGAACAGGATGCGGTAACGGCGTTTGGTCAGCCACTTGAGGCGCTTTTGTTCCGCCTTGTCTCCCGACCAGAGAAAGCCGAAATCCCCCAGCACGATCAGGGTGTCGCCCTTTTTCAGCTTTTTAACGGCTTTGTCGGCAAAACGCTCGATGTCGCCGTGGAGATCGCCGGTCACATAAATCACGGGGGAACACACCTCTTTCACACAAAAAGCCTTTATAAGCGGCCTCAAAACTGCTATAATATATAAGATTCCACCCGGGGCCAGGGGGCGTTTCGCCGCCCTTCCCGGCAGGGTCATCTGTTTTTTATTTTAACGCCTTTAAAGGGAAATGTCTATATGAAAAAAACCATCGCTTTTCTGCTCACTCTTGCGGTGATGGCCGGGCTTCTGGCCCTGCCTGCCTCGGCGGCCGGCTTCACGCCGCCCTTCGACGTGGCTGCCCCCGGGGTCTATGTGGTCAACCTGGACACCAACATCATCGTCTATGAAAAGAACAGCGACCAGGTGCTGCCCACCGCCAGCACCGCCAAGGTGATGACCGCCATCCTGCTGCTGGAACAGTATCAGGACCAGCTGGATTCCGTCACCGTGTCCATGCCCCGCTATGTGCAGGACGAACTCTACGGCAAGGGCATGCAGGTGGCGGACATCCGCCCCGGCGAGACCCACACCCTGCGCAACCTGCTCAACGCCATGCTGGTCTACAGCGGCGCCGACGCGGCCATGGCCATCGCAGACTATGTGGGCGGCGGCAGTCAGGAGAACTTCGTCTACATGATGAACGCCAAGGCGAAGGAGATCGGCTGCACCGACACCAACTTTGTGGACGCGGTGGGCATGAGCAGCGAAAATGTCACCACCGCCCGGGACCTTTATCTGATCTTCCGCTACGCCCTCAGCTTTGACACCTTCAAGGAGGTCATCGCCACCCAAAAGTACGACATGGGCGCCATGCCGCCCCGCTACACCGCGGGCACCTACAACCTGTTCAACACCAACGTGATGATCCGCGAGGGCGCGGGCGCGGAGTTCTACCGCAGCTACTGCATGGGCGGCAAGACCGGCACCCTGGAGGACTGGTCCAACCTGGTGGCCTGGCACAACCAGGACGGCAAGAGCTACCTCTCGGTGGTGCTGAACAGTCCCAACTCCTGCGACCAGATCGGCATCAACTATCTGGACGCCAATGGCAACCCGAAATACAACCCCGCCGCCTATGAGACGGGCCTGCTGATGGACTGGGTGTTCGAGAGCTTCGACATTCTGCCCGCGCTGGACAAGAACGAGCCCATCGAGCAGGTGTCGGTGAAATACTGCGCCGAGACCGACCGGCTGATGGTCTACCCGGCGGACGACCTGCTCACCATCCTGCCCGCCGGCGCGGACGAGAGCATCACCCAGAAGACCTTCCACCTGCCCGAGAGCGTGGCCGCTCCGGTGAAGCAGGGGGACGTGATCGGCACGGTGGATATCTCCCTTTCCGGCGAGGTCATCGGCACGGTGGAACTGCTGGCCGAGCGCGATCTGGACCGGAACATGGTGCTCTACACCTTGAGCAAGGTGGGCGAGTTCTTCTCCAGCCTCTACTTCAAGGTGCTGATGGTGCTCACCGGGGCCGTCGTGGCGGTGTATCTGGTGTTCTATTTCATCTCTCTGGCAAAGGGGCGCGGTTCCAAAAAGATCCGCCGCCGCTATTGATAGAATGGGAAAATGAGGGGGCAAAGGCTTATGCTGGACGTGAAACGCAATCTCACCACCATCATGGACTTCTACGAACTGACCATGGCGGCGGGCTATCTGGAAGAGGGCTACGAGGACAAGATCAGCGTCTTTGACATGTTCTTCCGCAAGATCCCCGACGGCGGCGGCTACGCCATCATGGCGGGTCTGGACACCTTCATCGAGGCGGTGGAGAACCTCAGGTTCACCGAGCAGGACATCGAGTATCTGGCGGGCACCGGCGTGTTCAACGAGAAGTTCCTGGACTGTCTGCGCAATTTCACCCTGCACTGCAACATCTGGGCCATCCCCGAGGGCACGCCCATCTTCCCCCAGGAGCCCATCGTCACGGTGGAGGGCCCCTCCATCGAGTGCCAGCTGCTGGAAACGCTGCTGCTGGTCACCTTCAACCACCAGTGTCTGGTGGCCACCAAGTCCAACCGCATCGTGCGCAGCGCCCAAGGCCGCCCCGTGATGGAGTTCGGCGCCCGCCGCGCCCAGGGGTATGACGCCGCGGTCTACGGCGCCCGCGCCGCCTACATCGGCGGCTGCGCCTCTACCAGCTGCGTCATGGCCGCCCGGGACTTCGGCATCCCCGCCAGCGGCACCATGGCCCACAGCTGGGTACAGATGTTCGACAGCGAGTACGAGGCATTCGCCACCTACGCCCGCCTGTATCCCGACGGCTGCGTGCTGCTGGTGGATACTTACAACGTGACCAAGAGCGGCGTGCCCAACGCCATCAAGGTGTTCGACGAGGTCTTAAAGCCTCTGGGCAAGCGGCCCAAGGGCATCCGCATCGACTCCGGCGACATCGCCTACCTTTCCAAAAAGGCCCGCAAAATGCTGGACGAGGCCGGCTATGAGGACTGCCCCATCTGCGCCTCCAACAGCCTGGACGAGTACATCGTGCGGGACCTCATTCTGCAGGAAGCCAAGATCGACAGCTTCGGCATCGGCGAGAACCTCATCACCGCCAAGAGCGACCCGGTGTTCGGCGGGGTCTACAAGCTGGCCGCGGTGAAGGAAGGGGAGACCTACATCCCCAAGATCAAGGTCAGCGAGAGCGTGGAGAAGATCACCCTGCCCGGTCTGAAAAAGGTCTGGCGCATCTACGACAACTACACCCGCAAGGCCATGGCGGACTATGTGGCAATGTACGACGAAGAGGTGGACGAGCACGAGGAGCTCACCCTCTTTGACCCCAACCAGACCTGGAAACAGCGCACCTACAAAAACTGCACCGTGAAGTGCCTCACCACCCCCATCTACAAGGCGGGCAAACTGGTGTATGACCGGCCCACGGTGACCGAGATCCGCACCTCCTGCGCCGAGCAGGTGGAGAACCTGTGGGAGGAGATGCGCCGCTTCGAGTACCCCCACCGGTATTATGTGGACTATTCCCGCAAATTGTGGGAGTGCCGCCAGGAACTTCTCACCCGCATCTCCCGCATCGGTCAGTAAACTCACATAAAAGCGCATCACCCGGGGAACACTGTTCCCCGGGTGATTTTTCTATGATCGAAAAAAGCGCGCTGTTTTGTCTGGGGGCGCTGGGCTATGGCTGCATCGAGCTGGCCTGGCGCGGGCGCACCCATTGGACCATGCTGCTGGCGGGCGGCGTGTGCATGCTGGCCCTCTGGGCGCTCAACGAGCGATTGGCCCGCTGGCCGCTGCTGGCCCGCTGCGCCGCCGGCGCGCTGGTCATCACCGGCGTGGAGCTGGCCTTCGGCCTTGTCTGCAACCTGCTGCTGGGCTGGCGTGTGTGGGATTACTCCCTGCTCTGGGGCAATCTCTGGGGCCAGATATGCCCCCTTTATTCCAGCCTGTGGTTCTTGCTGTGCATCCCCATCTTCGGCAGCCTGAGCCTCTGTCGGGCCCGTCTGGGCGCGCCTGCGCCCGGCGGGGGACAGGAGGGGTGAGGAACTGGCACGTGCCTGCTTCGCCGTAGAGCAGCGCCCCGCCCTGTTTCTCCCGGCCTGCCGCACAATGCAGGTCGAGCCGGCTGCGGCGCTGCCGCCGCGTAGTGCGCCTCGGAGCGAACACGCTGCACGGTTTGAGGGCAGCGTGTCCGAAACGCCGCGTGCGGCGGCGGACAGCGCCGCGGCCACCCGCGAGCCAAGTTACCGGAACCCCACGTCGCCCGGACATTGATAGGGGCAGCTTTGAGAAAATGCTCCGCCCGGGCCTTCCCACCGCAAGCGGCATTTCGGACATTTTTCACCACGAAGAAAAGTGTCCGTTCTGATGCGCACTACGTGGGTAGGCCCGGGCTCTGCCTCGGCTGGGTGCGCTGTCCGGGCAAAGAAAAACATCTTTGCGAAAAAATGCCCGGCCCATCCATCGCATGCAGCGTGGAAAGGGCCGGGCCTTGTATTCCTTTGTGTCTGCGCTTATGCCAGTTCCGCCACCGCCGCCTGCCAGGGGGCGAGGGTGAGAACATTGCCCGCCAGAACGGGCACGCCGTCATTGCAAAGCAGCACTTCTTTGGCTGTGCCGGGCAGTTCCAACCTCTGTGCCTTGCCGCTCAGGTTGGAGGCAATGAGCAGCCTGCGCCCGCCGCCGGCGCGCACAAAGGCCGCCAGGCCCGGCTGCTCCTGGCGCACCGGCTCAAACTCGCCCCACACCAGCGCTTCTTTATACTTATCGTTTTTGCGGAGCTGAATCAACGATTTGTAGAACTCCAGCACCGAGCCTTCCGCGCCCTGCTGGGCTTCCACATTCACCCGGGCGTAGTTCGGGTTCACCGCCATCCAGGGCGTGCCGGCGGTGAATCCGGCGGCGTGGCCCGCCGTCCACTGCACCGGAGTGCGGGCGTTGTCCCGGCTCCAGCGGGCCACCCGGGCCAGCGCCTCGTCGGGGGGGAAGCCCGCCGCCAGCGCGGCGGCGTACTCGCCCCGGGTGTTCACATCGTCCACCGCGTCGATGGAGGAGAACACCGTGTTGGTCATGCCGATCTCCTGCCCCTGATAGAGGAAGGGCAGGCCCGGCAGCAGCATCTGAACCGCTGCCAGCGCTTTCTGGGCACGGGGGTCGCCCGAAACCGCCTCGGGCAGATAGCGGCTGGCGCCCCGGGGCTCGTCGTGGTTCTCGATGATGTTGCTCAAAAAGCCCACGCCCGCGGCCCGCAGAGCGCTTTCAAAAACGCAGTCCCGGTAGTTGTCCGGGCCGGGTTTCTTCGCGTCGTACCAGCCCTTGGGGCTGCCGCCCCAGCAGGCGGCGGCAAAATCGAACATGCTGGAGAAAAAGCCGTTCTGGCCGATGAACAGGGCAAGCTCGGCGGGGTCGGTGTCGAACACCTCGCCCACGGTAAAGGCGTTGTGGGGGGCAAAGGCCTCGTCCCGCAGCTGGCCGAGATAGGCATGCAGCCGCTGCCGGGCCACCGGGTCCGCCAGCATTTGGCGGCAGTCCGCCAGGCCGTCCGGCCGATCGGGGGCGTAGTCCTCAAGTGCCGCAGGCTTGCCGATGTTTACGATGGCATCCACCCGGAAGCCCGCCACGCCCTTGTCCAGCCACCAGTTCACCATCTCCACCACCTCGCGGCGTACTGCGGGGTTCTCCCAGTCCAGGTCCGGCTGCTTGTCGCAGAACAGATGCAGATAGTAAAGATCGTCGCGGCCGGGCACCCGGCTCCACACGCTGCCGCCGAAGTAGCTGCGCCAGTTGGTGGGCGGCGCGCCGTTCTTGCCCTTGCGGAAGTAGAAATACTTCCCGTAGGGGCCTTCCGGGTCGGCCAGCGCCTTTTGGAACCAGGGGTGCTCGTCGGAACAGTGGTTCACCACCAGGTCCATCACCACATACATGCCCCGGAGTTTTGCCTCCGCCAGCAGCCGCTCCATGTCTTCCATGGTGCCGAAACGGGGATCGATGCCCCGGTAATCGGCAATGTCGTAGCCCTCGTCCGCCAGCGGGCTTTTGTACACCGGCGAGAGCCAGAGAATGTCCACTCCCAGCTCCTTGAGGTAGTCCAGCCGGTCGATGATGCCGGGAATGTCTCCCACACCGTCGCCGTTCGAATCCTGAAAGCTCTTGGGCCAGATCTGATAGCAGACCTTGTCCTGCCACCACTGCCGTTCCATGGCCGTTCCTCCCTTGCGGATGAATTTTCCCGCCTCATTATAGCATTTCTGCGCCCGAGCGCAAGAGAATGGGGCGTTTCCGGGAAAGGAACTTCGCGGCGGGGAAAGGGAGGGCTGCAGCGCCCGGCCTCCCGCACCGCCCCACGCAAAAAAAGCCGCCGCACCCGATGGGTGCGGCGGCTTTGCAGATGCTCAAAGGCAGGAAAGAACTTACTTCAGCTCCACCTTGGCGCCAGCCTCTTCCAGCTTCTTCTTCATCTCTTCGGCGTCGGCCTTGGAAGCAGCCTCCTTCAGGGTCTTGGGGGCGTTGTCAACCAGGTCCTTGGCCTCCTTCAGGCCCAGGCCGGTAACTTCCTTAACGGTCTTGATGACGGCCATCTTGTTGGCGCCGACCTCAGCCAGCACAACGTCGAACTCGGTCTTCTCCTCAGCAGCGGGAGCAGCAGCAGCGGCAGCGGGAGCGGCAGCGGCCACGGCGGAAACGCCGAACTCCTCGCAGTAGGTGTCGATGAGCTCTTTCAGCTCCAGAACGCTCAGCTCTTTGACAGCGTCAATGATCTTGGTGATTTTCTCAGAAGCCATTGTATTTACCTCCAATGTAGTTTTATTTTTGTTGCGGGCTGCGCCTTATGCGCAGGCCCTGTATGGTGCCGCGAAACGATCAGGCGGCAGGTTCCTCGCTCTTGTCCACATAAGCCTGCATGGCCACGGCCAGACCGCTGAGGGTGCTGGTGAGGGCGCCGGCGAACATGGAGAGCATGCCTTCCAGGCCGGGGAGCTTGGCGATCTCTTCCACGGCGGACTTCTCCATCAGCTTGCCGTCCATATAGCCGGCCTTGACGTTGAACTTGTCCTTGGAAGCATCGGCAAACTTGCACAGGATGCGGGCGGCGGCGATGCGGTCCTCACTGGCGATGGCCAGAGCGGTGGTGCCTTCCAGCACCTCGTTCATGCCTTCCAGCTCGGTGCCGCTGATGGCCAGACGCAGCATGGTGTTCTTCACAACGAAGTACTCCACGCCGGCCTCACGCAGCTCCTTGCGCAGCTTGGTGTCGTCGGCCACGTTGATGCCTTTGTAATCCACGACCACGCCGGCCACGGAATTGGCGATCTTCTCCTTCAGCTCGGCAACGTAGGCCTGCTTGGCAGTCAAAATCTTCTCACTGGGCATTTCGGTTTCACCTCGTTTCAAGCGATAACATTCTTTCATCGCGCTAAAAAAGCCCCTTTCCCGCCAATGCGAGAAAGGGGCATAAAAATGCACAGTTACATTGTTATGCGCGTTTCTCGGCAGGCGGGCGAAAGCCCTTTACGCTATGCATTGAGCACCTGCTGTCTTAAAAACAGCATTATTATTATAGCGATGAAAGAGGGCGCTGTCAAGCATCTTTTTCAAAAAAGAGCCGAAAAACGCCCGAAAAATGCCGGGGCGCAAAGGCCCCGGCATTTGCAGCGGGTTTAAGATCAGCCGCCGAACTTGGCGCCGTTCAGCTTGATGCCGGGGCCCATGGTGGTGGCCACGGTGGCGCTCTTGATATACTGGCCCTTGGCGGCGGCGGGCTTGGCCTTCACGATGGCCTCCATCACCACGCGCAGGTTGTCGCCCAGCTTCTCAGCGCCGAAGCTGGCCTTGCCCACGGGCACATGGATGATGTTCTGCTTGTCCAGGCGGTACTCGATCTTACCGGCCTTGGCCTCGGTGACAGCCTTGCCGATGTCGGGGGTCACGGTGCCCGCCTTGGGGTTGGGCATCAGGCCGCGGGGACCCAGGACCTTACCCAGACGGCCAACCTGGCCCATCATGTCCGGGGTGGTGACCAGAACGTCGAAGTCAACAAAGCCTTCGTTCTGGATCTTGGCGATCAGATCGGCGTCGCCGACCATCATCGCGCCGGCTTCCTCAGCGGCCTTGGCAGCGTCGCCCTTGCAGATGGCGATAACGCGCACGTCCTTGCCGGTGCCGTGAGGCAGCACAACGGCGCCGCGGACCTGCTGGTCGGCGTGACGGCTGTCAACGCCCAGGCGCACATGCAGCTCAACGGTCTCGTCGAACTTGGCCTTGGCGGTCTGGCAGCAGAGGTTCAGGGCCTCGTCGGCCTCGTAGAGCTTGGAACGATCGATCAGCTTGGCGCTGTCGACGTAGTGTTTACCGTGTTTCATAACTTTATCCTCCTGTGTGGTCTATCGGATCAATTTCCTCCCACGAATTCAGCCGGGGCAGAATCACTCGGTGACGGTGACGCCCATGCTGCGGCAGGTGCCGGCGATCATGCTGATCGCGCTCTCCAGGTTGGCGGCGTTCAGGTCGGGCATCTTGGTCTTGGCGATCTCTTCCAGCTGAGCCTTGGTGATGGTGGCCACCTTGGTCTTGTTGGGAACGCCGGAACCGCTCTCGATGCCGCAGGCCTTCTTGATCAGGACCGGAGCCGGAGGGGTCTTGGTGATAAAGCTGAAGGAACGGTCGGCATACACGGTGATGACCACGGGGATGATGTAGCCCATGTCCTTCTGGGTGCGCTCATTGAATTCCTTGGTGAACGCCATGATGTTCACGCCGTGCTGGCCAAGCGCGGGGCCGACAGGGGGGGCCGGAGTCGCTTTGCCGGCCGGGATCTGCAACTTGATGTAACCAGTTACTTTTTGCGCCATTTTAATGCACCTCCAAAATTTGTGGTAAGATAGCGGGCCGAGCACCTCGGCCCTCCCACGGGCACGGGAAAAACCGCACCCTATAAAAACCGCACCTGGCGGCTCTTACCGATGTTTTGCCCGCTTTTTCGGGCACGTTCTTACAGGGGTTTCGCCTGACCCAGCTCCAGCTCGGCAGGGGTCTCGCGGCCGAACATGGAAACCTTGACCTTCACCTTCTGGGCCTGCAGGTCGATCTCGTCCACCACGCCCACGAAGCCCTCCAGGGGGCCCGCGGTGATCTGGACGTTGTCGCCCACCGCATAGTCCAGCGTAAGCTCGGCCTTGGTGTTCATGCCCAGCTTCTCGGCCTCTTCGTCGCTCAAAGGCTCAGGCTTGGAAGAGGGGCCGACGAATCCGGTCACGCCGCGGCAGTTGCGCACGATGTACCAGCTCTCGTCGGTCATGACCATCTTCACCAGCACATAGCCGGGGAACAGCTTGCGTTCCACCAGCCGCTCCTTGCCGTCTTTCAGCTCGGGAACCATCTCCACCGGCACCTTCACCTCGTGAATGAGGTCCTGCAGGCGGCGGTTTTCCACGATGGTCTCAAGGTTGGTGGCCACTTTGTTTTCATAGCCGGAATAGGTATGCACTACATACCACAGTGCTTGTTCTGCCATCTTGCGTTCGCTCCCCTCTTACAGGCTCCGGGCCAGCGCCAGCAGGCCGTCGCGGCCGAAACCGAAGAGCAGGTCCAGCGCCAGCACCACGATGGCGGCGATGATGACCACCACAATGACCACGATGGTGTTGTTGATGATCTGCTTCTTGCTGGGCCACACGACCTTCTTCATCTCGCTCGCAGTGTCGCGGAAGAATTTGCCGATGCCCTTGAACCAGTTCTTGACCTTCGAGAAGAAGCCGGGTTTCTTGCTGCTAGTCTCAGCCATGATACTCCGCCTTTCTTACTTGGTCTCGCGATGGACAGTATGCTTTCTGCAGAAACGGCAATACTTCTTCATCTCGAGGCGGTCGGGGCTGTTCTTCTTGTTCTTCTTGGTGTTGTAGTTGCGCTGTTTGCACTC
>DXBV01000061.1 GCA_019116345.1 Candidatus Allofournierella merdipullorum | reverse complement strand
CTGATAATAGTGCGGGGCGGCAGCACTCCTTGCTGTCGCCCCTTGATTGCCTATCTGCAAAGGCGGGCGGGGCTGTCAACGGCGGCGCGTATGCGCCGTTCATCTTGACCGTTGACTGGCTCGACTGGCTTTGCTATTTCAACTTATGACTTAATCCTCAACGGTAAAAATATCCTCGATTGAAACATTGAATACTTTTGCTATGTTCCACGCTAATACCAGTGATGGATTATATCTGCCTTTTTCCAAATTCCCTATGGTTTCTCTGCGAACGCCCACTAACTTTGCCAAATCTTCCTGCTTCATATCATACTTGGCTCGATACTCCTTAATTCTATTCTTTATCATTCTCCAGCCCCCATTTTTCTTTGAAGCCGTAGTAAGCAGTAGATAAAGCATAGATTGCGACGGATACCGCCCAACCAGAAGCAAGACCTGTTATCAGTGCTTCTTTTTCTTCCTTTAGCCCAGCAAAGAAACAAACAAAAGAAACGAGTGCCACGGAAATCATTCCGCAGTAAAATGCGCGTGAAGCTGACTTATTCATGTATTCCTCCAACATTTCATCTGATTTGATGAAGAAATATTCAAAATCAACTGCAAAGGCAAAGAAGGCAAGAAAAGACTTCGCTTCTGTGAAAATACCAATAAACCCTAATAGAGAGAGCAAGCCCATAAACCCATATAAATAGCGTTTAGATTTCATAGATCTATCCTCCCGATGTGTGGTGTATTTCGCACTTTATGATATAAATATACCACAAGGACTGACGATAGTCAAGTCGCTTCATACCAGCGCATCAATTGCTTTTTCAAAATTGCAGACTGCCGCCTGTCAAATTCCGGGATGTGCCGCTTTATTCATACCGGCTTTGCAGGAAAGGACCCCGCTCAAACCGGGATGTTGCAGATCAAGATAAGCGCCGTCTGTTCCGGCGTTATTGCGCAGGTGCCGGCGGAGGAAAGGCGTTGGAAATACAGCCTGAGTTCCGCAGGCCCACAGGGCTGCGGAAACAGGGCGGGCAGCGTGTGTTTGAAACAGCGCGCACAGGGTCATACTGTTTGTAAGACCGGGCCGCAGAAGGCGGCCCGTGGGACAGGAGGCGCTGTGATTTGACCACAAGACGTCTGGTGGCGCTGTTCGGGGTGTTTCTGGCGGCTTATGGTGTGGTAATGGGGAGGCTGTTCCTGCTGGCCCGCAACCGTACATTTGCCGATACGGCCCAGGCCCAGACAGTCACCACCCTGCAGTTGGATTCCTCCCGGGGCAACATTTACGACTGCAAGGGCCGCAACCTCACCGCCTACGGGGTGGAATATTATGCCCTCTCCATTCCGGGCGAAAGCAGCTATGCCCGACTGTTCAACTATGTGCCCTATGCGGGTCAGTCCTTGTTGTACAGCCGCCGCAACTCCCACGAGCCCTTTCTGGTGCCGGTGGAGGAAGACCTCTCCGCCCAAGGTATTTACACCTATGCGGTGCCGGGCCGCTATTTCCCTGTGCCGGTGGCGCCTCATCTGCTGGGCTATGTGAACGGCGAAGGGGAGGGAGTCAGCGGGCTGGAACTGGCGTTCGACGACGTGTTAGGCAGCCAGCGCACGCAGCAGAGCGTCCAGTGCGTCACCACGGCGCAGGGCAATCTCGTGACCGGCAGCGAACCGCAGCTCATTACCCGGCAGGGCCAGTCCGCCGGAGTGATGCTCACGCTTGATGAGACCATCCAGCGGGCGTGCGAGGGCGTGGCCCAGAAAAACATGACCCAGGGGTGTGTCCTTGTGATGGAGGTGGACTCCGCCCGGGTGCGTGCCAGCGTCAGCCTGCCGGAGTTTGACCCCAACGCGGTGGAAAAAAGCATTGAAGCGCAGGATACCTCGCTGCTCAACCGCGTGCTCTGTCAGTACAATGTGGGCTCGGTGTTCAAGCCGGTGCTGGCGGCTGCCGCGCTGGAAAAGACCTGGGACTGGTATACCTACGACTGCGAAGGGTCTGTGGATTTGAACGGGCACGTCTACCGCTGCGCCCTCAGCCGTGCCCACGGGCAGATGAACCTCACCAGCGCGCTGGAAAAAAGCTGCAACTGCTTTTTCATCGAGCTGGGCCTCAAGCTGGGCGGCGAGGCGGTGAGCCGGGCTGCGAAGGACTTTGGGTTTGGAGACGCGGTATATCTCGCGGGCGGCCTGCAAAGCGCGGAGGGAAACCTGCCGGACGCGCAGCGCCTTGAGGATCTGGGCCAGCTGGCAAGCGTCAGTTTCGGCCAGGGCGAACTGCTGGCTACACCGGTGCAGGTGGCGGGAGCATTCAACGCCATTGCGGCGGACGGCGTCTGGCGTACCCCCAGCTTTCTTGAGGCGGTGATTGACGAGACCAGCGGCGCTGCCGTCCAGTCCCTCTACGCGCCGGAAAGCCGGCGGGTGGTGTCGGAAGAAAACGCGGCCGCGCTGCAGGAGATGCTGGCCAGCGTGGTGGAATACGGCCTCGGCAAGGACGCTCAGCCTCTGCACGGGCGCGCGGCAGGCAAGACCGGTACCGCTCAGACCGGCGTGTTCAACGAGGCGGGGGAAGAACTGATGAACTATTGGTTTGCCGGGTTCTGGCCCGCGGAAGACCCCCGCTACACCATTGTGGTCATGCAGGACGGCACCCCGGAACCTGCCGTCAGCTGCGGCGAGATCTTTGCTCAGATCTGCGAGTCGCTCTATTGGCTGGAGCCCGGCCGGTACGAAGGGCTGGAAAACGCGCAAACAGAGGGTTTAACGGGCGAAATCAGTGTTGACAACGACGCGTGAGGGCGGTATAATTGCAACGTAAAAAACAACAAAATGGCTGTGATAGGGCCAACGGCGTGCGGGGCATGCAGAGAGGGGACCGGCTGGTGAAAGGTCCCTGCCAAAAGCGCGACACAAGCCACCCTTGAGCCCCCGGTGAAGAGCCGGGCGTACGCGCGGCGTTAACGGGCACAAAAGCGGCGGCCTTCCGGGGCCGCAATCTGGGTGGTACCACGGAGCGTTTCGGCCTTCGTCCCTGCAAAGGGGGACGAAGGCTGTTTTTTTGCCGCGGCGCCCAAAATTCATCAGTAAGAGGAGATTTGAACGATGCAATGGACCGGTCTGAATGAACTGCGGGAGAAGTACCTCTCCTTCTTTGAGAGCAAGGGCCACCTGCGGCTGGGCAGCTTCCCGCTGGTGCCGAAAAACGACAACAGTCTGCTGCTGATCAACAGCGGCATGGCTCCCATGAAAAAGTGGTTCCTGGGCCAGGAAGAGCCTCCCCGTCACCGGGTGACCACCTGCCAGAAGTGCATCCGCACCCCGGACATCGAGCGCGTGGGCATCACCGCCCGCCACGGCACCTACTTTGAGATGCTGGGCAACTTCAGCTTCCAGGATTACTTCAAGACCGATGCCATCAACTGGGCCTGGGAATTCCTGACCAAGGTGCTGGAGATCCCCGCCGACCTGCTGTACATCTCTGTCTATGAGGACGACGACGAGGCCTGGGACATCTGGACCAAGCAGGTGGGCATCCCCGAGGACCACATGGTCCGTTTCGGCAAGGAGGATAACTTCTGGGAGCACGGTTCTGGCCCCTGCGGCCCCTGCAGCGAGATCTATTTCGACCGCGGCCCCGAGCACGGCTGCGGCAAGCCCGGCTGCAAGGTGGGCTGTGACTGCGACCGCTACATGGAGGTCTGGAACCTGGTGTTCAGCCAGTTCGATTCCGACGGCAAAGGCACCTACACCCGGCTGGAGAAGCCCAACATCGACACCGGCATGGGCCTGGAGCGCCTGGCCTGCGTGATGCAGAACGTGGGCAACCTCTTTGAGGTGGACACCGTGCGCGCCATCCTGAACCATGTGGAGCGCATCAGCGGCCACATCTATGGCCAGGACGAGAAGACCGACATCTCCATCCGCGTCATCACCGACCACATCCGCTCCACCACCTTCATGGTCAGCGACGGCATCCTGCCCTCCAACGAGGGCCGCGGCTATGTGCTGCGCCGCCTGCTGCGCCGTGCCGCCCGCCACGGCCGGATGCTGGGCATCGATCGTCCCTTTCTCACCGAGCTGGTGGACACTGTTATCCATGAGAATAAGGCCGGCTATCCCGAGCTGGAGGAGCACGCTGACTACATCAAGAAGGTCATCGGCACCGAGGAAGAGCGCTTCTACAAGACCATCGACCAGGGCCTGAACATTCTGAACGGCCTGATCGACAACATCACCAAGGCGGCGCTCTCCGGCAAGGAGAAGATCCTCTCCGGCATCGACGCCTTCAAACTGAACGACACCTTCGGCTTCCCCCTGGACCTCACCCGTGAGATCGCCGCCGAGGCGGGCATCACCGTGGACGAGGAGAACTTCCAGGTGGAGATGAAAAAGCAGAAGGAGAAGGCCCGTCAGGACCGTCTGTCCCGTGACATTTCCGGCTGGAGCGCCGACCTGTTCGGCGAGCTGAACGCCGAGCCTACCGTGTTCACCGGCTATGATGTGCTGGAGGACAAGGGCACTGTGCTGGCTCTCTCCGACGGCGAGGAGCTGCTGGAGGCCGTTTCCACCGACGACGGCGCCAAGGAAGGCGTCCTGGTGGTTCTGGACCGCACTCCCTTCTACGCCGAGAGCGGCGGTCAGGTGGCGGACACCGGCACCATCGTTACCGCCTCCGGCGCGCGTCTTGAGGTCAAGGCGGTGAAGAAGACCCCGAAGGGCTACTTCGTCCACACCTGCACCCTGGCCGAGGGCACCGCCATCGTGGGCGAGAGCGCCACCGCCAGCGTCTCCAAGGGCCGCCGCCGTGCCATTGCCCGCAACCACACCAGCGCCCATCTGCTGCAGAAGGCGCTGCGCGAGGTGCTGGGCAGCCACGTGCATCAGGCCGGTTCCTACGAGGACGACGAGCGTGTGCGCTTCGACTTCACCCACTTCAGCGCTGTGACCCCCGAGGAGCTGGCGCTGGTGGAGCACATCGTCAACCAGAAGATTTTTGAGGCGCTGGACGTGAATGTTCAGAATATGCCTTTGGCCGAAGCCAAGAAGATGGGCGCCATGGCCCTGTTCGGCGAGAAGTACGGCGACATCGTGCGCGTTGTGGACATCAACGGCTGGTCCACCGAGTTCTGCGGCGGCACCCATGTGAGCAACACCGCGCAGCTGGGTTGCTTCAAGATCCTCAGCGAGTCCAGTGTGGCCGCCGGCGTGCGCCGTATCGAAGGCACCACCGGCATGGGTGTGCTGCGTCTGCTGGACGAGCGCACCGAGATGCTGCACAAGGTGGCCGGCAGTCTGAAGGTGAACAACCTGAAGGACCTGCCTCTGCGTGCTGAGGGCATGGCCGCCGAGGTCAAGAGCCTGACCAAAGAGCTGGAGCAGGTCAAGGCCAAAGTGGCTGCCAGCAAGATCGACGGCCTGTTTGAGAACGCCGCCGAGGTCAACGGCATCCACATCGTCACCGCCTATCTGTCCGGCACCGCTCCCGAGGCGCTGCGCGGCATGTGCGAGAAGATCCGCGACAAGGCCCCCAATGCGGTGAGCGCGCTGGTTGGCAGCTCCGACGGCAAGATCTCGCTGGTGGTCTGCTGCGGCAAGGGCGCCCAGGATGCCGGCCTGAAGGCGGGCGTGCTGGTCAAGCAGATCGCCGCTATCGCCGGCGGCAACGGCGGCGGCAAGCCGGATCTGGCCATGGCCGGTCTGAAGGATGCCACCAAGATCGACGAAGCTCTGAACGCCGTGCCCGGCATCGTTTCCGGCATCCTGCAGGGCTAAGAATGTTTTACAAAAGCGGTGCGCCGGCCGAAAGTTCCGGCGCACCGGCCATTGGAAAGGAGGAACCCACCGATGGATGACTGCCTGTTCTGTAAAATCGCGGCAGGCCAGATCCCCTCGAACAAACTGTTTGAGGATGACAAGATCCTGGCGTTTTATGACATCGAGCCTCAGGCTCCGGTCCACTTTTTGGTGATCCCCAAAACCCACATCGACTCCGCCGCAAAGCTGGGGGAGGAGGACGGCGCTCTGCTGGCCCATGTTTTCGCCACCATTGCCCGCCTTTGTGAAGAGTTGGGCTGCGAAAAGGGCTACCGCGTTGTCACCAACGTGGGGGAGGACGGCGGCCAGAGCGTTCGCCATCTGCACTTCCATGTGCTGGCCAAACGCAGCCTTGCCTGGCCTCCGGGCTAAGCAAGATTTGTTTCGCCTCTTCAAACGTGATACAGGAGGAATTTTGAATGTCTCAGGAAACTTATACGCTGCATGTGGCTGGCCTCACCCGTGAACTGCCCATCTGCGCCATCAACGAGCATCTGGATATCGCGGCTTTCATCATGTTCAGCGACGTGGAGCTCACCGTTGCCTGCGCCGAGGAACTGCTGAAGCGCTGCCCGGAATTTGATGTGATCGTCACTGCCGAAGCCAAGGGCATCCCTCTGGCTTACGAGATGAGCCGCCAGAGCGGCAAGCTGTATATCCCTGCCCGTAAGGCTGAAAAGCTTTACATGAGTGATCCGGTCATTGTGGAGGATGAGTCCATCACCACCAGCGGCAAGCAGAAGCTGGTGATTGACCACAAGGATCTGGAAGCCATGAACGGCAAGCGGGTGCTCATTGTGGACGACGTGATCAGCACCGGCGGCTCGCTTCATGCGCTGGAGGCTCTTGTTGCCCGCAGCACCGGCACCGTTGTGGCCCGTGCTGCCGTTCTGGCGGAGGGCGATGCCGCAGACAGAACGGACATCGTTTACCTGGAAAAACTGCCTCTGTTCCTGCACTGAGCGCCATGCGCCGCCCGGCTGCCGCCTTTGGCGGAGTATACGTTCTCACTCAGCTGGCTGCTGTCATGCTGCCGCCAGCGGCTTTTTTGCCGCTTGCGGCAGCTTTTGTTTGCGTCGGTATCATCGGCTGGGCGCGGGGGAAACACGGTTTACATTGTGTTCTTCCATTGGCGATACTTACAGCGTTTACTGTGCAGTGCATTGGCTTTACACTGCGGGCGCAGCCCGCTTTATCCCTTGCGGGCAGGCAGATCGATGCGCTGGCGGAGATCGTGAGCGCAGAACCGGGATTTGCCGAGGACACTGCAAGAGTGCGCCTGCGTTTGCTTGAAACAACGGATTTGAGAGAACCATTGCCGCATGCCCTTGTTTCGGTGGATGTCTTTCCTGATTGTGAGGAAGGGCAGAGATTCCGCGTTGTGCTTTGTTTGGAGCATCTGGAGAACGACGAATATTTTTATTCCAGCCTGGCAGACGGCGTGTATTTGCAGGGAGAATGCGTGGAAACACCCGAACCTGCGGGGCAGAGCGGAAGCGTTCTTTACGCTTTCCGCCGCTTCCAGCAGCGCTTTGCCGTAAATGTGGCACGGTATTTGCCACGAAACGAAGGCGGAGTGCTGGCGGCAATGGCCAGCGGAGACAAGAGCCGCTTGACGGAAGATGTGATCGAAAACTATCGCGCGGCCGGCATCTCCCATCTCCTGGTGGTATCCGGTCTGCACCTCAGTCTCGTGTGCGGCGTGTTTGGGGCGAGGACCGGGCGGTTTTGGCGGCTGCGGGCCGTGGCGGCGATTGCGGTTGTATTGTTCATGATGGCTCTCACCGGCTTCTCGCCGTCGGTGCTCCGGGCGGGCATCGGCGCACTGATTTTGCATCTGGGCAGTTTGTTCCTCCGCTCGGCTGACCCGCTTACCTCCATGGGCCTCGGGGCAGTGCTCATCAGTCTGCAAGGGCCTTATGCAGTGTGCGACATCGCATTTCAACTTTCCTTTGCCGCCGCGCTTGGTGTGGTGCTGGCGGGGGAAACACTCCGGCCTCTGCGCCCGGATGAAGAAGAACAGGAAGCTGTGCCCTTGCGGCAGCATCTGTGCTATCGCGGGGCAGCGCTCCTGCTGCCCACCGTATTTGCGGCGCTGTTCACACTGCCCGTGCAGCTGCTGGGTGGTCTTTCGGTCAGCGGAGTGACAGTACTTTCCAATTTGCTGGCCCTTCCGGCAGCAGGGTGCAGCGTGGTGTTCGGAATGTTGGCCGGTGTGTGCGGCTTTGTTCCGTGGCTGGAATTTGCCGCACGCGCTTTCTCGCTTTTGGGAGGCCTTTTGGCCAAATACCTGAACGGTGTTGCTGCTTTTTGTGCCGGGCTCCCGCTTGCCCAACTTCCGCTGCCGCGGGAGTATACGCTCATTGTGCTGGCTGCGTCAGCGGGGGCAGTGTTCTGTGCATGGCGGCTCGGATTCAAGCGCCGGGCGTGGCTGGTTGCCCCGCCTTTGGTGGTGCTGGGCGTCGTTTGGGCAATGGCGCTGGAGCAGGGCACGGTGGAGATCGCGGTGCTGGGCAGCGCGTCCAGTCCGTGCGTTGTCACTGTGCAGGAGGGGCAGGCCGTGGTAGTGTTCCGGGGCGGCGAGGCCAATGCGGAGCAAGTGCGGGAATATCTTGAAAGCAAAGGGGTCAGTCGACCGGAGTGGGTGATAGATCTGCGCACCGGCGCGTCATCCACGTCGCCCGAAGCAATACATACTCTTTCTGTGGAGGATTTTGCGGTGAACCAGGCCCAAACCCTGTCCGTTTGTGATATAATGACAACAGTCGTTCGCCTGCAAAAGGGGAGCCTTGTGGTGCTGGATGTGGCGGGCTGCAAAATCGCCGTGCCCTCAGGCGCAGCAAATACCGGGACCCCGGTACAGGTGGATTTTGCGGTGACATCAAGCGCCGAGCCGGCCAACCTGCAGGTGGAAACCCTGATCGCACGAAAGGCATACGATTGGCAGACCCGGCGTGACTGCGATGTGTACTACGCGCCCCGCGGCGCCCGGCTTCTGATCCGTCCGGGCCGGTCGGCGGTGTTGAAAGGAGGAAACTATGCTCTACAATAAAACGCAGTGGCGTGAATCGCTGGAAAAGAACGCCTCTGTTTACTATTTCTATTCCTCCGATCCGTTCCTGGCCCGCACAGCTGCCGAAAAGACTCTTGCGGAACTGACTGCTGCCACAGACGGAGAAATCACCGTCCTGGACGGCCCGGCCCCCGGTGTGGAAGAATTGGTGATGGCTGCGGGTACGATCTCCTTCTTTGGTACCCGGCGCATCGTCTCGCTGCCCAATCTGCAGCCTTCCTCCTACGGCGAAAAGGACCTGGAGGAAGTTTGCGACGTACTGGCCAGTGCGGAGAACGCTACCTTTGTAATGTTCAGCGTTTTCACCGAGGAACGCGGTCAGCTCAAAATCGGCAAACAGGCCAAAAAGCTCATCGCCCTTTGCGAAAAAGAGGGCTACGCGGCGCAGATGGTCCATCCCGGTCCGCAGCAGCTGCGGGCGCTTTTGCGCCAGCGTGCCAAGGAACAGGGTACTGAGCTTTCGGAAAACGCCGCGGCGGCTATGCTGGAGCGGTGCGGCCAGGACATGTTCCTTTTAGAGAACGAAGTGGATAAGTTGGCAGCCGCCAGCGGTTATACCGAGATCACCCCGGCGCTGGTGGTGGAGATGGGGACCCGCAATCTGGAAGCGGACGTCTTTGACATGGTGCGCTGTGTGACTTCCCGCAATGCCGCCCGGGCCTGCGAGATACTGGAGGTGCTGTTGCGCCTCAAGACCGACCCCATTGCCATCACCGCGGCGCTGAGCAGCAGTTTTGTGGATATGTACCGCGTTAAGGCGGCGCAGGCGCAAAAACTGGACTATAATCGCGTGTACAAGGACTTTGGCTACACCGGCAAACCTACCCGCCTGCAGATCAGCGGGCGAAACGCCGCCAGCTATACCCTCGGTCAACTGGGCGCATGCCTTGAGGTGCTGGCGGAACTGGACGACGACTTGAAGGGCGGCTCGCCCACGGCTCCGGAAGTGCTGCTGCAAACGACGTTGTGCCGGTTGTCCGCCGCGGGCGCGGGAGGACGGCGATGACGGGCGTGCGGCCACGCATCCGTCAGGTGTTGGTGGTGGAAGGGCGCTACGATGCGGCAGCTCTCACCAACGCTGTGGACGCGCTGATTTTGACCACCGATGGGTTCGGCATCTTCAAGGACAAGGAGACCCAGAGCCTGCTGAAAGAGCTGGGCCGGCAAAGGGGCGTTATCGTTTTCACCGATCCGGATGCCGCGGGCTTCCGCATCCGCCGCTTCGTCGCCGACCTGGTAGGCCCGGAATATGTGCGCCATGCCTATGTGCCGGCGGTGGAGGGCAAAGAGAAGCGCAAGGAAACCCCCGGCAAGGAAGGACTCCTGGGCGTGGAAGGCTTTGATGTGGAAGCATTGCGGCAGGCCGTACTGAATGCCGGCGGGCGGGAAACAGCGCAGCGCGCCGGACGCGCCATCACCTACGGTGACCTTTACGCCTGGGGCCTTTCCGGAACGGCGGGCAGCAGAGAAGAACGTTACGATTTTTTGAAGCGCTTGGGCCTGCCGCCGCGCCTTTCCAAAAAGGCTTTGTGCGATGTTCTTAACAGCCTTTATACCTGGGAAGAAATCAATGAAATGCAAAACGGACCGCAGCGGGGCTGACGCCCGCGCCGCGGTCCGTTCTTTTATTTCAATTCGCCGTCCAGAAGCTGGCGGCAGTACCAGGGCTTTTCGAGCGTAAAGCTTTTTCCGCACACGGACGAAAGAGAAGAGGGGCAGTCCGCCGGGAAAGTGAGCCTCCAGGCGCACAGTGCCTGATACTTGAAGTGAAGCTGCCGGTTCACGGCATTCTGACCGTATTTTCCGTCCCCCAGAATGGGGCAGCCGATGCTGGCCAGATGGGCGCGTATCTGGTGGGTGCGCCCTGTGACCAGATCCACTTTCAAAAGGGCCAGCCGTCCGCTGACCGCCATCGTTTCGTAGCGGGTCTCGATGGGCACCGCGTCCGCCGCCGGGTGGTCTGCCACTGTGACCCGGCCCCTTGCCGCATCTTTTTTCAGCCAGCCGTTCAGTGTGGCCGCCGGGGGTTCCGGGCGGCCAAAGGTGACGCAGAGGTATTCCTTTTTCAGCCGCCGAGTGCGAATGACCTCAGTGAGGTCCGCCAGCGCCTGGACGGTTTTTGCCACCAGAACAAGGCCGCTGGTGCCGGTGTCCAGCCGGTGGCACAGCGCCGGAACAAATCCCTCGCCGGGGCGGTACTCGCCTTTGTTGTAAAGATACAAATGGACCCGGTGGATAAGGGTGTCCGGGTCATGCTCATCGTTCACCGGCAGACCGGCAGGCTTGTCGGCAATGAGAAGCTGGTCGTCCTCATACACCACTTTGGCGGGATGCTTTGCCTGCAGAAACGCGGGCCCTTCCGCTGGCGGGGCGGCGTTCAACTGGTCGGGCAAAAGGAACAGCTTGATCTCGTCGCCCGCCTGTACCCGGGTGGAGAGAGGCTGCTTTTTACCGTTCAGCTTGATTTTGTTCTCACGCAATGCCTTGTTCAGCCGGCCCGGTGTCAGAACCGGGTACTGCTGCATGAGATACTTGTCCAGCCGGATGGGCAAAAGGCTGTTTACACGGAGCACTTCCATTTATTGAATCACCAGATCCTTTCCTGCCAGCGGCCGGGCGTCCTGGGTGTCCAGCGACACCATCAGCCAGCCCGCGTCGCTGTCGTCCACGTCCAGAATGGAATATCGCTGCCCTTCGCAAAGAATGGCCGCGCCCGGAACGAGCCGGCGGCGGGCAAGGGGCGTGTCGTAAAACAGCACTACCTTGTTTTCATCCGCCTCGCGGCCGATGTCGGCCAGATTCAGGCTTAAAACGCCCTCAAACCAATAGTCGTCGGAGTAATCTGCAATGCGCAGGGGGAACGCTTCGCTGTAGGGCACAGCAAGGTCATGGCTGTAATTGTCCAACCCCGGTGCGATCACATACAGCGCGGGCTCCGGCTCGCCGTTGCCCACCCGGGCATACAGAGCGCCGCACCAAGCGTCCTGCTCTGCAGCGGCGTCGGCCAGCTGCAGGAACGTTTCGGGCCGTTCGGTCACATACAGGCAGTCGGCGCGCATCCCGCCGGAAAGCAGTTCGTTGACGAAGCCGGTACGCAGGGCGGCTGCGGCCTCCTCATTGTAGCGGGCCACCACCGAGGTGTCGGTGCTGTTCATCCCTTCGTCAGCTGCGTACAGGGCCAGTTCCATGCCGGTCTGCGTCAGCGGGTCCAGTGCGACGAGGGTGCTGTAACGTCCGCTCGTTTTTTCAAAGAAATCGGTGGTGGAGCTGAACGCCGGGGTGGTGCCGGTGACAAGGTCGGTCTCGGTGGGGGTGTACTCCCGCAGAGAGGCGACCTTTTGCGCCAGCGCCGGGCTCAGATCAACCAGCTGAACAATGCACAGGCAAGCCAGAGCCGCAATGCCCGCGTGCATGAAACGCACTCCGCTGCACAGGCGCAGCAGGCCTGCCACAGCCGCCAGCATGATGAGATAATACACCGGCCAGAACAGCCGGCCGCTGCTGCGCAAGGTGGTGGCAAGCCGGATCAGGGCCTGGGGCAGGGGAATGCGGAACAGGGTCGCGCCATTGGCTGTGACCACATGGCTTATCGCAAAGGCGGCGAGGCAGACGCAGACGAACAGCAGCCAGCCGTGGCGGCGGGCAAGTGACAGCAGACGGGCACGCAATGTCCAGACGCCCCACACCGCAACCACTGCAGCGGCAAGCAGAACCCCCAGACCAAGATAGTTGAAACCGTCGTAGTTTCCGCCCGTCTGATTCTGAACAGGCAGGAACAGGCTCCAGACAACGCCGCGGCTGGTGGGGTTCCACAGGGCGTTCAGATTCATGGAGAAATAGCCGTACTCATTGCCCGCGCCGCCCGCGCCGGAGCCGGCGGAACTGAATACGCTGAACAGCCAGCCCACACAGGCAGTGGCCGCAAGGTTTACCGCCAGAAAAGCGGCGGGGTGGGCAAAACGGCGGCTCCGCCAGGCTTGTCCGGCCAGCAGCGCAAAGGTGACGGCATAAGTCATGGGAACAAAGTAAGGATGCAGGGCGATGGCCAGCGCATTGACGGAAAAAAGGCCTTTAAAGGCGAATCGGTTTTCGCGCATGCCCAGCACATAATAATATAGAGCGGCAAGAATGAGAAAATGCGCCGCCAGCGAGGTGTGACGGAACGCACGCTCCAGCAGGATGGGGCTGAACACAAAGGGCACCGCACCCAGCAGCGCAGTCAGGTCCGAGCGGGCAAAAAGCCCCACAAGCAGCGCGGCAAAACCGCCCTGCAATGCAAAGCACAGCGCGGTGTAAAGCCCGAAGTACTGGAACGTCTCGGGCAAAAGCGGATTCAGCAGGCGGAAAAAGGCCGCAAAAAGCGGGATGGAATCGGTGAAGGCGATGCTGGTGCCGTCCGGCCAGTTCAGGTGGTTCGTCTCACACAGGGGCAGCGAAAGGGGAGACTGGCGGTAAAACAGCCAGCCGGCGTAATGCTGCTGCACATCCTGTTCAATGTAGCCGCCGCGCAGGAATGCATCGTTGGTCACATCCAGCGCCGAGACGCCGTATATACACAGAAAGGCGGCAAACCCCAGCAGGGCTCCCAGCCAAAAAAGACGAATGTTACGCTTGTTGTTCGGGGTCATCGCAGCCTCCGTTTAAGGCCGCCCGGCTTTGAGCGGGCGGCGTGTTTTCATTATTATAAGGCATTGACCGCAAAAATACAATTTCCCGCCCGTGTTGTTGACTTTGCGGGGTGGGTATTGTATTATAAAATAGCTTTTAGCTGAGCCGCTGTGGCGGAACTGGCAGACGCAAGGGACTTAAAATCCTGTTCGTCCCACAATACCCTCAGCTTGAAAACCCTTGGAGAAATCAGGCTTTCTCAAAACAGAATATTGATTGTGTTTTTTATGTACCTCCACGATGTCCCTCCAGTTTCCCGGAAGGGCATCGGGGAGCCTACTAAAAAATAAATTTGCCGCTATGGTGGAATAGGCAGACACAAAGGACTTAAAATCCTTCGGAAGAGATTCCGTACCGGTTCGACCCCGGTTAGCGGCACCACGCCGGAGCAAACTTCGTTTTGCTTCGGCGCTTTTTTATGCCTGGATGCCAGGGGCATTTTGAGTTGGATAGATTCCGAGAATGGCATTGGCAGAAGCAATTTTTGAATTGTAGTCAAGATGCGTGTAAATATTGGC
>DXBV01000060.1 GCA_019116345.1 Candidatus Allofournierella merdipullorum | reverse complement strand
GAGCAGCAGGATGACCGCCTGGCCGAAATACGACCAGTAGGTGGCGGTGTCCTGCACCACGAGGCCGGTGACGCAGACCGCCGAGGTGGCGGTGAAAAGGGTCTCGTCGAAAGGAGTGACGCGGCCGCTCTGGCTTGCAAAGGGCAGCATAAGCAGCAGCGCCCCCGCCAGAATGACCGCAGCGAACAGAAGGATGATGATCTGAAAACTCGTCAGACGCCGCAACGGCGCAATGTCCATTTTAAAAGCCTCCGTTTTTTTGCCGGGCCTGAGGGGCCCCGGCTTTGGGTCTTTATCCCACAGTATACCCCATTCGATGCCGGTTGTGAAGAGCATTTTTCGTAAAATTTTTCCCGCAGGCAAAAGGGCGGGGCGACGCGGCGCGCCGCCCCGGTTTCAGGGGGTTTTTTCCTCCAGGTCGCGGGCGGTGACGGCCCGGTAGGGCAGCCAGACGTAGTGGCCCTCCTCCAGCTCCACCGCCCCGGCGGGGTCGGCGCCCTCCGCCAGCGCCAGCACCAGGTCCAGCATGGACCGGGCGATGCCCGCGCCGTCGTTGCGCACGGTGCCGTACAGCTCCCCCGCTTCCACCGCTTCCAGCGCCGGGGCGGTGGCGTCCACCCCCACCACCAGCGGCAGCCGGGCTTCGGCCTGCTTGAAGGCGTCGATGGCCCCGAGGGCCATGTCGTCGTTGTTGGCGAACACCACCTCGATGGAGTCCTCCATCCCGCTGTCCAGCCACTGCTGGGCCTTGGCCATGGCCTGGCCCCGCTTCCAGTTGGCGGTGTCGCTGGCCAGCTTTTCCACCGCCACCCCCGCGTCGGTGAGGGTCTTGACGGCGTATTCGGTGCGCAGCATGGCGTCCTGATGGCCGGGCTCGCCCTCCAGCATCACATACTGAAGCACCCCGTCGCCGTTGCGGTCGAGAGACGGGTCCAGCTGCCAGGCTTCCAGCACCAGCCGCCCCTGCAGGATGCCGCCGTCCTCCGCCTTGGCGCCCACATAGTAGGCGTGCTCCCAGCGGAGCATATCCTCCGCCACCGGCTGGCGGTTGAAAAAGATGAGGGGCACCCCCGCCTTCTGGGCCTTGTCGATGAGCACGGCGGCGGCGGTGCGGTCCACGATGTTGACGCACAGCGCGTCGCACCCGCGGTCGATGAGGCTGTCGATCTGATCCAGCTGGGTGGTCTGGTTGGAGCGGCCGTCCATCACCGACAGGTTGATGCGCACGCCCCGGGTCTGCTCCTCCTCCCGGGCCATCCGCTCCAGCTCCTGGGCGATGGTGGAGATGAAGGTGTCGTCCTGGGTGTAGAGGGCCACCCCCACCCGCAGCACCTCCGGCTCGGCGGCACGGCCGGAGCAGCCGGCGGCCAGCGCCGCCAGCAGCCCGCAGGCAAGGGCCGCGGCCCCTTTACGAAGCCACCGGGAACAGCAGCTTTTGGTTGTCCGGTTCATAGATGTCCTCCCCCCGCAGAATGAAGAAATCCAGCGTTTGGGGCTGCCAGTCCTCGCCCCGGGCGGCGTGCACCGCCCCTTCCACCGCCAGATACCCGGCGGCGAACTCGCTCCACACCCCGCTGGCGGAGAGGGTCCCCCGCTCCAGCGCCGCGGCGATGGCGCCGGTGGAACCCACGCCGTAGAGCGGCACGGAACATTCCAGTTTTTCCTTGGCGTCCGCCGCCGCCTCGGTGGCCGACGGCTCAAACAGCAGCACCGCCGCCGCGTCGGTTTCGGCCAGCGTGGTTTCCAGATGGGCCTTTTCCGCCGGGGCGGTCTCGGCTGTTTCCACGCCCGCCTCTTCCAGCGCCGCCTTCGCGGCGGCAAGGCGCGCGCTCACCCCGGCCGCGCCGGGAGCGGTGTCCACCAGAAGCACGCTGCCCGCCGGGGCGTCCGCCAGAGCCGCTTCGGCCAGAGCCCGGCCCAGGGCCTCGTTGTCAGGGCAGACAGCCCCCGCCCCGCCGGCGGATTCCAGCGTGATGACCGGCACGCCCACGTCCGCGGGCAGTTCCCCCGCGGGCACCACCACCAGCACGTCCGCTCCCCGCTCGGCCTCATAGCGCATCAGCCGGGCTTGTTCGGCGGGGTCGTTGTCGGCGGTGGGGGCCACGATGCGCAGCTCCGCCCGCAGCTGGCCCGCCGCCTGCTCCATGCCGAGGCGGGCGTTGGCCCAGAGGGCGGCGTCGGCCTGGCGCAGGATGACCGACACCTCCACCGGCTCGCTCTCCCGCCTTGCAAAGGGCAGCTGGGGCCAGGCCAGGGTGAGCACCACCGCCGCCGCCAGCGCAAAGAGCACCAGCAGCTGCAGCAGCGCGTTGGTCCTGTGTTTGTTCATGGCTCTTCCTCCCGTTGCAGCTGCGCGGCCTCCTCGGCGGTGAGGGCGGGCAGCCGGATGCGCACGGTGGTGCCCTCGTCCGGCTCGCTGAACACCTCAAGGCCGTACTGTTCGCCGAAGGTCAGCCGGATGCGCCGGTGGACGTTGCGCACCCCGATGCCCGATCCGCTGGACCGGGTCTGGGGCTGGCTCTCGTCCAGCAGGCGCTCCACCACCTCGGGGGGCATGCCGGTGCCGTTGTCGGCCACGTCGATCACAAGGTCGCTGCCGTCCCGCCGGGCGGTGACGGTGATGCGCCCGTCCTCCTCGCAGCCGGCCATGCCGTGGTAGATGGCGTTCTCCAGAAGGGGCTGCACGATGAGTTTGAGGGTATAAAGGCCCTCCACTCCCTCCTCGGCGGTGACCGAGGCGGTGAATTTGTCCTGATAGCGGATCTGCTGGATGGTCATGTAGTGCCGCGCGTGCTCCAGCTCGTCCGCCAGGGGGATGAAGCTGCGGCCGCGGCTCAGCGCGATGCGGAACAGCCGCGCCAGCGAGGTGACCATCTGGATGGCCTCGTCGTAGCGGCCGGCCTCGGTCATCCAGATCACCGAGTCCAGGGTGTTATAGAGGAAATGGGGGTTGATCTGGCTTTGCAGCACTTCCAGCTCGCTGCGGCGCTTGCGCTTTTCCTGCAGAATGATGTCGTCCATCAGATGCCGCATGGTGGACACCATGGACGCGATGGAGTGGGCCAGCCGGCGCACCTCGTAGCAGCCGTCCTCCCGGATGGCCACCTCCTGGGCCCCGGCTTCCAGCTCCTTCACCGACTGCTCCAGCCGGCGGATGGGGTCGGAGATGCGGGCGGAGATGCGGAAGTTGAGCAGCGCCATCAAAAAGGCGGAGAACAGCAGCATGGACAGGCCGAAGAGGAAGGTGTAGCCGTCGTCGGACGCGCCGCCCCGGGGCACAACGCCCACCAGCTTCCAGCCGGTGTAGCCCACGGTCTTGACGGCCACCAGCCTCCGTTCGCCCTCAAAGGTCTCGGTGTGGACGCCGTCGGGCAGCGACGCCGCCGCCAGGTTGTTCTCGGTTTCAAGGCCGGCGTAGATGAGCTGCTGGCGGGGGTGATAGATGAGTTCGCCCTCCGCGTCGGTGAGGTAGATGTAGCCGCCGCCCGCCAGCTCCACGTCCCGGCAGACCTGCTCGATGCCGGAAAAGCCCATGTCCACCAGCAAAACGCCGCTGTAGGTGCTGCCCTCCCGCGTGAGCTGCACATACCGGCTCAGAGACACCACCCACCGGAAACTGTCGTCCGGGTCGGCAAAGAGGTGCTGGATGTGGGGGGTGGAAAAGTGGAGGTTTTCCATCTTGTCCAGCGCCGCCTGGTACCAGCCGGAGGAGGCGGGGTCCGCCCCCTCTTTCAGCGCGGTGAGGGGGGTGCCCGCCACCAGCGCGCCCTTGCTGTCGAACACGGCGATGGAGACCAGTTCGTCCCGGTTCTCCTCGTAGAGCAGCTCCATGCCCTCGTCCAGGCTCTGGGTGGCAAGGTCGGCGTTTTTGATGATGCGGTAGTACATGGTGTCGCTCACCCGCATCATCCGGCGCAGGTAGCTGTCCATGTTCATATTCACCTGGCTGAGCACCCGCTCGGTGTTCTCCCGCACCAGCTGCTCGGTGCCCGCGGAGTAGCGCCAGACAAGGCTCAGGCCCATGAGCAGCATGCCCGCCACCGCCGCCGCCGTGAAGGACAGGGAGATGACCATCTGGATGCTCATGGTGCGGTAGCGCCGGGAAAGGGACGCCGCCGCCCGGGTGAACAGTTTTTTCACGGCCCTTTCGCCTCCTTACAGAATCCTTTTGCCCCTCAGGCCTGGCCCGCCCGGTACTTGGAGGGGGTCATGCCGAAGTGGCGCTTGAACACATAGCTGAAATAGTTGGGGTCGGCGTAGCCGGTGCGCTGGGCGATGAGGTAGGTCTTTTCCTCCGTCTCCCGCAAAAGACGCGCCGCCTCGGCCATCCGCTGCTCGGTGACGCAGGCGGTAAAGCTCTGGCCGGTCTCCCGCTTGAACAGGGTGGAAAAATAGGTGGGCGAAAGGTGCAGATGCTCGCACACCGCCTCCACGCCCAGGTCGCTGTCGGCAAAATGGGCGGCGATGTAGCTTTTGGCCTCCTCCACCGTGCGGCCGGCGCTGTCGGTGCGGCGGCGGCCCAGCAGTTCCCGCAGCCGGCGGCAGCGCTCGCCCAGCCACTCCCCCAGCCGTTCCAGGCTGGCAAACTGGGCCGCGGGCACCGCGCCCGCGAAGTCCGGCCCGAACACGTCCTCCACCTCCACGCCGCCGGAGCGGGCAAGGCGCACAAGGCAGGTGACGATCTCCAGCACATACAGCTGGCACTGGGCGGGGGGCAGGCGGCTGGCCCGCACCCGGTCCAGAAGTTCGTGGAGGGTGGCGTCCAGCTGTTCCTCGCTGCCCAGCTTCACCGCCGTGGCCAGGGCCCGCTGGTCCTCGTCGTCCAGGGAAAGGCGCAGGCTGGCGTCCGGCTCAAGGTCGCCGATGTAGAGCACCCGGCCCCCGCCCATCAAGAGGCGGTAATCCAGGGCGGCGATGGCCCCTTCCATGGACTGGTGCAGCTGGCCCGCCGCGCCGCACAGCTGGCCCAGCCCCACCGTGAGGCCCAGGCCCAAACAGCTGGGGGCCAGGGCGCACAGGCGCTCCAGCTCCGACATCAGCGGGTAGAGCTGCTCGGGATTTTGAAGCCCCGCCAGCAGGGCCACCGCGTCGTTGTAAAGCAGGGTGCGCAGCCAGCAGCCCTCCAGCTCAAAGTGCTCCTCCAGAAAAGAGCGCACCGACAAAAGCAGCAGTTCGTCCCGCTCGGCGGGCTGGCCCGCGGGCAGGTCCATCTGCACCAGCGCCGCGGCCCAGGGGCCGCCGGGCAGTTCCAGTTCGAAGCGGGCGGCCCGCTCGGCCAGCTGGTCGGGAGGCACCCGGCCGTCCAGCAAACGGGCGAAGAACAGCTCCCGCAGCACCGGCAGGCTCTCCTCGTAGCGGCGGCGCAAAGCCTCCATGTCCCGCCGCTGCTGGCGCTGGGCCTCCAGCTGCGAGCGCAGGCTGGCCAGAACGCCCTCCAGTTCCCGGGCGTTCACCGGCTTCATGATGTATTCCGACACCCCCATGCTCACCGCCTGGCGGGCGTATTCAAAATCGTCGAAGCCGGAAAAGACCACCAGCTTGGCCGCCGGCAGCTGCCGGCGCAGCCGGCGGCAGAGCTCCAGCCCGTCCATGAAGGGCATTTTGATGTCGGTGAGCACCACGTCCGGGCGGATCTGCTCCGCCAGTTCCAGCGCCTCGGCGCCGTTTTCCGCTTCGCCCGCCAACTCAAAGCCTTGGGCCGCCCAGTCGATCTTGCGGCTGATGCCCTGGCGGATCTCCGCCTCGTCGTCCGCCAAAAGGACCCGATACAGTTCCATGCTTCGACCTCCCTTTCGCTCTCAGTATACCATACCCGGAAGGCCTTGAAAACCGCAAAAAGGGCGCCCTTTGCAGGGCGCCCTCGGCGTTTTGGAAAAGGTCTTATTTCTTGACCAGGTACTTGCGCATATCCAGCGCGCAGGCGAACAGGATGATGCCGCCCTTGATGGCGTACTGGAGGTTCTGGTCCATGCCCACCAGAGGCAGGGCAACGAAGATCAGACGCAGCATGATAACGCCGATGATGATGCCGCTGATCTTACCGATGCCGCCCACGAAGGACACGCCGCCGATGACGCAGGCGGCGATGGCGTCCAGCTCGTAGTTCACGCCGGTGTTGGCGGTGTTGGAGGCCACACGGGCGGACTCCACGAAGCCGGCCCAGCCGTACATGGCGCCGGCCAGGGCGAAGACCATGATGGTGGTCATGAACACGTTGACGCCGGAAACGCGGGCGGCCTCTTCGTTGGCGCCCAGGGCGAACATGTTCTTACCGAAGGTGGTCTTGTTCCAGATGAACCACATCAGGATGCTCAGCAGCACCGCGTAGATGACGTAGTTGGGGATCTGGATGGTGCCGCCGGCAAAGCTCAGCAGGGGCGGGTTGCCCACCACGAAGTTGCGGTAGCCGTCGTCCAGGCCGGAGATGGCCATGCCGTTGTTGTTGCCCATCTTGACGTAGAGCAGCAGCATGGTGTACAGGATGAGCTGGGTGGCCAGGGTCACGATGAAGGGATGCAGCTTGAACTTGGCCACGAAGAAGCCGTTGAAGGCGCCGATGGCAGCGCCCAGGAGCACCACGATCAGAATGACCACGGGCACCGGCAGGGTGCCGATGGCGGGCCACATCTTATTGGGGGCGTCGGCGGCCTGCAGCAGCGAGGCAGCCACGCAGGCGGTGATGCCCACGGCGCGGCCGGCGGACAGGTCGGTACCGGTAAGCACGATACAGCCGGCGATGCCCAGAGCCACCGGCAGGTAGGCGGCGGTCAGGCTCAGCAGGTTCACCAGAGAGCGGGGGGCCAGGAAGGACGGCTCGGTCACCGCCACATACACCGCCACCGCCAGCATGATGATGATGAGGGCGTTGTTCAACAGGGCGTTGCCGATCTTTTTGGCGTCCAGACCCTTCACCTTTTCGGCGAGGGCGATGGAATTGTTGTTCATCAGTCGATTCCTCCTCGTTTACACATACTTGGCCGCCAGCGTGAGGATCTCCTCCTGGCTGGTGTTGGCCGCGTCCACCTCGCCGGCCACCTGGCCGCCGGACATGACCAGAATACGGTCACACACGCCCAGCAGCTCGGGCATCTCGGAGGAGACCATGATGACGCCCTTGCCCTCTTTGGCAAGGGCGATGATGAGCTGGTAGATCTCGTACTTCGCGCCCACGTCGATGCCGCGGGTGGGCTCGTCCAGCAGGAGGATCTCCGGCTTGGTGAGCAGCCAGCGGCCGATGATGACCTTCTGCTGGTTGCCGCCGGAGAGCGAGCGGATCTGGGTGCGCTGGCTGGGGGTCTTGATGTGCATGGCCTGGATGGACCAGTCGGTGTCATCGCGCATCTTCTTGTCGCTCAGCCACAGGCCGCCCTTCAGGTAGTCCTTCAGGCTGGAGATGACGGTGTTCTCCTTGATGTCCCGGATGCCGAAGATGCCGGTGGCCCGGCGCTCCTCGGTGAGCAGGGCGAAGCCGTTCTTGATGCTCTCGCGGGGGGTGCGGTTGCGGATCTCCTTGCCGTGGAGGGTGATGGTGCCTCCCTGGCGGGTCATGGCGCCGAAGAGGTTCTCCAGCACCTCGGTGCGGCCGGAGCCGTCCAGACCCGCGATGCCCAGGATCTCACCCTTGCGCAGCTGGAAGGTGGCGTCCTTCAGGCGGGTGTACTTGCCCGCGATGTGCTCAACGTCCAGAATGACCTCGCCGGGGGTGTTCTCCTTGGGCGGGAAGCGGTTGGTGAGCTCGCGGCCCACCATCAGGCGGATGATCTCGTCCATCGTCAGCTCTTTGGCCGGGCGGGTGGCCACCCAGGTGCCGTCGCGCATGATGGTCACCTCGTCGCTGATGCGCAGGATCTCCTCCATCTTGTGGCTTATGTAGACGATGCCGCAGCCCTTGTCCCGCAGCATGTTGATGATGCGGAACAGGTGTTCCACCTCGGTCTCGGTGAGGGACGAGGTGGGCTCGTCA
>DXBV01000008.1 GCA_019116345.1 Candidatus Allofournierella merdipullorum | reverse complement strand
GGGGCGCGCCGGCCCTCCAAAAGGCCGCCGCGCCCCGCCGTTTTCCGGTTTTTGGGGGACGTCAGTCGCTGAAAAGTTTCTGTTTGTTGTGCATGTAAACGCTCATCACAAGCCCCACGCAGAGGTACATCATCAGCGCGCTGGTGCCGCCCGCCGAGAAGAAAGGCAGCGTGACGCCGATCACCGGCAGCAGCGACAGGTTCATGCCCAGGTTGATGATGATCTGCCAGGCGATGGCCGCGAACACACCGGTGCAGATGTAGGTGCCGATGTGGTCCTCGCTGCGCAGGCCGGTGGTGAGGGTGCGGATGGCGATGAAGAACAGCGCACCCAGCACGATGGCGCAGCCCACAAAACCGATGCACTCGGCCAGATAGCTGAACATGAAGTCGTCCTGGGCGTTGATGACCGAGTAGTGGTCGTCGGAGAAAAAGCCCCGGCCGAAGATCTGCCCCGAACCGATGGCCGTCATGCCGCCCAGCTGCTGGCGGGCGATGTCCGGATACTGGTCCGGATAGAGCAGGGCCATGATGCGGTCCACCTGATAGCCCTTGAGCACATCGGGGAAAAAGCCGATGATGAGGGACAGGCCCGTCACTCCCAGGGCGATGGCAGACAGAATGTACTTCCAGGAGAGCCCCGCCGCAAAGAGCATCATGCAGCCGATGGTGCCGAAGACGATGGCGGTGCCGTCGTCGCCCTGAATATGCACCACCGCCACGGTGGCCAGGATGTGGGCCAGCAGCTTCGCCAGCGTTTTGGGCTCGTTGATGTGCTCGCGCACATTGTCCAGATGCATGGCAAAGGTGAGGATGAAGCTGATCTTGGCAAGCTCCGTGGGCTGAAGACTAAGGGGCCCAAGACGGATCCAGCTGTAGTTGTCGGTGCCTTCCGGGTGCCAGCCAAGGGTCAGCGGGCCGATGCTCAGATGCGTGAGGGTGAGCAGCACCAGCGTCCAGGTGCCCACCACGTGCACCGGCCAGATGCGGGCGAGGCTGCGGTAGTCGATGCAGGAGAGCACGATGGCGCACACCAGGCCCAAAAGGCTGGCCACCCCCTGCACAAAGGCGTTGCGGTAGCTGCCAAGGCCGGTGATGGAACCGTCGAAGGCGTCGGTGGCAAAGCCCCCCGCCGTCTGCCCCAGACTGATGAGGGTGATGACGCTGAGCACCGAGCAGAACACGCAGGTGGCAATGTAGGCCCGGTCGGCGGCTTTGAGATATTGTCGGATGACCTTGAACACCATCCGCACCTCCTTTCACGTCAGGGTGTTGTTCTATTATATCCCACCGGGCGGGTGGTTGCAATCATTTTCCCCGCCCGCTTTTTGCAGCACATGAGTAAATATGGTATAATAAGCGCAAGTGTGCGGCGGTTTGACCGCCGCGCGAGAAAAAACACGGGGATGGGCTGCCAATGCTGTTTTCAAGCCTTGTATTTTTATGGATCTTTCTGCCGGTGGTGCTGGTGCTTTACCGCTTTCTGCCCGGCCGGGGCAAAAACGCCCTGCTGCTGGCGGCAAGCATTTTCTTCTACGCCTGGGGCGAGCCGGTATACATCTTCCTGATGCTGGGTTCCATCACCCTGAACTATCTGGGCGGGCTGGCGCTGGCCCCGCTGGAGGGACGCCGCCGGGCAGCGGTGATGGCGCTGGTGGCCGCGGCGAACCTGGGCCTGCTGGGCTACTACAAATACTACGGCTTCGCCGCCGACACGCTGGCCGGGCTGTTCGGGCGGCAGCTGCTGCCCATGCGGGACATCGCCCTGCCTCTGGGCATCAGCTTCTACACCTTCCAGGCCATGAGCTATGTCATCGACCTCTACCGCAAAAAGATCGAGCCTCAGAAGAGCTGGTTTTTGCTGGCGCTCTACATCAGCTTTTTCCCTCAGCTGGTGGCGGGGCCCATCGTGCGCTACACCGACGTGGAGACCCAGCTGCGCTGCCGCACGGTGACCACGGAGGGCTTTGCCTTCGGGGTGAAGCGTTTCCTCTACGGCCTTTCCAAAAAGGTGATTTTGGCCAACTGCTTTGCCGCCAAGGCGGACGAGGTGTTCGCCCTCGCCCCCGACCAGGTGGGCACTGCCCTGGCCTGGCTGGGCGCGCTCTATTACGGGCTTCAAATCTACTATGACTTCTCCGGTTATTCCGACATGGCCATCGGCCTCGGGGCCATGTTCGGTTTCACCTTCCCCGAAAACTTCAACTATCCGTACCTCTCGGCCAGCATCGGCGAGTTCTGGCGGCGCTGGCACATGACCCTTTCCACCTGGTTCAAGGAATACCTCTACATCCCCCTGGGCGGCAACCGCAAGGGGCAGCTGCGCACCCTCGTCAACGTCTGCGTGGTGTTTCTGGCCACCGGCCTGTGGCACGGCGCCAACTGGCAGTTCGTGGCCTGGGGCGCCTGGTATGCTCTTTTGCAGGTGCTGGAGCGCACGGTGCTCAAAAAGCCGCTGGAAAAAGCGCCCCGGCCTCTGGCCCGGGCCTACACCCTGCTGTGCGTTCTCTTTGGCTGGGTGATTTTCCGGGCGCCGGGCCTGCGGGCGGGCCTTTTGTGGCTGAAGGCCATGGTGATCCCGGCAGCGGGCTTTGCCGCCTGGCCGGTAAGCCGCTTCATCGACGGGCGCACGCTGGTGCTGCTGGCGGCGGGGCTGCTACTCTGCGGCCCGGCTCAGGCGCTGTGGCCCCGCTTCAAGGCCGCCCTCTATGACCGGCAGCCCGCCGGCCGCGCCCAGACCGTCCTTTTGCTGGCGCTGGGTTTTGCCTGCCTGGTGCTGCTGGTGAGCGGCACCTACAACCCCTTCATCTATTTCCGCTTTTAAAAGGAGGCCAGCCGAATGTCTCATCATGACCGTGAACGCCGGGGCTGCCCCCGGGCGCTCATCGCCGGGTTCGCCGCCCTGCTGGCGGGGCCCTGCCTTCTGTGGCCGCTGGTGCGGGGAATGTGCGACACCACCAACTACGAGAACCGCACCCTGGCCGCTTTTCCCACCGCCGCCACCGGCGTGCGGGCCTGGCCCGCGTCCTTTGAGGAGTGGCTGGGGGACCACGCCCCCTTCCGCAACCAGTTCCTGACGCTGAAATCCGGGGCCGACCGGCTGGTGGGCACGCTGGACTCCACCAACGTGCTGCTGGGCAAGGAGGGCTGGATGTTCCTGAAAGATGTGTCCGACTCCAACAGCCTTTCCGACTACCAGGGTCTCACCGCCTACTCCGCCGAGGAGACCGCCGCCATGGCCCAGGCGCTGACAGCGCTGAACGACGTCCTCGCCGCCAAGGGCAGCCGGCTTCTGGTGCTTTTCGCCCCCGCGAAGGAGGGGGTCTACAGCCGCTACATGCCCGACAACGTGCCGGTGGTGAGCCGGCCCACCCGGGTAGGCGCGCTGGCCGGGGCGCTGGGCGAAACGGGCGTGCCGGTGCTCTTCCCGCTGGAGGAACTGGAGGACGCCGCGCTGGAGCGGCAGGTCTATTATAAGTACGACACCCACTGGAACGAGGCGGGCGCCTGGCTGGCGGCGCAGCTGACGCTGGAAGCGCTGGACAGGCCCTTTGCGGCGGCCTGGCCGGAGATGGCCGCCGACCCGGAAAAAGCCCCCCTCACCGACCTTGCCAACATGTGCGGCAGCTGGGCCTGGTGCACCGACGACGTGTACTGGGCGCTGGACGCCGTGCCCGCCCAGTGCACCCTGTGGGAGGCGGGGGGCGAGATCGCCCGCTACGCCGGCGAGGGCGAGGGCAGCCTGCTCCTTGCGCGGGACAGCTTCGGCGAGGCGCTGGCCCCCTGGCTGGCCCAGGGCTTTGCGGACACCACGGTGCTCCACGGCAACCAGATGCAGGTGGAAACGCTGCTGGAATGGCAGCCCGAAGTGCCGGACGTGGTGGTGCTGGAGGTGGCGGAGCGCTTCTCCGACAACCTGCTCGGCCGGCTGGAAACGATGCGCCAGTGGGCCGAACGTGCAGGCTGAGCCGCCACGGTTGCACTTTTGCCCCCGCGGGGGTATAATAAGCGGCGGACTTTGACGAATTCCCGGGAAAGGAGGGGCGGCCCATGGCCGAATTCATCACCCACAGCCGCGCCGAAACAGTGGCGCTGGGCAAGAGATTAGCGCAGCGGCTTGCGCCGGGCACCCTTGTCTGCTTCACCGGCGGGCTGGGCGCGGGCAAGACGGCTTTCACCGAAGGGCTGGCCGAGGGCCTCGGCTGCACCGACCCGGTGAGCAGCCCCACCTTTGCCATCGTGAACTACTACCGGGGGCCCCGCCCCCTGGCCCACTTTGACCTCTACCGCATCAGCAGCCGGGAGGATCTGGAGACCGCCGGTCTCTACGATTACCTGGACGAGGGCGCGGTGGTGGCCGCCGAGTGGAGCGAGAATTTTGCAGACCTGCTGGCGCTGGAGCGGCCCGTGACGGTGGACATCCGCCACGCCGGCGGCGACGAGCGGGTCATCACCATCGAGGGGGTGGAGCTGTGATCACCTTCGGACTGGACAGCGCCGGCCGCACCGCGGCGGTGGCGCTCATGCGGGGCGAGGAGCTGCTTTTCGAGAGCTTTCTCTGTGCCGGCCACACTCACAGCGAGACGCTGATGGGCCTGGTGGACGGGGCGTTCAAAGCCACCGGGCTCTCCCCCGCCGACGTGGACCTCTGGGGCGTGTGCGCCGGGCCGGGCAGCTTCACCGGCCTGCGCATCGGTCTTGCCACGGTGAAGGGGCTGGCGCTGGTGCACGGCGCGCCCTGCGCCGCCGTTTCCACCCCGGAAGCGCTGGCTTACAGCTGCCCCGCCGGGCAGGGCACCGTTCTGGCGGCGCTGGACGCCCGCCGGGGCGAGGTGTATTGGGCGGCCTTCGACCTGGCCAGCCGCGCCCGCCTTGTGCCCGACTCCGCCGCGCCGGTGAAGGACCTGGCACAATTTGTGGAAAATTGCAAAAAGCCGCTCTTTTTTGTTGGTGACGGAGCCGCGCTGTGCTATAATGTATACGGCCAGACGGAAGGGGTCCTTCCCTGTCCGCCCGCTTTGGGCCTGTGCCGGGGCGCGGGCGTGTGCCTTGCCGCCCGGGCGATGAACGACCGGGGCGAAGCGATGAGCGCCGCCGCCCTGGCGCCCAGCTATCTGCGGCTGAGCCAGGCCGAACGGGAACGGGCCGAACGGGGCCAGTCCCTGCGCCCGTAAACAAAAACGACGACCATTGGAGGATGTTTTCAGATGTCTAAACCCATCGCCCTCGCCGCCGACCACGGCGGCTTTGAACTGAAAGAAGCCGTGCGCGCCCATCTGGACGAGATCGGCGTTGCCTATAAGGACTTCGGCAGCTTTGACGGCGCGTCCTGCGACTATCCCGACATGGCCGAGCCCGCCTGCCGCGCGGTGGTGGCCGGCGAGTGCGACAAGGCGCTGCTGTTCTGCGGCACCGGCGTGGGCATCTCCATGAGCGCCAACAAGATCCACGGCATCCGTGCCTGCTGCTGCTCCGACGCCTTCAGCGCCGAGTACACCCGCCGCCACAACGACGCCAACGCCCTGTGCATGGGCGGGCGCGTGGTGGGCGCAGGCCTCGCCATCTATCTGGTGGATCTTTTCCTGAACACCCCCTTTGAGGGCGGCCGCCATCAGCGCCGGATCGACAAGATCACCGATCTGGAGCAGCGCGGCTGACAGTATTTTTTGCTGCAGGACGCGGGGGCACACCCCGCGTTTTGACGATACACACAAACAATCACATCGAGTAAGGAGCGGTCAGTATGAGCAAAGCACCCATGATTTTGGATCATCCCCTGGTACAGCACAAAGTCTCCCTTCTGCGGGACAAGAGCACCGGAACAAAGGAATTCAAGGAGCTGGTAGGCGAGATCGCCATGCTGCTTTGCTACGAAGCCACCCGCGATCTGCCCACCAAGGAAGTGGAGATCGAGACCCCCATCGCTGTTGCCAAGAGCCATGTGCTGGCAGGCCGCAAGCTGGCCCTGGTGCCCATCCTGCGCGCCGGCCTGGGCATGGTGGACGGCATGCTGAGCCTGCTGCCCGCCGCCAAGGTGGGCCACATCGGTATGTACCGCAACGAGGAGACCCTGGAGCCGGTGGAGTACTACTGCAAGCTGCCCAGCGACATCGCCGAGCGTGACGTTCTGCTGCTGGATCCCATGCTGGCCACCGGCGGCAGCGCCTGCGACGCCATCACCCAGATCAAGAAGCGCGGCGCCCGCAGCATCAAGTTCCTGGCCATCATCGCCGCCCCCGAAGGCCTGGCCAAGGTGCACGAGCAGCACCCCGACGTGGACATCTACGTGGCCGCGCTGGACGAGAAGCTGAACGAGAACGGTTACATCGTGCCCGGCCTGGGCGACGCCGGCGACCGCATCTTCGGCACCAAGTAAATCTCCCCTTTGACCATTCCCGAAAGGAGGTGCTGGCCCTTGCGGCACCTGTTTAAAAGCCTGTTCATGACCCTGGTGGTGACCGTCGGCGCGGTCATCGCGCTGGTGGTCCTGCTGAACCATTCCTTTTTTGACGCCTGGGTCAACACCATCACCTTCTGGTGCATCATCGTTCTTCTTGCCTGCATCTGGGGCGCTTTTGTCGGCGAGGTGAAGGAGACGCTGGGGCCGCAAAAGAAGGCCGGGCCTGCCGAGGACGCCGTGGAAAAGCTGGTTGACGCCGCCGCGCTGAGCGAGGCGGAGGAGGAAGCCGCCGACACGCCCTTTGCGGAAGCGGAGGCGCCCGAGGCTGAACCCGCTCCGGCACAGCCGGAGGAACAGCCCGAACCGGCCTCCGCCGAGCCGGAGCCCGCTCCCAAGGCGGAGGAAAAGCCGAAGCCCGCGCCCCGGAAAAAGCCCGCAGCCGCCCGCAAAAAGCCCGCCGAAAAAGCGGACAAGCCCCCGCGGCGCAAAAAGGCCGCGGAGGAAAAGCCGGCGGAAGTGACGGAGGAGAAAAAGGCTCCGAGAGGGAAGAAAGCCGCTCCCCCGCCCGCACCGGAAGCGCCTGCACAGGAAACGCAGGAACCGGCCCCCGCGCCCGCGCCGCAGCCGGAAGCCCCGGCTCCCGCCCCGGTGCAGGAGGCCCCTGCCGCGGAGCAGGAAGCTCCCGCTCCCAAGGCCCCGGCGCCTGCCAGAGGCCAGCGGCTCACCGCCGCCCAGCGGGCCGAACAGCAGCAGAGGGCCCAGGAGGAAAAACTGCGCCAGCTGCAGCAGGCCGCCCGCGAAAAGCAGGCCGAACGCGCCCGCCGTCTGGAGGCGGAGGACGCACGCCAGCAGGAAAAGCTGGCTCAGCTGCAGGCCGCCGCGGCGAAAAAGCGCGGCGCAAGCGGTCCGTCGGACCCGCAATGACAAAAAACAGCGCCCGGCTGTGCACACAAGGCACAGCCGGGCGCTGTTTTTTTGCTGCGATCAATGACGCACGGCGTTGTAGACGTGCTCCACCTCGGTGGGATCCTCGCCGAAGATCTCCACAGGCTGAGAGAAATCCAGATTCATGAGGCCCAGAATGCTCTTGGCGTCCGCCACAGCGCCCTTCAGGTCCTGCACGCTGATCTCCTGCCGGCACTGCGCCGCAGCAGTCACGATGTTGTGCACCTGTTTGAAGCAGGTGACCTTAACAGGTTTGTTCATCCTTCGTCCCTCTTTCCTCCAAGATTGCCGCCCGGGCGTTTTTCGCCCCCGGCCGCCGGCTCTCCGCCTTTCCCTGCGGCGCCGGTTGGGGTTATTATAGCACAAAAAAAGTCCATTTGTACATTTTTGGCCATTATTTCTCCCTGCTGAACGAAACGCCCTTTTTGCCAGGGGATTTTTTTGTCAGATTTGCCGCAATGTTCTTTCTTTGTGCCGGCTGAACACAACAATTATCCATCTTCGTTCCCTCTCTTGCCCGCCGGCAGGGCCTTCGCCGGGGCGGGGGGTGTTTTTTTGTTGCAATGAAGTGGGATTTCTGCTATATATATTGTGAGGTGTTTTAGCCTCTGCGTAATCTATTTTGAAAGGTTTGATGATTTTTGGATACCCCTGGCCCCAGTATTTACTTTGCACTGGTCCTTTTGGTGGCCTGCTCGGCATTTTTCTCCGCCAGTGAGACGGCCATCTCCTCCTTCAACAAGATCCGCATGCGCAGCAAGGCGGAGGATGGCAACAAGCGGGCGAAAACAGCCCTGAAGGTGGCGGAGGATTTCGACAAGACCATCTCCACCATCCTCATCGGCAACAACATCGTGAACATGGCCAGCGCCTCGCTGGCCACCGTGGCGGCCACCGCCCTGTGGGGCCCCACCAGCGGCCCGGCCATCGCCACCTTCGGCATGACGCTGCTGGTGCTGATCTTCGGCGAGATCCTGCCCAAGAGCTTCGCCAAGGACAGCCCCGAAGCCTTTGCCTTGCAGGTGGCGGGGGTCATTGCGTTTCTTCGCACGCTGTTTTCGCCCGTCGTGTGGTTCTTTGTCAAGCTCAAGCAGCTGCTCACCGGCCGGCGCTCCGCCGGGCTGGAACTGCAGCCCAGCGTGACCGAGGATGAGCTGAAGACCATCATCGACACGGTGGAGGAGGAGGGCGTGCTGGACAGCCAGGAGACCGAGATCATCCAGTCCGCCATCGAATTCGACGACATCACCGTGCAGGAGATCCTGGTGCCCCGGGTGGACATGGTGGCGGTGGACGTGAACGACAGCGTGGACGAGATCGTGAACACCGTGCTGGACAACTCCTTCACCCGCATCCCGGTGTATGAAGGGGACATCGACCATATCATCGGCATGCTGCACACCCGCGACCTGTTCGAGCGCCTGGCCCGCAGCAAGGCCATCGACGTGCGGGCCATGTGCCGCGAGCTGCCCTTCGTCTACCGCACCAAGCGCATCAACGACCTGCTGGCGGAGTTCCGCCGCCAAAAGCAGCACATGGCCATCGTCACCGACGACTACGGCGGCACGCTGGGCCTTGTGACGCTGGAGGACGTGCTGGAAGAGCTGGTGGGCGAGATCTTCGACGAGACCGACGAGGTGGAAGCCCTGCCGGTGCAGCAGCTGGAAGAGCACCTGTTCCGTGTGGCGGGCGAGGCCAACATCTACGACGTGTTCGAGGAGCTGGGCGTTTCCACCAAAAACTTCGACAGCGACTTTTCCAGCGCGGCGGGCTGGGCTCTGGAGTGTCTGGAGCACATCCCCGCTCCCGGCGAAAGTTTTGATTTTGAGAACCTGCACGTCACCGTGGAGCAGGTGGAGGACAAACGCATCCTCTCGCTGCTGGTGCGGCTGATGCCCCCGGAAAAAGAGCAGGAATAAGCGAGGTGTCTGTCATGAGCGGTTTTTCCCTTCCCGAACACTATGTCCCCTGTCTGGGTCTTTACGACACCCAGAAGGCCATCGGCATGATCAAGCAGACCTTTGAGGTGAAGCTGTGCGCTGCGCTGCACCTCAAGCGGGTCACGGCGCCCCTGTTCGTGGACCCGGCCCTGGGCCTGAACGACGATCTGAACGGCGTGGAGCGCCCGGTGAGCTTTGACATTCCCGCCACCGGCACCTGCGCCCAGGTGGTGCACAGCCTTGCCAAGTGGAAACGGCTGGCGCTGCATCAGTACGGCTTTCGGCCGGGCAACGGCCTTTTGACCGACATGAACGCCATCCGCCGGGACGAGGAACTGGACAATCTCCACTCGGTGTATGTGGACCAGTGGGACTGGGAGAAGGTCATCGACGCGGACCAGCGCAACCGGGAGTATCTGCACGCCACGGTGCAGAACATCGTTTACGCCATCAGCGCCACGCTGGACGAGCTGAAGTGGCAGTTCCCCCAGCTCACCGGCACCCTGCGGCGGGACGTGGCCTTCGTCACCAGCCAGGAGCTGGAGGACCGCTGGCCGGACCTTTCCCCCAAGGAGCGGGAGAACGCCTTTGCCAAAGAGCACGGCACCATCTTCATCGAGCAGATCGGCGGCAAACTGAAGAGCGGCAAGCCCCACGACGGCCGCGCTCCGGACTACGACGACTGGGCCCTGAACGGCGACCTGCTGTTCTGGCACGAGCCGCTGCAGTGCGCGGTGGAGATCAGCAGCATGGGCATCCGTGTGGACGCCGCGGCGCTGGACCGCCAGCTGACCCTTGCCGGCTGCGACGAACGGCGGGACCTCGCCTTCCACAAGATGCTGCTGGCGGGCGAGCTGCCTCTGACCATCGGCGGCGGCATCGGCCAGAGCCGGCTTTGCATGCTGCTTCTGGAAAAAGTGCATGTGGGCGAGGTGCAGGTGAGCCTTTGGGACGCCGCCACCCGCGCACTGTGCGAAAAGGCGGGCATCCCCCTGCTCTGAACGCGTCGAAAGAGAGGCAACCCCATGGATTTCACCCCCATTGATCTGGAAACCTGGCCCCGGCGGGAGCACTATGAGCACTATTCCGCCCTGGGCTGCACCTACAGCGTGACCACCCGGCTGGACAGCACCGCCCTCCGCCGGCGAGGTCAGAAGCTTTATCCCACCATGCTCTACCACCTCGCTGCCGCCGTGAACCGGCACGAGGAGTTCCGCACCGCACTGGGCCCCGACGGAGTGCCCGGCGTTTTCAGCGAAATGCACCCCTGCTACACGGTCTTTCACCAGGACAGCGAGACCTTTTCCAACCTGTGGACCGAGTACACGCCGGACTACGAGGCTTTCTGCCGCGCCTACCGGCAGGACATGGAACAGTTCGGCGCGAACAAGGCCATGAACGCAAAGCCCGGCGTGCCCGAAAACACCTTCCCTGTTTCCATGATCCCCTGGACCACCTTTGAGGGCTTCAACCTCAACCTGCGGCACGGCTACGACTACCTGCTGCCCATCTTCACCATGGGCCGCTTTTTTGAGCAGGACGGGCGGGTGCTGCTGCCGCTGGCAGTGCAGGTGAACCACGCGGTGTGCGACGGGTTCCACGTCTGCCGCTTCATCAACGAATTGCAAAGCGCCCTCGACGGCTGAGCGCCGCCGGGGCAGAAAAAGGGACCGCCGGCAGGCGGTCCCTTTTTGATGTTGTTTTACTTTTAAGCGCTCCTCAGCCAAGGCCCTTCATGGTGAGGCTGATGCGCTTCTTCTTCAGATCCACGTCCAGCACCTTCACCTTGACCACCTGGCCCACCTTCACCGCCTCGCCGGGGTGACGGATGAACTTGTCGCTGAGCTGGCTGATGTGCACAAGGCCGTCCTGATGCACGCCGATGTCCACAAAGGCGCCGAAATCAATGACGTTGCGCACAGTGCCGGTGAGCTCCATGCCGGGCTTTAAGTCCTCCATGCCCATCACATCGGTGCGCAGCAGCGGCGGGGGCAGCTCGTCGCGCATGTCCCGGCCAGGGCGCAAGAGTTCGGCGATGATGTCCTCGAGGGTCTCCCTGCCCGCGCCGGTCTCGGCGCAAAGGCGCTCAAAGCCGATGGCCTTGGCCCGGGCGGGCAGCGCCGCAATGGCCTCGGTGCCGATGTCCTTTTCGGTGAAATCGCACAGTTTCAGAACAGCCTTCGCCGCGGCGTAGCTTTCGGGATGCACGGCGGTGGCGTCCAGCGGCTCCTTGGCCCCAGGCACCCGCAGAAAGCCCGCGCACTGCTCAAAGGCCTTGGGCCCCAGGCCCTTGACCTTTTTCAACTGGGCGCGGCTGGCAAAGGCGCCGTTCTCCTCCCGCCAGGCCACCACGTTTTTGGCGGTGGCGGCGGTGAGGCCCGCCACCCGGCTCAGCAGCGGCGCGCTGGCGGTGTTCAGGTCCACGCCCACGGTGTTCACGCAGCCTTCCACCACGCCGTCCAGCGCGGCGGCCAGGCGCTTGGCGGGCATGTCGTGCTGGTACTGGCCCACGCCCACGGCCTTGGGGTCGATCTTCACCAGCTCCGCCAGGGGGTCCTGCAGGCGGCGGGCGATGGACACCGCGCTGCGCAGGTTCACGTCAAACTGGGGGAACTCCTTCGCGGCCAGCTCGCTGGCGGAGTAGACGCTGGCCCCCGCCTCGCTGACCACCATGTACTGCACGCCGCCGATCTCACGGATGACGTCGGCGGCGAAAATTTCCGTCTCCTTGCCGGCGGTGCCGTTGCCGATGGCAATGATCTGCACCCCGTGCTTTTTGATGAGGGCCTTGATGGTGCTCTTGGCCTGCTCCACCCGCTTGAACTGAGGCACCGGGTAGACCACGGCGGTGTCCAGCACCTTGCCGGTGGGGTCCACCACCGCCACCTTGCAGCCCATGCGGTAGCCGGGGTCCAGGCCCATGGCCACCTTGCCCTTGATGGGCGGGGCCAGCAGCAGCTGGCGCAGGTTCTCGCCAAAGACCTTGATGGCTCCTTCCGCCGCCTGCTCGGTGAGGGCGGCGCGCACCTCCCGTTCAAGGCTGGGGTGGATGAGGCGGGTGTAGGCGTCCCGCACGGCTTCCTCCACCTGTTCGGCGGCGGCGCTGCGGCCCTTGACGAACATCTTGCAGCAGAGGGCGGCGGCCCGCTCGGCGTCCACCTCCACCGATACCTTCAGGAACTCCTCCCGCTCGCCCCGGTCCAGAGCCAGCACCCGGTGGCCGGCGATCTTGCTCACCGGCTGGGAGAAGTCATAGTACTGGGCGTAGACGCTGTCCTCCTCCTTGGCGGCCTCGCTCTTCACCAGGCCGAAGGCCCCGTAGAAGCGGCGCAGTTCCGCGCGCAGGGCCGCGTCGTCGCTCACCTGCTCGGCAATGATGTCCCGCGCGCCGGCCAGGGCGGCTTCGGCATCGGGCACTTCCTCATTGATATACCCTTCGGCGGCGGCGACAACGTCCAGCTTCCCATCCTGGGCCAGCAGGGCCTCGGCCAGCGGCTCCAGGCCCCGGGCGCGGGCCACGCTGGCGCGGGTCTTGCGCTTGGGTTTGTAAGGGCGGTAGAGGTCCTCCACCTCCGCCAGGGTGGCGGCCTTTTCCAGCTTGGCGGAAAGCTCCTCGGTGAGGGCGCCCTGGGCCTCGATGGCACCGCGCACTTCCTCCTTGCGCTTGTCCAGGCCGCGCAGGTATTCCAGCCGGTCGGCCAGGGTGCGCAGCAGCTGGTCGTCCATGGCGCCGGTGGCCTCTTTGCGGTAGCGGGCGATGAAGGGGATGGTGTTGCCCTCGTCGATGAGGGCGATGGCGGCGGCCACGTGGTTTTCCGGGGCGGAAAGCTCCGCCGCCAGTCGTTTTGCGTAATCCATTCAATTCTCCTTGCGATAGATGGTTTTTTCGGCAGCGGCCCGGCCCCAGGCGCGCTTCGCACGCCGGCGGCGGTGCCAGACGAGATACCCGGCGAAGAGCACCACGCTCACACCGGCGGCGGCAAGGCTCTGGTCAAGGCCGAAGGTGAAGTGGTCGAGACGCAGGTCCACCTCTCCGGCGGGGATGCGCACGGCGCACAGGCCGCCGTCCACCTTTTCCACCGGGGTCTCCTCGCCGTTCACCGTGACGGTGAAGCCCGGGTCCCAGGGCACGGCCAGCAGCGCCACCGTCTCCTTTTGCAGGTTGAAGCGGGCGGAGAGGCCCCGGCTGTCCAGGCTGACCTGGGCCGCGCCCTGGATCTGACGGTCCACCACGTCCTGGTGGTAGGCCTCTTTGGAAAAGCCGGTGAGCAGGTCCTCGGGCAGGGGCGAGAGCACATCGCCCCAGGCGGAAATTTGCTCTTCGGTGAGCACCATGGCCCGCAGCAGCAGGTTCGCCCGCTGGTTTTCCGGCACGCCCTCGAACTGCTCCTCGGTGACGTAGTACTCATATCCGTAGGCCATGGGCAGGGCATACTGGTTCTCGTAGACCGCGAGGCTGCCCTCCGCGCCCCAATAGACCCAGTCGTCCCCGGCCTTTTCCTCAAAGTCGGCGGCGTCGGCCACTGGGGTCACGGTGTACTTCACCGCCAGCAGGCCCCGCAGGGCGTAGTCCTCCAGGTCCGGCTCACTGCGCACGTCCCGCTTGACGCCGAACTGGGGGTAGAACTCCATGATGGAGGGGGCCACGGTGGAGTTGAAGAACTGCAGGCAGCTCTTGCCCATCCACAGGCCCACATTGTCGTAGCACTCGTAGTCATCGATGCGGTAAGCACCCTGGGGCATCTTTTCCGCCAGAGCGCGGGCGTCCTCATACTGCTGGGTGCGCCAGCCGGCGTCGTTGGTCCACTGGGCAAACTTGCCGATGGAGATGTGGGTGATGCCGTAGAGGCAGCCGAAGGCCAGCACGCCGGCGGTGAGCCGCCGCGCCAGCAGCGGGCGGCGGCGGTACTGCACCCACAGCAGCCAGAACACCGCCACGCCCAGAAGGGCAAGGCCCAGATTCAGCCAGAACTTCTCGGGGTAGTCGATGACGCCGAAGCTCCACTCGCCGTCCTCCTCCACCGGCAGGAAGGCGAAGACGCAGAAGGCCAGCAGCACCGCCACCGTGGGCCGCACGCCCTTTTTCAGGTCGATGCGCTCGTCCTCCAGCGCCTGCACGCTGGCCGCGCACATCACCAGAATGGGCATGTACCACCAGCGGGCGTAATAGCTGGAATTCATGGCGTAGAACGCGGAATTGAGGGCGGGCACCAGCGCCATCACGAGGCTGGTGAACAGGATGCGCCGGAAGGCGGTCTTCTGGGTGCAGCGCAGGTAAGCAATGACCCCCACCATGCCCATCAGGGGCAGGTAGGCGCTCATGCTGGTCCACTTGATGACCCCTTCGTCAAAAATCACCGGCATATAGGGGCAGTCCGGCGGGAAGAAAAGGCTGTACAGAATGGCCCCGTACTGCTGGGCCTTGGAGTAAAAGACGTAGCCAAAGCCGCTGAAGGGGTCCACCGTGCGGGGGTTTTCGGCAAGGCTCAAAAGGGCCGGCCAGGCCAGCACACAGCCCATGCCGCAGCCTAAGATGCTCTCCGCCGCCAGCGCGCCGAAGGTCTTGCCGTTCCATTTGTATACGCCGCTGGCGGTCATGCAGACGAAATAGAGGATAAGAAAGACCACCTGGCCGGCGAAGAAGAAGTAGTTGTTGAGCAGGTTCAGCGCCACCAGCACCGCGAAGGGGCCCCGGCGCTTTTTCAGCACCGCCTCGTCCAGCGTCCAGAGCAGATAGGGAAACAGCGCCACCACGTCCACAAAGTGGTTGAAGAACACGTTGTAGACGGTGAAGCCGGAAAAGGCGTAGAGGCAGCCCGCCAGCACGGCCATATTGGGGTCCTTCACCCAGCGGCGGGTCCAGAGATAAGCGCCGCCGCCCGCCACCGCGAACTTGAGCACCAGCATGGGAGCCATCAGAAAGGGCTGCCACGCCGCCGGGAAGAGCAGGGTGAACCAGAAGAAGGGGCTGCCCGCGAGATAAAAGGAATAGCTGTTCCAGAAATCGCTGCCCAGATCCGTGGCCCAGCTGAAGGTGCCGCCGCCGGACTTCAGGAACTCATTGGCGTAGTAATAGAAGGGGATCTGCTGGCTGTTGAAATCGCCGGCGTAGAGGAAGATGCCGCCATCCACAACGTAAAAAGGCAAAAACATCAGCGCCGCCGCCAACGCGCACAGGCCAAAGGTGAGCCAGTATTTGTTCTGGGGTTTTGTGAGGGGCTGCATGCCGTTCCTTCCCTTCCGTTCTGAAAAATCCCGCCCCGCAAAGGGCAAAATGTGCTATGATGATACTACACTGTGTTTGTGATGAGTTTGTGGCAGAAACTGCCTTCAAGGAGGAGTTTTTTCGATGAAGACCTACCCGTTCAACGCGCTGGTGAGCCGGATGAAATACATCTGCCGGTGGAGCCTGATGCACTCCGCGCGGCCGGAGACCCTCAGCGAGCACACCGCCGAGACGGCCATTCTGGCCCACACCCTCTGCCTCATCGCCAAAGAGGTCACCGGCACCCCGGTGCGCCCGGAGACGGTGGCGGTGGCGGCGCTTTACCACGACGCGCCGGAGATCATGACCGGCGACATGCCCACCCCGGTAAAGTACAAAAACGAGCGGCTGCGCTCGGCCTACAAGGCGCTGGAGGAGGAGAGCGCCCGCCAGATGGCGGCTCTGCTGCCCCCGGCGCTGCGGGCGGAGATGACCGGCTACCTCACCGGGCGCTGCCTTTCTGACGCGGAAAAGCGCATCCTCAAGGCGGCGGACCGGCTTTCCGCCCTCATCAAGTGCACCGAGGAGGTGCAGGCGGGCAACCGGGAATTTGCCTCGGCGCTGGCCCAGCAGAAAGCGGCCATCACCGCCATGCACTGCCCGGAGGCGGACTATTTCCTTGAGCACATGCTGCCCTGCTACGCCCAGAATCTGGACGAACTCACCCGCGCCGAGACGGACTGATTGTTACAGATTGCCCGCGGCGTAGACCTTGTCGATGAGGCGGTCCACATCGGGGAAGTGCTGCAGCTCGCAGCAGGCCCGGCGCAGAGCCGCCGCCCCTTTCAGGCCCTTCATATAATAAAGGGCCTGGCTGCGGGCCTGGGGCATGGCCGCCCACTCGCCCTTTTCCTCGCACATCTCGTAAATCTGCCGGCGCATGGCCGCCATGCGGTCGGAAAGGCCCGGGCGTGCGGGGAGTTCCTCCCCCGCCAGGGCGGCCTTTATCTCGGCAAAGAGCCAGGGGTCGCCCAGGGCCGCCCGGCCCACCATCACCCCGTCGCAGCCGGTGGCCTTCATCATGGCCAGGGCGTCGGCGGCGCTGGTGATGTCGCCGTTGCCGATGACAGGCACCTTCACCGCCGCCTTCACCGCGGCAATGACGTTCCAGTCCACCGTGCCGGGGGTGTACATCTGCTCCCGGGTGCGGCCGTGGACGGCGATGGCTGCCGCCCCCGCCGTCTCGCAGGCCTTCGCCGCCGCCACGGCGGTGACGTGCTCCGAGTCCCAGCCGGCGCGCATCTTCACCGTCACCGGGTGGCCGCCGCTGTGTTGCACCACCGCTTCGGTGATGCGGCCGCAGAGGTCCGGGTCCAGCATCAGGCGGCTGCCCGCGCCGGAAGAGGTAATTTTGGGCGCGGGGCAGCCCATGTTGATGTCGATGAAGTCAAACTCGTATTTCTGGATAAGGTCGGCGGCCTGGCCCATGGTCTCGGGCTCCGCGCCGAACAGCTGCACCCCGTAGGGTGCCTCGCCTCCGCCGCCCGCGATGAGCCGGGCGCTTTTTTTATCCCCAAAGGTCAGAGCCTTGGCGCTGACCATCTCGCTGATGGTATACACCGCGCCGTGGCGGGCGGCCATGGCCCGGCAGGCGGTGTCGGTGAATCCGGCCATGGGGGCCAATGCCGCCCCCGGGCCGATGGGCAAACTGCCAAACTGCATAAAGTACCTCGCTTGTGCAAACTTGGCTACTATTGTACCACAAACCGGGCGTTTGTGGTATACTTATAAGGTAACACCGAGCGATTTTCAGGAGGGCTTTCTTGCATGAAACTGCTGGTTCTGGACGGCAACAGCATTGCCAACCGTGCCTTTTACGGCATCAAGCTGCTCACCACGAAAGATGGGCGCTACACCAACGCCATATACGGATTTCTGAACATCCTGCTGAACCTTTTGAAGGAGCACAGCCCCGACGAGGTGGCGGTGGCTTTTGATTTGAAGGCCCCCACCTTCCGCCACAAGATGTTCGACGGCTACAAGGCCACCCGCCACGGCATGCCCGAGGAGCTGGCGGCCCAGATGCCGGTGCTGAAGGAGCTGCTGGCGGACCTGGGCTTTGCCATGGTCAGCCTGGAGGGCTACGAAGCGGACGATCTGCTGGGCACTCTTTCCGCCGCCGCGGCGGCACGGGGCGACGACTGCCTCATCGCCACCGGAGACCGGGACAGCCTGCAGCTGGTGAACGAGCACGTGACGGTGCTTCTGGCCGCCACCCGGATGGGCCGCAGCGAGACGGTGGTGATGGACGAGGCCGCCGTGGAAGAAAAATACGGTGTGAAGCCCAAACAGCTCATCGAGGTGAAGAGCCTGATGGGTGACACCTCCGACAACATCCCCGGCGTGCCCGGCGTGGGCGAAAAGACCGCCCTTGACCTCATTCAGCGTTTTGAGAGCCTGGACGGGGTGTACGAGCACATCGACGACAAGGCCGTCAAGCCCGGCGTGCGGGCAAAGCTTGCGGCGAACGAGGCCAGCGCCCGGATGAGCCGGGAGCTGGCGGAAATTTGCTGCACTGCCCCCATCTCCACCGAAGCGGGCGCTTACAAGCGCGCCGCCGGCGACCCGGCAGCGGCCGCGGCCCTTCTGGCAGAACTGGAAATGCACTCCATGGCCGACCGGCTGGGCCTGGATCAGGCTGCCGCCGCCCCCGCCGCCGCGGCCGACCTGCCGGAAGTTTCGCCCGCTCCCCTGCCCGCCGCCCTTTCCGGGCGGCTGTGCATGGCGAAAGCCGAGGCCGGCTGGTTCGCCGTGCAGGGCGCGAATGTCTGGACGATGGAGGACGCCGCCCTGCCCGCCCTGCTGGAGAGCGAAGCGGAGCTTTGGGTGTTCGACGCAAAGCCCCTGTATCACATCGCGCTGGCGGCCGGCGGCGAGGGAAAGGCCATCCGCTTTGACGCGAAGCTGGCAGCCTACCTTTTGAACCCCGCGGCCAGCGATTACCAGGCGGAACAGCTGGAGGCAGAGTACGCCCCGGCCCCCGCCTTCGCCTGTCCTGCGCTGCCCGCCGCCGGCGCGCTGGAAGGTCTTTACGACGCGCTGGCCGCAAAGGTGGAAGAACAGGGCATGACGAGCCTGCTGCAGGACATCGAACTGCCTCTGGCCCGGGTGCTGGCGGACATGGAGCGCATCGGCATGCCGGTGGACAAAGAGGGCCTGGAAGCCTTCGGCACCCTGCTGAAAGCGGAACTGGACAAGACCCTGGCCGCCATCTACGAGGCGGTGGGCTACACCTTCAACCTGAACAGCCCCAAGCAGTTGGCGGAGGCCCTGTTTGAAAAGATGGGCCTGCCGCCCCGCAAAAAGACCAAGAGCGGCTACTCCACCGACGCGGAGACCCTGGAGAGCCTGCGCAGCTACAGCCCGGTGGTGGAGGACATTCTGCAATACCGCACCTACCAGAAGCTGAACAGCACCTATGTGGAGGGGCTTTTGAAGGTCATCGGGCCGGACGGCCGGATGCACTCCACCTTCAACCAGACCGAGGCCCGCACCGGGCGGCTTTCCTCCAGCGAGCCGAATCTGCAGAACATCCCCATCCGCACCAAGCTGGGCAGCCGCCTGCGCCAGTTCTTCATCGCCGGCGATGGCTGCAAGCTGGTGGACGCGGACTACAGCCAGATCGAACTGCGCATTCTGGCCCACATCTCCGGCGACGAGACGATGAAAAACGCCTTCCTCACCGGGCAGGACATCCACCGCAGCACCGCCGCGAAAATCTACGGCCTGCCGCCGGAGATGGTCACCCCCCAGCTGCGTTCCAGTGCCAAGGCAGTGAACTTCGGCATCGTCTATGGCATTGGAGCCTTCAGCCTGGCGCGGGACATCGGCGTGACCGTGAAGGAAGCGGACGATTTCATCAAGAGCTACCTGGCCACCTTCCCCGGCGTGAAGGAGTACATGGATTCCACCATTGCCGCCGGCCGGGAGAAGGGCTATGTGACCACCCTCTTCGGCCGCCGTCGGGCGCTGCCGGAGCTGGCCAGCAAAAACTTCAACCTGCGCTCGCTGGGCGAGCGGATGGCTATGAACACCCCCATCCAGGGCACCGCCGCCGACGTCATCAAGCTGGCGATGGTGCGGGTGTGGCGCCGCCTGCGGGAAGAGGGCCTTGCCGCCCGGCTGATTTTGCAGGTGCACGACGAGCTCATCGTGGAGGCCCCCAAGGACGAAGTAAAGCTGGTAAGCCAGATTTTGAAGGAAGAGATGGAGGGCGCGGTGAACTTCACCGTTCCCCTCACCGCCGACGTGAGCAGCGGCGACACCTGGCTGGAGGCCCACTGATATGGAACTTTCCGTGCGCCCCATGGCTGCTGCCGACACTTCCCGTTGCGCCGTCATCGCTGCCGCCGCGCCCGAGCCCTGGGGCGAAGGCCAGCTTTTGAGCGAACTGGAAAGCCCCGCCGCCCGGTTGTTCGTGGCCGAGGGCGAAGGGGACGTTCTGGGCTTCGCCGTGTTCCAGCTGGCGGCAGGCGAGGCCAGCCTCTACGCCCTCAACGTGGACCCCGCCGCCCGCCGCAAAGGCGTGGGCGCGGCGCTGCTGGCGGGAGCCCTCGCGGCCCTCAAAGCCGAGGGCGCTGACCAGTGCTTTCTGGAGGTGAGGGCGGCCAACGCCCCCGCCCTCGCCCTCTACCGGCGGCTGGGCTTTGCATCCGCCGGGGTGCGCCGGGGCTTTTACCGCGACCCGCCCGACGACGCGGTGGTGATGACACTGACCCTGTAATGTGGATTTTTGTATATCGATTGGAGTTTTATACGATATGTATATTTTAGGAATCGAGAGCACCTGCGACGAGACCGCCGCCGCTGTGGTGGAGGACGGACGAAAGCTCGTCAGCAACGTGGTGGCCACCAGCGTGGCGGAGCAGGCGCTCTACGGCGGCGTTGTGCCGGAAATTGCCAGCCGCCGCCACATCGAGTACATCAGCGCCACGGTGCAGGCCGCGCTGGACGAGGCAAAGCTGACCCCCGCGGACCTGGACGGCATCGCTGTCTCCTTTGCGCCGGGGCTCATCGGCGCGGTGCTGGTGGGCGTGAACTTCTCCAAGGGCCTTTCTTACGCGGCCCAGAAGTCCCTTGTGCCGGTGCACCACCTGCGGGGGCACATCGCGGCCCTCTACCTCACCCATCCCGACTTAAAGCCGCCTTTCCTCTGCCTTGTGGCCAGCGGCGGCCACAGCCACATCGTGCAGGTGCTGGATTACACCCACTACCATGTGCTGGGCCGCACGGTGGACGACGCGGCGGGCGAGGCCTTTGACAAGGTGGCCCGCACGCTGGGTCTGGGCTACCCCGGCGGACCGGCCATCAGCAAGGCGGCCCGAAACGGTGACCCCAAGGCCTACAAACTGCCGGTGCCCCATGTGGACGGGCCCTACAATGTGAGTTTTTCAGGGCTCAAAACGGCGGTGCTGAACGCGGTGAACCAGGCGGAGATGAAGGGCGAAGCGGTGAACGTGGCGGACATGGCCGCCAGCTTCGAGCATCGGATCGACGAGATTCTGGCCGAGAAACTGCTGGCGGCGGCGCGGGACACGAACGCCCCCGCCATCGCCCTGGCGGGGGGCGTTGCGGCCAACAGCCTGCTGCGCTGTCTTGTGAACGAGGGCGCGCAGAAACTGGGGGCGAAGCTCTATCTGCCCGAAATGCAGTTCTGCGGCGACAACGGGGCCATGGTGGCCGCCCAGGGGTTCTATGAACTCACGGCGGGCAACGTGGCGGGCCTTGACCTGAACGGCCTGGCCACCCTTCCCATCGACTACAACGGCCCGGCGTAAAGCCGGGCTGCTTTTCCATCGGGCAGAAAGGAGGAGCACAAAATGGAGCAGACCACCCTGTTTGACCGCCCGCAGGACCGGCCGCTGGCCAGCCGGATGCGTCCGCGGGATCTGGACGAATTCGCCGGGCAGCAGCATCTGCTGGGCGAGGGCAAGGTGCTGCGGCGGCTCATCGAGAGCGACCGGGTGAACAGCATGATCTTCTGGGGCCCGCCGGGCGTGGGCAAGACCACCCTGGCCCAGATCATCGCCCGGCGCACCCAGGCGGAGTTCGTGAACTTCAGCGCGGTGACCAGCGGCGTGAAGGAAATCAAGGCCGTGATGCAGGACGCGGAGGCCCGCCTGCGGCTGGGCCAGCGCACCATCCTGTTTGTGGACGAGATACACCGCTTCAACAAGGCCCAGCAGGACGCTTTCCTCCCCTTTGTGGAAAAGGGCAGCATCGTGCTCATCGGGGCCACCACCGAGAACCCCAGCTTTGAAATAAACGCGGCGCTTTTGAGCCGGTGCAAGGTGTTCGTGTTAAAGGCCCTCACCCCCGAGGATCTGACGAATCTGCTGCGCCGGGCCCTCACCGACCCCCGGGGCTTTGGCGGCAAGGCCATCGAAATGGAGCCAGAGGCATTGGAGCTCATCGCCAATTTTGCCAACGGCGACGCCCGCACCGCCCTGAACACCCTGGAGATGGCGGTGCTGAACGCCGAGGAACAGGACGGAAAACTGGTGGTGGACCGGCCGCTGTTGGAACAGTGCACCAGCAAGAAGAGCCTGCTCTACGACAAAAAAGGCGAGGAACACTACAACCTCATCAGCGCGCTGCACAAATCCATGCGCAACTCCGACCCGGACGCGGCGGTCTACTGGCTGGCCCGGATGCTGGAGGCGGGCGAGGACCCCCTCTATGTTGCGCGGCGGCTCATCCGCTTTGCCAGCGAGGACATCGGCCTTGCGGACAGCCGGGCGCTGGAGATCGCGGTGGCGGCTTACCAGGCCTGCCACTTCAACGGCATGCCGGAATGCAGCGTGAATCTGGCTCAAGCGGTCATCTATCTCTCGCTGGCGCCCCGCTCCAATGCGGTATACAAGGCCTACGAGATGGCCAAGGCGGACGCGGAGAAAATGCTGGACGAGCCGGTGCCTCTGGCCATCCGCAACGCGCCCACCCGGTTGATGAAAGAGCTGGACTACGGTAAGGGCTACGTCTATGCCCACGACACCGAAGAGAAGGTGGCGGATTTAGAGTGTCTGCCGGAAAACCTGGCCGGCCGCCGCTACTACCTGCCCACCGACCAGGGCAGCGAGGCCCGGGCCGCCGAGAATCTGGCCCGGGTGATGGCCCGCAGGGCGGAACTGAAACGCCGGCGGGAAAAAGAATAAACAAAAAGCCGCGCGGGGTTTGGAACGCCCGCGCGGCTCTTTTTATTTTCGGTAACGGCCCAGCACCGCCGCCAGCAGGTTCAGCGCCAGGGTGACGGCGCAGAAGAACACCACCACCGCCAGCAGCGTATCCATGGTGTCCATCAAGGCGGACCAATCTCCTTCCCGCACCTGGGTGAGGATATCGGCAAACTGCACCGAAAGGGCTGCCAGAGCCAGCCCCAGGCTGAAAATGCAGCCCGTCGGGGTGCACCGCCGCCGGGCCAGCTGCACCAGAGGCACGCTCCAGGCCCCCAGCCCCAGCAGCAGGCTCGCCACCGAGGCGGCCGCCACCGGGCCGCTCACCGCCAGCACCCACACCAGGAACACCGCCACCGCACCAAAAAGCCCCAGACAGGCGGCACACGTCCACCACAGCGCCCTTTGCCCGGCGCTGCGGCTCTGGCGTGCCAGTGCCAGCGTCTGGGCCGCCGCCTCCTCCGCTTCCGGCAGGGGCTGCGGCTGGCGGCGGGCGGTCATCAGTTCGGCGAGGCTCACCTCCAGCGCCGCCGCCAGCGGTTCCAGGGTTGCCAGGTCCGGCAGGCCCACGCCCCGCTCCCAGCGGCTCACCGCCTTGTCGGTGAGGTGCAGCCGCGCGGCCAGCTGAGCCTGGGTCAGCCCCAGCTCCCTGCGCCGCCCGGCGATGAAATCTCCCAATGTTTTTGCGTCCATTCATTTCGCCTCCCGCGTCTATCGTAGCGGATACCGGGCCCGCCGGTCAACCGACGCTTCGTTTACCGGGTGAAAAGCGGATTTTTCAAGTCAAGAAATATACAAATAGACGAATTGTTTTGTTATTTACAATTCGTAAACATTAAAAAGGGGCGCCCGGCCAAATTGGCCG
>DXBV01000059.1 GCA_019116345.1 Candidatus Allofournierella merdipullorum | reverse complement strand
AAAAGGGCTTCTACGCCCCCTGGTTCGACATCGAGTGTGAGGACGGCCGGCTGCACCTGGCCTTTCACGAGTCCTGGGCGCTGCGCCTTGTCTGCTGGGCCGTGGCGGCGCTGGCGGTGGCCGGGATGGTAGCGGCCCGGGTGCTGGCCCCGAACACCGGCGCCAGCATCGCCCCCGGCGTGATCGCCCTGGCCCTGCTGCTGTGGGACTTCACCCGCGAGCGGCGGGTGCTGGCGGCGGTGAGCCGCTTTGTGCGTGAAAAAATTCTGGAGGAGCGGGAGCAATGATCCTGTCCCGCTCCTTTCTGGACCGGCTGGCCCCGCTGGAGGCCGAGGGCCGGTACTACGTCATGCTGGACGAGATCCAGCATCATCTGGAGGACGGCCTGGACGAGGGCCGCTGGGCCCAGAGCGACATCTTTGCCGACGGCGAGCTGGCGGCGCTGGTGGCCCGGCTGGACGACGCGGCGGGGGACTACGAGTGCTACTGGCACACCCGCCGCTGGCTGGAAAAGACCGCCGAGGCCGCCCGTACCGATTTCTGGTACGGGGCCATGGCCCGGGCCTGCCTCTACACCGGCGAAGCCCGGGCGGCCCTGCGCTGGGCGAAGGAGGGCGTGCGCCGCTTCGGTGGGCAGGGCCTGCTGGCGGCGATGGCGGCGGTGCTGAACGCCTGGGACGGCGACGTGCCCGGGGCGCTGGCGGTGCTGGAGGAGGCCTTTGCCCGGGAGGGCGAAAGCCCGGTGCTGGCCCGGCTGCGGGCTGCGGTGGCGGCAAACGCCCCGCTGGAAGAGCTGGCGGTGTGCGCCGCGCCCGCCGAAAAAGAACAGCAGGTGCGGGCCCTCGCCCCCGGCTTTGTGGCGGACGGCGCGGGCCTTGGCCGGGTGTCGGCAGCCCTGGGCGCCCGGGAGTGGGTTTTTGAGTCTCCCTGGTGCTACTGCCGGGTGCCCTTCGGCGATGGCTTTCTGGATATGCGCCTGCGCATGAGCGAGGCCGCCGCCTCCAAACTGGACCCGGCCTGGCTGGCGGCGCTGGCGGAGGCGCTGCCCCGGCTGGAAAAGGAGGGCCGCCCGCTGGCCCAAAAGCGCCGGCCCGGCGTGCGCCTTGCCCCGGCGGAGGTGCTGGTGGACCGGCAGGGCCGGGCCCAGCTGGGCTACCACGCCGGCCGCTGCCCCGAGGAGCCCCTCTACGTCTATGTGTCGATCGAACATGACCTGTCGGTCCCCGTGCAGCTCTATGAGGAACGCTGGCCTGCCAGCTGGTTCGATGCGCCCCCCGCGCCTCTCGCGCCCCCGCCGCCCCCTGCGCCGGGCTACACCCCCGCCCAGACGGTGGCGCTGCAAAAACACATCTTCACCTGGTTCGGCCCGGTGAGCCGGGTGCTGCCCGGCGCGGACGGCATCTCGGTGCTCATCATCGACCCGGAGCCGGGCCGGGAGTACTATACCCTGCTCACCTGGGGCATGGGCGCGCGACCCATGGAACTGCCCCCGGACCTGGTGGGCCAGCGGCTGGAACGGGCGGAGCTGATGATGCTGCTGCCCGCCGACTGGAAGGTGGAGGACGAGCGGGAGGTCTGGCGCTGGCCGGTGCGCTGGCTGCGCCTGCTGGCCCGGATGCCCGCCGAGCAGGGCACCTGGCTGGGCTGGGGCCACACCGTGCCCAACGGGAGGCCCTTTGCATATAACACCCTGCTCTGCGGCTCCATGCTGGTGGACCCGCTGGACGCCCCCGAACCGGCGGCCATCTGCCCGCTGCCGGGGGGCGAGTCGATGAACTTTTATCAGCTGCTGCCCCTCTACGCCCCCGAGATGGATCTGAAACTGGGCGAGGACGCGGACGGTCTGCTGGACGCAATGGAGGACAAGGGCCTGCTGAACGAGCCCTGGGTGCAGGTGGACCGGCCCTGCGCCGTGGGCGAGCTGGAACCGCCCCCGCCCGACCTGCTGATGGTGCAGTTGGAAGAATTGGACCGCCGGGCGGACGACGAGGGCATCGCCGCGCTGCTGGCGGAACAGGCGGGAGACAGCCCCCGGCTGGCGGGGATGCTGGCCCGGTCGCTGAACAATCTGGGCCGCTACGAAGAGGCCGCCGCCGCGCTGAAACGGGTGGAGGCCGCCGGCGCGGCCGACCCGCTGTGGCACTTCCGCATGGGCTTTTCCCTCTACTATCAGGGCAAACTGGACGAGGCCCTGGCCTGCTTTGAGGCCAGCGACCGGATGGCCCCCGGCGACGGCGACGCCGAGACCTACCTGCGCTGGTGCCGGGCGGCGCTGGACCTGCCGGTGTGTCTGGAACCCTTCCCCGACCGGGCGGCCCGTTTCTGGGCGGCCTTTGCCGAACAGGAGGACGCGCTGGCGGAAAAAGCCTTTGCTCAAGGCTGCGAAGGGGTACGCCCCGCTCTGGAAGAATTGCTGGGCCTTTGCTTTGCCGCGCCGGAGTTCAAACTGGAACCGGCGGGGGAAAAACTGCGGCTGACCCTCTTGTGGCAAAACGCCCCCCACCGGCGCTGGCTGGCCCCGGCCTGGAAGGCCCTGGCTCCCGCCCATCTGAGCCGCTGGTGGGAGTTCGCCTTTGACGAAACGCCGCCCCTCTGGGCCGGCTACCAAAGCGAACCCACCGGCAAAAAGGGCCTGCGGCGGGACCTCATCGCCGGTACCACCTGCTTCGAAGGGCTTCAGCGGGCCTTCGCGGCGGGGGATGCGTCCCTCTGCGCCGCTGCTGCGGCGGACGGGGCGGTGCCGGGCTATTTCTACTACACCCCCGCCCCCGGCGAAGACCCGGTGGCCCGGCGGGCCGCGCTGGAGGAGGCGTTGGCCCGGGAAGGCGCGGGCAGCCTTGCGGTGCTGGGCGGCGCGGTGGGCGAAAAGCGCTGTTACATCGACGTGCTGGCGCTGGACCTGGAAAAAGCGCTGACTGCCGCCGCCCGCCTGCTCACCCCGCCGGATTGCACCGGGGCAGGCTTTGCGCCCTTCCGGCCGGGAGCCAAGGGCACGCCCCTCCAAAAGAACAAGTAAGGCCAAAAGCCGCCGGGAAGTTCCCCGGCGGCCTTTTTTTGAAAAAATCTCCGTTCCCCCGTTGACAACGGCAAAGGATAAGAATATAATTCATTTGAACAGATGTTCAAATGTTGATAACGAAAGGAGCGACCCCCATGGACGAGACCATTTCCCGGGCAAAGGCCTGCGGCGAAGGCGAGGGCGGCGAGCGGTGCGAAAAGGTGCGCGGCGCGCTGCCGCCGGACGAGGTGCTCTATGACCTGGCGGAGCTGTACAAGGTCTTTGGCGACACCACCCGGGTCAAAATTCTTTACGCGCTGTTTGAAAGCGAGCTGTGCGTCAACGACATCGCCCAGTGCCTTGCCATGACGCCCTCGGCGGTGAGCCACCAGCTGCGCATTTTGAAAGCCAACAAGCTGGTGCGCTTTCGGCGGGAGGGCAAAACGGTGTTCTACGGGCTGGACGACGACCATGTGCGGGACATCATCGCCCTGGGGCTTGAGCATATCGCAGAATAAAAGGAGGAACGAACCATGAAAAAGACATTCAAAATCGAAGTGGACTGCGCCAACTGCGCGGCCAAGATGGAGCAGGCGGTGCAGAAGCTGCCGGGCGTTGAGAGCGCCACCGTCAGCTTTATGACCCAGAAGATGGTGGTGGAGGCCCCGGACGAGGGCTTCGACGCGCTGATGAAGCAGGTGGTCAAGGCCTGCCGCAAGATCGAGCCGGACTGCGAGATCTATCTGTGAGCCCGGCGGGGGAGGGAGCGTTCTGAAATGAACCGTAAACAAAAACGGATGCTGGCGCGCATCCTTGTGTCGGCGGCGCTGCTGGCGGCGCTGCACTTCGTGCCCGCCGAAGGGCCGCTGCGGCTGGCGCTGTATCTGGTGCCCTATCTCATCATCGGCTACGACGTGCTGCGCCGGGCGGTGCTGGGCGTGGTGCACGGCGAAGTGTTCGACGAGAACTTCCTGATGGCGGTGGCCACCGTGGGCGCGCTGGCCCTGGGGGAATACGGCGAGAGCGTGGAGGTCATGGTGTTCTACCAGCTGGGCGAATTGTTCCAGAGCTACGCCGTGGGCAAAAGCCGCCGCAGCATTGCCGCCCTGATGGACATCCGGCCGGACAGCGCCAACCTGGAACAGGACGGCGCGGTGGTCACCGTCAGCCCGGAGGAAGTGGAGCCGGGCCGCATCATCGTGGTGCGCCCGGGGGAAAAGGTCCCGCTGGACGGGCGGGTGGTGGAGGGCGTTTCGGCCCTGAACACCAGCGCCCTCACCGGCGAGAGCCTGCCCCGGGACGTGGCCGTGGGGGACGAGGTCATCAGCGGCTGCGTCAACACCACGGGCCTTTTGCGGGTGGAGGTGACCAAGCCCTTCGGCCAGTCCACCGTCAGCCGCATCCTGGACCTGGTGGAAAACTCCAGCATGAAAAAGGCCAAGGCGGAAAACTTCATCACCCGCTTCGCCCGGTGGTACACCCCGGCGGTGTGCATCGGCGCGCTGGCGCTGGCGGTGCTGCCGCCCCTCGTTCTGGGCGGCTGGGCCGAGTGGCTGCGCCGGGCCCTCACCTTCCTGGTCATCAGCTGCCCCTGCGCGCTGGTCATCAGCGTGCCGCTGGCCTTCTTCGGCGGCATCGGCGGCGCCAGCCGGGCGGGCATCCTGGTCAAGGGCGGCAACTATCTGGAAGCTCTGGCCAGCACCCGCACCGTCGTGTTCGACAAGACCGGCACCCTCACCCAGGGCGTCTTTGAGGTGAGCCGGGTGTTCCCCGCCCCCGGCGTGGAGGAAGACCGTGTGCTGGAGGCCGCGGCCCTGGCCGAGCAGTTCTCCGGCCACCCCATCGCCCTCAGCCTGCGGCAGGCGGCGGGCATCGAGTCCGCCCCCGACCGGGTGAAAGAGGTCACCGAGACCGCCGGCCACGGCGTCACCGCCCTGGTGGACGGCGTGCCCACAGCGGTGGGCAGCGCCCGGCTGATGGAGCAGCTGGGGGTGGCGTTCCGGCCGGTGGAGGGCGCGGGCAGCGTGGTGTATGTGGCCCAAAACGGCGGGTTTCTGGGCGGCGTGCTCATCAGCGATAAAGAAAAGCCCACCGCCAAAGCGGCCATCAAAGCCCTGCGCGCCGGCGGCGTGCGCACGGTGATGCTCACCGGCGACGGCGAGGCCGCTGCCCGCCAGACGGCGGCGAGCCTTGGCATCGACGAGGTGCGCGCCCAGCTGCTGCCCGGCGACAAGGTGGCCTGCGTGGAGGAGCTGCTGGCCCAAAAACCCAGCCGCACCACCCTGGCCTTTGTGGGCGACGGCATCAACGACGCGCCGGTGCTCAGCCGGGCGGACGTGGGCATCGCCATGGGCGCCATGGGCTCGGACGCGGCCATCGAAGCGGCGGATATCGTCCTGATGGACGACGACCCGGCAAAGCTGAGCCTGGCCATGAAGGTGGCCCGGCGGTGCCTTGCGGTGGTGCGCCAGAACATCGTGTTCGCGCTGGCTGTCAAATTCGGCTGCCTTGCCCTCGGGGCCTTCGGCCTGGTGGGCATGCAGGCGGCCATCTTCGCCGACGTGGGCGTGATGGTGCTGGCGGTACTCAACTCCATGCGCACTTTGGGCGCGGCAAAAAACTGAACAGAGCGCACGGCGGGCGGCCCTTCGGGGCCGCCCGCTTTTGCGTGGGGCGAACGCCAAAAGTGAGGCGAGCGGGGGCTGGGACGGGTCGCGGACTGACCGCCGCCGCACGCTCGGACCCGGACACTTTGCCCTTGCGGCCAAAGTGTTCGTCTCCAGGCGCACTACGCGGCGGCAGCACCGCGGCCTGCTCGGCTGGCATCGCGTGGCAAACCGGGAGAAACCGGCCGCAACACCGCCCTTCCCGCCCCGTTTTTTCGCCCGCCTTTCCCCGGTCTGCCCCGGCTTCGCCCCGCTGACCCCGGGGGCCGCCTTCGCGCGCCGCAGTCAAAAACGGGTAAAATCCGGCTTTTTTGTGATATTTCCGCCTTTGTCATTCGTATTTGTTTTTGATAAGATAAAGACAACACCGGTGCCCCCGATTTCGGGGAGGCGGCCCCCGGCCGCCGGAAAGGAGTCTTTATGTTCGAACCCATCCTCGTGCCTGAAAGCGCGGCCATCGCCGGCTGGCTCATCGCCCTGGCGCTGTTCATCATCGTGGAGGCTGCCACCGTCAACCTGGTGAGCATCTGGTTCGCCGTGGGCGCGCTGGCCGGGCTCATCACAAGCCTGTTCACCTCTGACCTGCTCTATCAGCTGCTGGCCTTCGCGCTGGTCAGCGCCGCGGCGCTTGCCGTCACCAAACCCCTGGTGGCCCGCATGCGGGCCCGCAAACCCGCCGCCGTGCTGGGCCTCGAGCGCAACATCGGCCGCCGCGCGGTGGTGGTGCAGCCGGTACGCCCCGGCGTGCCCGGCCGTGTGCGGCTGGACGGCGTGGACTGGACCGCCGTCTGCGACACAGCCCTGGAAGAGGGCGGCGAATGCGTCGTCACCGCTGTGGAAAGCTCCACCCTGCGGGTGGAACCGGCACAGCAGCCGGTCGCCGCCGAAGTCTGAACCCTGTCCCCCCATTTTTAAAATAAGGAGGAATCGTTTATGCCGTTCGTACTGTTCATCATCATCCCCCTGCTGCTCCTGATCGTGATCCTGCTCATCAGCTGCATCTGCCTCGTGCCCCAGGCCACTGCCTATGTGATGGAGTGGCTGGGCGTCTATAACGCCACCTGGGAGGCCGGCCTGCACTTCCGGGTGCCCTTCCTCATGCGGGTGGCCAAGAAGGTCAGCCTGAAGGAACAGGTGGTGGACTTCAAGCCCCAGCCTGTTATCACCCGCGACAACGTTACCATGCAGATCGACACGGTGGTCTTCTTCCAGGTCACCGACGCCAAGCTCTTCACCTACGGCGTGGAGCGCCCCATGGCCGCCATCGAGAACCTCACCGCCACCACCCTGCGCAACATCATCGGTGAGATGGAGCTGGACCACACCCTCACCAGCCGCGACGTCATCAACACCAAGATCACCGCCATCCTGGACCAGGCCACCGACAAGTGGGGCATCAAGGTCAACCGGGTGGAGGTGAAGAACATCATCCCGCCCGCCGAGATCCAGGACGCCATGGAAAAGCAGATGAAAGCCGAGCGTCAGCGCCGCGAGGCCATCCTGCGGGCCGAGGGCGAAAAGCGCAGCGCCATTCTGGTGGCCGAGGGCGAAAAGGAGAGCGCCATCCTGCGGGCGGACGCGGTGCGCGAGCAGCGGATCCGCGAGGCTCAGGGCGAGGCCCAGGCCATCATGGAGGTGCAGAAGGCGCTGGCCGACTCCCTCAAGCTGCTGAACGAGGCCGCCCCCAGCGACCGTGTGCTGGCTCTGAAGGGGCTGGAGGCGCTGGAAAAGGTGGCCGACGGCAAAGCCACCAAGCTCATCATCCCCAGCGACATGCAGAACCTGGCGGGCCTTGTGACCTCCGTGAAGGAGATGCTCACCGACGCTCCCGCAGACAAAAAGTAAAGGAGAAACAAACATGAACAACACCGAACTCAAAGGCCGCCTGATGCTCAAAGTCGTGGGCATCCTCTACATCATCTTTGCGGCCCTCAGCATCCTCACCGGCCTGTTGGCTGTGGTGGGCGGCGCAGCGCTGGGCGTCGCCGGCGGCGAGAGCCTGGCCCTGGGCCTGGGCGCCCTGGCGATGATCCTGGGCTTCGTCGCAATCCTCAGCAGCGTGTTCAGCCTGGTGGGCATCCTGGGCGTCAAGTGGTGCAACCGCCCCGACAAGGCCGGCACCCTCTTCGTGCTGGGCATCATCCTCATCGTGCTGGCTGCGCTGAGCCTGCTGTCCTCTTTCAGCGGCGACAGCTCCTCCTCTGTGGTGAGCGGCCTCATCGGCCTGGTGCTGCCGGTGCTCTATACCCTGGGCGCCTGGCGCAACAAGCAGACCCCTCAATAAAACGGCTTCGGGCCGGGGCGCGGGATGCGCCCCGGCCCCTTTTACGCTTTTGTGCAAGTTTCGGGCACGTCCGGGGGAGCGTATCGTTAAAAAGATAACGCGAAACGCCTTGCGAAATGCGCACCGATTGATTATAATAAAGGCAGGTATGCAAATGCCCATGAGAACTTCAAAATCGAGAGGAGAAACAGACGATGGGTTTGGGTAAAAAGACCGTGGAAGAGATGGACGTGCGCGGCAAGCGGGTGCTTGTTCGCTGCGATTTCAACGTGCCGATGAAGGACGGCAAGATCACCAACGACAACCGCATCGTGGCGGCGCTGCCCACGATCAAGAAGCTGATCGAGAACGGCGGCAAGGTCATCCTGTGCAGCCACCTGGGCAAGCCCAAGAACGGCCCCGAGGAGAAGTTCAGCCTGGCCCCCGTGGCGGTGCGCCTCTCCGAGCTGCTGGGCAAGAACGTCGTGTTCGCCAATGACGACACCGTGGTGGGCGAGAACGCCAAGGCCGCTGTGGCTGCCATGAACGACGGCGACGTGGTGCTGCTGCAGAACACCCGTTTCCGCAAGGAAGAGACCAAGAACCTGCCCGCTTTCAGCGAAGATCTGGCCAGCCTGGCTGAGGTGTATGTGAACGACGCCTTCGGCAGCGCCCATCGCGCTCACTGCTCCACCGCCGGTGTCACCGACTACATCAAGGAGACCGCTGTGGGTTACCTGATGGAGAAGGAGATCCGTTACCTGGGCAACGCCGTGAACGATCCCGTCCGTCCCTTCGTTGCCATTCTGGGCGGCGCCAAGGTTGCCGACAAGCTGAACGTTATCGAGAACCTGCTGAACAAGGTGGACACCCTGATCATCGGCGGCGGCATGGCCTACACCTTCCTGAAGGCTCAGGGCTACGAAGTGGGCACCAGCCTGGTGGACAACGAGAAGATCGACTACTGCAAAGAGATGCTGAAGAAGGCCGAGGAGAAGGGCGTCAAGCTGCTGCTGCCCGTTGACACCGCTGTGGCTGCCTCCTTCCCCGATCCCATCGACGCCGAGATCGCCGTGGAGTACGTTGCTTCCAATGCTATCCCCGCCGACAAGATGGGCCTGGATATCGGACCCAAGACCCAGGAGCTGTTTGCCGAGGCCGTGAAGTCCGCCAAGACCGTTGTCTGGAACGGACCCATGGGCGTGTTCGAGAACCCCGTGCTGGCTGCCGGTACCCTGGCTGTGGCCAAGGCCATGGCTGAGGCCGACGCTACCACCGTCATCGGCGGCGGCGACTCTGCCGCTGCTGTGATGCAGCTGGGCTACGCCGACAAGATGACCCACATCTCCACCGGCGGCGGCGCTTCCCTGGAGTACCTGGAGGGCAAGGAGCTGCCCGGCATCGCCTGCATCCAGAATTCCTGATTTTGCCTATCTACCAGCGGCTTCATTCTGAGGCCGCTGGTCTTGTAAAAGGCTGTTTTGCCCCCAACTTCAACAATTAAGAGAGGAAGTTTCCCATGAACAAAGCTGTACGCAAGGCTATCATTGCCGGCAACTGGAAAATGAACAAAACCGCCACCGAGGCTGCCCAGCTGATCGACCAGCTGATCCCCGCCGTGGCCGGCGCCGACTGCGAAGTCGTGATCTGCACCCCCTTCACCAGCCTGGTCACCGCTGTGGAAAAGACCAAGGGCACCAACATCCATGTGGGCGCCGAGAACGTGCATTTCGCCAAGAGCGGCGCCTACACCGGCGAGATCAGCGCCGACATGCTGGTTGACCTGGGCGTGGAGTATGTCATCACCGGCCACTCCGAGCGCCGTCAGTACTTCGCCGAGACCGACGAGACCGTGAACAAGCGCACCAAGGCTGCTCTGGAAGCCGGCCTGAAGGTGATCGTCTGCGTGGGCGAGAGCCTGGCCCAGCGTGAGCAGGGCGTGACCGAGGAACTGGTCCGGATGCAGACCAAGATTGCTCTGCAGGGCGTTTCCGCCGAAGAGATGAGCCGCGTGGTCATCGCCTATGAGCCCGTGTGGGCCATCGGCACCGGCCGCACCGCCACCGCCGACCAGGCCCAGGAAGTCTGCGCCGCCATCCGCAAGG
>DXBV01000058.1 GCA_019116345.1 Candidatus Allofournierella merdipullorum | reverse complement strand
TGAACCTCACCGGCGCGGCGATGAAGAAACCCCACATCCCCGTGTTCATCACGGTGGTGGCCTGGGCCGCGGGCGCGGACGGGCGCATGCTCAAGACCACCGGCACCATGGAGCTGCAGCTCCACCGCCCCGGCCTGGAGGCCGAGCGCACGGCGGACGGCGGGCTGAAAGTCACCCTCTACGCCGACGGCAACCTGGACGGCGTGGCGGAAAAGGTGGTTTTGAAGCCCCAGCAGTACACCTGCACCGAAGAGGCCGACGGCGCACTCACCATCGAGGCGAAGCCTCCCTACAAGGGCAGCTGCCGCCTGCAAGCAGGGGAGTAAACAGAACAAAAAGAGGGCCCGCCGCGAAAGCGGCGGGCCCTCTTTTTGCGTGACAGGCTCAGAACGGATCGTCCTCGGTGTCGTACACCGGGATATAATCGGGCCGGGTCTCCCGCAGCAGGGCCAGGCCGAAGATCACGGCCCCGGCGGCCAGCAAAAGCATCACCAGTTTGCCAAGCAGTTTCATGAAACGCGACCTCCTTTTGTATCGAAAGCGGACGGTGTGCCGCCCGCTGTTTCAGCGATGTGCTTCTTTTGTATAGTATACCACATTCCCGTTCGTTTGTGCAAACAGTTTTTGCACCGTCAAAAAGGGGAAAAATGGCGGAAAACCGGGCGTGAAAACCCGCCGGGAACGGTTGACTTGGGAAAGAAAGATGCTAAAATAAAAATAATGGGCATTTTGTGGCCGCCAGCCGGGCGGCGCGGTGTCCGAGACCAACAGAAATGGGGGATCGTTCAACTTATGTTGAAAAAGCTAAAGCGCGCGGCGCTGGGCGCCCGCGTCCCGCATGAGAAAGGAACTGCCGGGATGGAAACGGTCAAAATGCCCGTTCCCACCAAGGTCGTTCTTCCCATGCAGCAGCACATCGGCGCGCCCTGCACGCCGGTGGTGAAGAAGGGCGACACCGTGCAGGTGGGCACCCTTGTGGGCCAGGCCGGCGGTTTCGTCAGCGCCAACATCTACTCCGGTGTGTCCGGCACGGTCACCGGTGTGGACAGCGTGCGTCTGTCCAACGGCAGCTTCTGCCAGGCCGTGACCATCCAGCCCGACGGGCTGCAGACCGTTGACCCGGCGGTGAAACCGCCCGTCGTGACCGACAAGGAAAGCCTGATCGCTGCGGTGCAGGCCTGCGGCCTTGTGGGTCTGGGCGGCGCCGGCTTCCCCACCGCGGTGAAGCTGAGCCCCAAGACTCCGGTGGACATCCTGGTCATCAACGGCGCCGAGTGCGAGCCGTACCTGACCGCCGACGCCCGGGAGTTCCTGGAGGACAGCGAGACCGTGATGAGCGGTATCGAGGCCGTGATGAAGTACCTGGACATCAAAAAGTGCGTCATCGGCATCGAGCGCAACAAGCCCGAGTGCATCGACCTGATGTGCAGCCTGGCCAAGGGCGTGGCCGGCGTGGAGGTCAAGCCTCTGCCCAGCCGCTATCCCCAGGGCGCTGAGAAGGTGCTCATCGAGTCCGCCACCGGCCGCGAGGTGCCTCGGGGCGGTCTGCCTGCCGACGCGGGCGTGATCGTGCTGAACGTCACCACTGTGTCCACCATCGGCAAGTACCTGGCCACCGGCATGCCGCTGGTCACCCGCCGCATGACCGTGGACGGCGACGCTGTCAAGGAGCCCAAGAACGTGGAAGTCATCGTGGGCACCCCCCTCCAGGAGGTGCTGGATTTCTGCGGCGTGAAAGAGGGCGTGAGCGTTGGCAAGATGATCATGGGCGGCCCCATGATGGGCGTTGCCGTGGCCGACCCCGCCACCCCGGTGCTGAAGCAGAACAACGGCCTGCTGGTGTTCAGCGAGGCGAAGGCCACCCTGCCCGAGCCTCAGCCCTGCATCCGTTGCGGCCGCTGCATCGACGCCTGCCCCATGGGCCTGGAGCCTGTGCGCATCGCCGGCGCCTTCACCAAGAAGGACGCCGCCGCGCTGGACAAGCTGTGCATCGACCTGTGCATGCTGTGCGGCAGCTGCAGCTATGTCTGCCCGGCCAAGCGGCCTGTCACCCAGACCATGAGCCTGGCCAAGGATTTTGCCAAGAAGGAGGCGAACAAGTAATATGGAAAACCGTCTGAAAGTTACCGCCTCTCCTCACATTCAGGATAACTCCAGCACCCGCAAGCTGATGCTGAACGTGATCATCGCGCTGCTGCCCTGCGTGGTGGCCAGCACCATCATCTTCGGCGCCCGCACCCTGCTGGTGTGCGGCGTGACCGTGGCGGCCAGCGTGCTGTTCGAGTATCTGTATTGCCATCTGATGAAGAAGCCCAACCCGGTGGGAGACCTGTCCGCCGTGGTCACCGGCCTGATCCTGGCGCTGAACATGCCTGTGTCCATGCCCCTGTGGATCGCCATCGTGGGCGCCTTCATCGCCATCGTCATCACCAAGCAGCTGTTCGGCGGCCTGGGCATGAACTTTGCCAACCCCGCTCTGGTGGCCCGCATCGTTCTGTTCACCGGTTTTGCCAGCCGCATGACCGCTTGGGTCTACCCCGCCAAGGCCACCCGCACCCTCACCATGATGGGCGTTGACGCCGCCACCGGCGCCACCCCCCTGCAGGTGGAAGGCGGCGTGGGCAAGTACCCGCTGATGGACCTGTTCATGGGCGTGCACGGCGGCGTTATGGGCGAGACCTGCGCCCTGGCCATCCTCATCGGCCTGGCCTGGCTGCTCATCACCCGCACCATCACCGCCACCATCCCCGTTGCCTATGTGGGCAGCTACGCCCTGTTCAGCTTCCTGCTGAATGTGGGTGAGCTGGGCGCTGCCGACGCCGGCATGCTGGTGCTGCACGAAGTGCTGGCCGGCGGCCTGCTGTTCGGCGCGGTCTTCATGGCCACCGACTACGTCACCAGCCCCTTCACCTTTGTGGGCAAGATCGTCTTCGGCATCGGCCTGGGCCTTGTCACCTTCGGCATCCGGGCCTTCGGCAGCATGCCCGAGGGCGTTTCCTACGCCATCCTGTTCATGAACCTGCTGGTGCCCTACATCAATGATCTGGCCCATCAGGTGCCCCTGGGCTACAAAAAACACAAGAAAGGGGCGAAAGCGGCATGAAAGGCAAGACCTGGAACGATATCGTGAAACCCATCGTGGTGCTGGTGGTCATCTGTCTGGTGGCCAGCGCCGCCCTGGCGGGCGTGAACCAAGTGACCGCCCCCATCATCGCCGAGCAGCAGGAAGCTGCCGCCAACGCGGCCTATCTGGCAGTTCTGCCCGAGGCCGACGGATTTGAAGAAGTGACCGACTTCGCCACCACCAACGTGCAGAGCGTGCTGAAGGCCACCAACGGCGCCGGCTGGGTCATCAAGGCCAGCGCCAAGGGCTTCGGCGGCGACGTGCCCGTGGTCGTGGGCTTTGACGCGGGCGGCGCCATCGTGGGCATCCAGTTCATGGAGAACTCCGAGACCGCCGGTTACGGCCAGAAGCTGGTGGACGGCAGTGAGGACGGCATCGCCTTCACCCAGCAGTTCATCGGCATGACCGAGGCGCCCGTGGTGGGCACCAACATCGACGCCATCTCCGGCGCCACCGTTTCTTCCAAGGCCGCCGCTTCCGCGGTGACCACCGCCATCAACTGCTTCAACGAAGTGGCTCTGGGCCAGGAGGCCGTCATCGACGAGGGCCCCGTTACCCTGAGCCCTGAGGAAGTGCGCGCCATGCTGGCGCCGAACGCCACCCTGACCCAGATCGACGCTCCCGAAGGCCTGACCGAGGCCTGGCAGGGCGACGACGGCAGCTACGTGCTGTACGCCGAGGACAAGGGCTGGGAGTACGCCACCAGCCCGATGACCATCGCTGTGGGCTTTGATCCGAACGGCGTCATCACCGGTGTGTGGGTGGACGCTTCCACCCAGACCGCCGGCATCGGCGACGTGGCCGCCGGCGAGGACTACCTGGGCCAGTACACCGGCATCGCTGACGAGGCCGGCCTGGACGGCGTGGACACCGTGGCCGGTTCCACCCAGTCCACCGTGGGCGTGAAGAAGGCCGTGCGCAAGTGCGTGCAGGCCATCGCCGCGCTGAACCCGAACGCCGGCGCCGGCGCCGCCGCCAGCGTGCCCGCCGACAGCTCTGCTGCCACCAGCGAGGCCGCTACCAGCGCCGCCGCTTCCGCCAGCGAGGCCACCTCCACCAGCGAGGCCGCCAGCGCCTCGTCTGCGTCTTGAGAAAGGAGGCTGTTTGACCAATGAAAAAGATCCAGATCTTTACCAACGGCCTCGTGAAGGAGAACCCGGTGCTGCGCCTTGTGCTGGGCACCTGCCCCACCCTGGCCGTCACCACCGCCGTCTCCAACGGCATCGGCATGGGCATTGCGGCTACCTTCGTGCTGTTCTGCTCCAACATCGCCATCTCCGCGCTGCGCAAGGTGATCCCCGATAAGGTCCGCCTGCCGGCGTATATCACCGTCATCGCCACCTTCGTGACCATCGTTCAGATGCTGGTCAAGGCCTTTGTGCCCGCCCTGGACGAGTCTCTGGGCGTGTTCCTGCCCCTGATCGTGGTGAACTGCATCATCCTCGGCCGCGCCGAGATGTTCGCCTCCAAGCACGGCGTGGTGGACTCCGCCTTCGACGGTCTGGGCATGGGCCTCGGCTTCACCCTGACCCTCACGGTGATGAGCACCATCCGCGAGCTGCTGGGCAGCGGCACCTGGTACGGCTTCAAGGTCATCCCCGAGAGCATCGACCGCTTCACCTTCATGACCACCCCCGCCGGCGGCTTCTTCACCTTCGGCCTGCTGATGGCTCTGGTGGTCTTCGTGGAGAACAAGCTGGGCGAGAGCAAAAAGCGCAGCATCGGCTGCGAGGGCTGCCCCTCCAAGGGCGCCTGCGGCGCGAAAGGAGGCTGTGAATAATGGCAGCGAAATTTGCGGCTATTTTCTTCACCATGATCCTGGTGGACAACTACGTTCTGGTGAAGTTCCTGGGCATCTGCCCCTTCCTGGGCGTGTCCAAAAAGCTGAACTCGGCCTTCGGCATGAGCTGCGCGGTCATCTTCGTCATGACCCTGGCCACCACCGTGACCTGGCCCATCCAGAACTTCCTGCTCACCCCCGTGGACGCGGAGGGCAACCTGAAGTGGGACCTGGGCTACCTGCAGACCATCGTGTTCATTCTGGTCATCGCCGTGCTGGTGCAGCTGGTTGAGATCATTATGAAGAAGTATATGCCCCCGCTCCACAAGGCGCTGGGCGTGTATCTGCCCCTGATCACCACCAACTGCGCCGTGCTGGGCGTGACCGTTCTGAACATCGACAACGGCTACACCTTTGCCGAGAGCATTGTCTGCGCCCTGGGCGCCGGCTTCGGCTTCATGCTGGCCATGGTGCTGTTCAGCGGTGTGCGCAAGCGTCTGGAAGACGCCCAGCCCCCCAAG
>DXBV01000007.1 GCA_019116345.1 Candidatus Allofournierella merdipullorum | reverse complement strand
CTGGCGGGCAACCAGAACTGCGGCAAGACCACCCTGTTCAACCAGCTCACCGGCTCCAACCAGCACGTGGGCAACTTCCCCGGCGTGACGGTGGACCGCAAGGACGGCCAGATCCGCAAGCATCCCCAGGCCACGGTGGTGGACCTGCCGGGCATCTATTCCCTCTCGCCCTACACCAGCGAGGAGATCGTGACCCGGGATTTTCTGGTGAACAACAAGCCGGACGGCATCATCAACATCGTGGACGCCACCAACATCGAGCGCAACCTCTACCTGACCTTGCAGCTCATCGAGCTGGGCATTCCCATGGTGCTGGCGCTGAACATGATGGACGAGATGCGGGCCAACGGCAACACGGTGCATGTGAACCATCTGGAGCAGGCCCTGGGCATCCCGGTGATCCCCATCTCGGCGGCCAAGAACGAGGGCATCGACGAGCTGATCGAGCACGCCATGCAGGTGGCGCTGAACCGGGAAAAGCCCCAGCGGCTGGACTTCTGCAGCGGCGCGGTGCACCGGTGCATCCACGCCATCTGCCACCTCATCGAGGACCACGCCCAGCGGGCGGGGGTACCGGTGCGGTTCGCCGCCACCAAGCTGGTGGAGGGCGACGGGCCCATGCTGGAGCGGATGGACCTCTCGGACAATGAGAAGGACCTGATGGAACACGCCATCACCGAGATGGAGGGCGAGATGGGCACCGACCGGGAGGCGGCGCTGGCGGATATGCGCTACTGCTTCATCGGCCAGGTGTGCGCCGAGTCGGTGGTGCGCCGGGGCGAGAGCAAGGAGCACTCCCGCAGCGTGAAGATCGACAGCATCCTCACCCACCGGGTGCTGGCCATTCCCATCTTCCTGGCCATCATGGGGCTGGTGTTCTGGCTCACCTTCGGGCTCATCGGCCAGACCCTGAGCGACCTGCTGAGCCTGGGCCTTGACCAGCTCACCGCCCTGGCGGACGCGGGCCTCACCGCCTACGGCATCAACCCGGTGGTGCACAGCCTGGTCATCGACGGCATCTTTGCCGGTGTGGGCAGTGTGCTCACCTTCCTGCCCATCATCGTCACCCTGTTCTTTTTCCTCTCCATTCTGGAGGACTCGGGCTATATGGCCCGGGTGGCCTTCGTGATGGACAAGCTCTTGCGCAAGATCGGCCTGTCCGGCCGCAGCTTCGTGCCGCTGCTCATCGGCTTCGGCTGCAGCGTGCCCGCCATCATGGCCACCCGCACCCTCTCCAGCGACCGGGACCGGCGGATGACCATTCTGCTGACCCCCTTCATGAGCTGCTCGGCCAAGCTGCCCATCTACGCCATGTTCACCGCCGCCTTCTTCACCCGGTATCAGGCGCTGGTGATGATCGGGCTGTATGTGATGGGCATGGTCATCGGCGTGCTCTACGGCCTGCTGCTGAAAGGGGTGCTGTTCAAGGGCCAGCCGGTGCCTTTTGTGATGGAGCTGCCCAACTACCGCCTGCCCAGCGCGGGCAGCGTGGCCCGGCTGATGTGGGAAAAAGCCAAGGACTTCCTTGTGCGGGCCTTCACCGTCATCTTTGTGGCCAGCCTGCTCATCTGGTTTTTGCAGACCTTCGACAGCCGCCTCAACGTGGTCACCGACTCCGCCAACAGCCTGCTGGCTGCCCTGGGCGGCCTGCTGGCTCCCCTGTTCGCTCCCCTGGGCTTTGGGGACTGGCGGGTGTCCACCGCGCTCATCACCGGCTTTTCCGCCAAGGAGGCGGTGGTCAGCACCCTGGCGGTGCTCACCGGCTCCAGCCTGACCACCCTGCCGGCGGCGCTGAGCGCCATGTTCACCCCCTTCACCGCCTTCGTGTTCCTCACCTTCACCCTGCTCTACACCCCCTGCGTGGCGGCCATCGCCGCCGTCAAGCGGGAGATGGGCGGCGCGAAAGCCGCTGCCCTGGTGGCCCTCAGCCAGTGCGCCATCGCCTGGGTGGTGGCCTTTGCGGTGCGCTGCATCGGTCTGGCGCTGGGTTTTAACTGACTTTATCAAAGGAGACTTGTTTTATGGGTCTTGGAGACATCCTCATCCTCGCGGCGGTGGCCGCGGCTCTGGTGGGGGCGCTGGCCTTCATCTTCAAAAACGGAGGTTTCGCGGGGGGCTGCGGCGGCGACTGCGCCCACTGCGCCTCCCGGTGCAGCCACGCCGACGACCAGAAACAGTGACCTGCGGCCCGGAGCCCTGCGCTCCGGGCTTTTTTTGCGGCAACTTGTCCTCCATTTAAAGACATTTGTATTTTATGTGCGCCCACCCCGCAAAACTGCCCGTTTTTTTGTGAATCTTTGCGCTGGCGTATCCTTTGCTTTTGTACTATACTAAAGTTACTGCATCCTTTGCGGCGCAGGAACTTTTCTTTGGAGGGAAACGAAATGGCAAGAGTGTACAATTTCAGCGCAGGCCCGTCCATGATGTTTGAGCAGGTGCTCAAGACCGCCCAGTCAGAGCTGATGGAATACGGCTCCAGCGGGCAGTCCGTGATGGAGATGAGTCATCGCAGCAGTACCTTCGATGCCATTATCAAGGACACCGAGGCCCGGCTGCGCCGGGTGCTGTCCATCCCGGACAACTATAAAGTGGGCTTCATCCAGGGCGGCGCCTCCACCCAGTTCGACATGGTGCCCCTGAATCTGATGACCACCGGCCAGGCGGACTATCTGGTCACCGGCAACTTCTCGAACCGTGCCGCCAAGGAGGCGGCCAAGTTCGGCAAGGTGAACATCGTTGCCAACACCAAAGACATCAACTACACCGCCATCCCCGATGTGGACGCCATCGAATACACCCCCGGCGCAAGCTACGTTCACATCTGCGAGAACAACACCATCTTCGGCACCCGGTTCACAAAGCTGCCCCAGGTGGAGGGGGTGCCGCTGGTGGCGGACATGAGCAGCTGCATTTTGAGCCGCCCCACCGACGTGAGCAAATACGGCCTCATCTACTTCGGCGTGCAGAAGAACGTGGCCCCGGCGGGCATGGCCATCGCCATCGTGCGGGAGGACCTGCTGGGCAAGGCGGCGGAGAACGTGCCCAGCATGCTGAACTACCAGACCCTCATCGAGGCGGACAGCATGTACAACACGCCTCCCTGCTGGTGCATCTACATGACCGGCCTCACCCTCAAGTACATCGAGGAGGAGATCGGCGGGCTGGCCGAGATGGAAAAGCGCAACAACGCCAAGGCGAAGGTGCTTTACGACTATCTCGACAGCCAGGAGTTCTTCAAGAATCCGGTAAACAAGCCGGACCGCAGCATCATGAACGTCACCTTCACCAGCCCCGACGCGGACACCGACAAACTTTTCTGCGCCAAGGCCGCCGAGGCGGGCTTTGTGAACCTGAAGGGCCACCGTCTGGTGGGCGGTATGCGGGCTTCCATCTACAACGCCATGCCCGCCGAGGGCGTGGCCAAACTGGTGCAGTTCATGGAGGATTTTGTAAAACAGTACGGCTGAAAAAGGAGTGCAGCGCCTTATGTATACCATCAAAACTCTGAATAACATCGCCCCCGCGGGGCTGGCGAAGCTGGGCCCCGCCCAGTTCAAAGTGGACAACGAAGCCGACGCGCCTCAGGGCATTCTGGTGCGCAGCGCCAAGATGCACGAGATGGAGCTGCCCGAGAGCCTGCTGGCCATCGGCCGTGCGGGCGCGGGCGTGAACAACATTCCCGTGGAAAAATGCAGCGAGGCGGGCGTGGTGGTGTTCAACACCCCCGGCGCCAACGCCGGCGGCGTTGCCGAGCTGACCATCGGCGGCCTGGTGCTGGCCAGCCGCAACCTGCTGCCCGCCATGGAGTGGGCCCAGGGTCTGGCCGACGAGGGCGACGCGGTGCCCGCCCTTGTGGAAAAGGGCAAGAGCCAGTTCGTTGGCCCGGAGCTGGCGGGCAAAAAGCTGGGCGTGGTGGGCCTTGGCGCCATCGGCGTGAAGGTGGCCAACGCGGCGGTGCATCTGGGCATGGAGGTCTACGGCTATGACCCCTACATCTCGGTGCAGGCGGCCTGGAACCTGAGCCGGGGCGTGCGCCACAGCGTGAGCCTCACCGAGCTGGTGGCCCAGTGCGACTACATCACCCTGCATCTGCCGGCCAACGCCCAGACCAAGGGCTTCATGAACGCCGGCGTGTTCCGGGCCTGCAAACCGGGGCTGCGGCTGTTGAACTTCGCCCGGGGCGAGCTTGTGAACAACGCCGACCTGCTGGCGGCGCTGGCCGAGGGCCAGCTGGCCGCCTACGTCACCGACTTCCCCGCCGCCGAGCTGCTGGGGGTGCCGGGCATCACCTGCATCCCCCATCTGGGCGCCTCCACCCCCGAGAGCGAGGAGAACTGCGCCGTGATGGCCGCGGCCCAGCTGGCGGACTACCTGCTGAACGGCAACATCGTGAACAGCGTGAACATGCCGGAAGTGGTGCAGCCCCGGGCCGCGGGCAAGCGGGTGTGCGTCATCCACAAAAACGAGCCGGGCCTCATCAGCGCCATCACCGCCGTCATCACCGAGGGCAAGCTGAACATCGAAAACATGGTGAACAAGAGCAAAAAAGAGATGGCCTACACCATGCTGGACGTCACCGGCGGGCTGGACGCCGCCCTGGCCGATCAGCTGGCCGCCATCCCCTCGGTCATCCGGGTGCGGGTGCTGTAAGATAACTTCTTCCTCTCCATAGTGCAAGCAAAAGCGCCCCCGGGCCTTGCGGTCCGGGGGCGCGCTGTCTTTCTCTTATTCCAGGCCCAAAAACTCCTTCATGGCGGGCAGGGCAGCCTCGGCGGCGGCGCGGCCCCGGCGGTAGAGGGCGTCCAGCTTTTCCACGCTGCGCTCGGCACGGCTCACCGTCACCGGGCCGTCGGGACGGATGACGAAGATCTCCCCCGCTTCTTCCAGCCGGTCGATCTCGTCCATCCGCTGGTTGTAGCGCTCGGGGCCGGTGAGGCAGGCCTCCAGCAGTTCCGGGTGGGCGCCGTAGCGCCGGCGGTAGAGCCGCCGCACCACCCGGTGCTGGCCGCTTTTGCGAAAGCCCGCCTGTCGCGTGAGCACCAGCACCGCCTTGCCCGAAGCGAAGGGCAGCTCGGCGGGCAGAGGCACGGGATTGGCCACGCCGCCGTCCAGGCAGACCTCCCGCCCCACCTTGACCATGCGGCCCATCAACGGCAGGCTGGCGGAGGCGCGCACCGCGTCCATGAAATCGATGCCGGGCTGATTCTTCTCAAAGTACACCGGCCCGCCGGTGCGGCAGTCGGTGGCCACCGCCCACAGCTTCTGGGGCGAGGAATAGAGGGTGTCGAAGTCCAGGGGGTTGAGGGTCTCGCTCACCTCGCCCAGCAGGAAATCGAAGTTGAAATAGCTGAAATCCTTGATGAGATGGCTCGCGCCCATGTACCGGGGGTCGTTCACATAGTCCAGATTCACCGCCCGGCTGCGTCCCGGCTGGTGGGCCACATAGTTCACGCCGTTGAGCGCCCCGGCGCTGACCCCTGCCACCTGGGGAAAATACAGGTCGTTTTCCATGAACACGTCCAGCACGCCCGAGGTGAACAGGCCCCGCATGGCGCCCCCTTCCAGAATGAGGGTGGTGTTCTGTTCCATTTCCTTCACGCTCCTTTTGGTCGCTTTCTGTCACTGTTCCTATTATACTCCCCCGGCGCCGCCGCGTCACAAAACAATTTGTAAAGTTTTTGAGACGAAAAAAGGGCCGCGCTTTTAGCCGGAGTGCCGTAAGAAAACGGCGCCGGGAAAAGGGCGATTTTGCGATATCGCGGCGTCAAAGCGCCTTGACAACCACCAAGGGTGCCTGCGGCGCTTTTCCTTGCGCTCCCATCAAAATCGCCCGCTTCCTGGTGCTGCGCAGTTCTGCCCCAGGATTTTGGATGAAGAAAGCACAA
>DXBV01000057.1 GCA_019116345.1 Candidatus Allofournierella merdipullorum | reverse complement strand
TACGGGCGTGTTAGCCCAGGAATGTTGGTGCCAGACCATTTACTCTCTCATTCTAACAGCTTCGGCTTTGAGATGGAAAAAGACGCGGCTGGCTGCCGCGCCTTAAACCGTAACATTATTGTAGGAGTAATATTTGTTTTCGATGGTGTCGGTGCGGCTGGTCATCACCACAGGGCTTCGCAGGCCGTTCAGGGTGCCGGCGCTCTTCATGTGGGCGAAGAAAACCAGCGCTTTGGTGAAGATGTTGCCGCTCCACATATCGGGCACGATGAGGATGTCCGCCTTGCCGGCGATGGGGCTGTCGATGCCCTTGTGACGGGCAGCGTCCTCGCTGACGGCGTTGTCCAGCGCGAAGGGGCCGTCGATCTGGTATTTGTCCTTCAGGCGGACGGTCACCTCGGCGGCGTCCACCGTGCCCTGGATCTTGGGGTTCACCACTTCCAGCGCAGAGAGCATGGCGATCTTGGGCTCTTCGATGCCCAGAGACTTGGCCACCTTCACGGCGTTCTCCACGATCTTGCACTTCTGGTCCACATTGGGCTCGATATTCACGGCGCAGTCGCTGATGATGAGCATCTTGCCGGTCTCCTCGATCTCAAACACCGAGGCCTGGCTCAGCAGCTTGCCCGGTTCCAGAAGGCCGGTCTGCTTGTCCAGGATGCCCCGCATGAAGGTGGCGGTGTGCATCAGGCCCTTCATGGGGATGTCCGCGGTGCCCTCGCGCACCATAGCCACCGCCTTGTCGATGGCGGCGCGCTCGTCGGCCTCGTCGATGATCTCAAAAGCGGCGGGATCCTTGCCGAACTGCCGCAGCAGCGCCTCGATCTCGGCCTGTTTACCGATGAGCACCGCGTCGGCCACGCCCTTGTCCACGGCCATCAGCACCGCTTCAAGGGTGACGTCGTCATGGGCGCAGGCCACGGCGATCTTCTTGCGGCCGGCGTGGCTTTTCACAAAGGCTTCCATCTGTTCAAACGAAGTGATCTTCACAGTTCAAAAACCTCCTCTTTGCCAATGAGTGCGTAATAGGTCTGCTGGCCCAGCGAGAGCATCTCCCGCTCGCCGGGATACACATACACCGGCGCGATAAAGCCCACACGCTTTTTCAGCTGCTCCACGATGTACTCGTTGTGCACGATGCCGCCGGTGAGCAGCACCGCGTCCACCTTGCCGTCCAGCACGGTGGCCATGGCGCCGATGGACTTGGCGGTCTGGTACACCATGGCGTCGATGACTTCCATGCACTGCTTATCGCCCGCGATGCCCTTGTTGTAGACCGAGAGCACGTCGTTGTCGTTCACATAAGCCATCATGCCGCCCAGGCCGTTGAGCTTGCGGTGCATCTGCTCGCGGGTATACTCGCCGGAGTAGCAGGCGTCCACCAGCGCGCCCACCGGCAGCGCGCCGGTGCGGTTGGTGGAGAAAGCGCCGTCGCCCTCCAGGCCGTTGTCGCCGTCGATGAGCTTGCCGTTCTTGTGGGCCGCCACCGAGGTGCCGCCGCCCAGATGCGCCACCACCAGGCTGACCTGATTGTAATCCAGGCCGTGATCCTTGCAGAAGGCGCGGCCGCAGGCCTTGTGGTTCAGCACATGGAACCGGCTCTGGCGGGGCATCTCCGGCAGACCGGAGTAGCGGGCCAGCGGCTCGAACTCGTCGGTGCAGGGGCTGTCGACGATGTAGGCGCTGCGCTTATCTTTGGCCAGATCGTAGGCAATGCGCATACCCAGGTCGGACACATGATTGCCGTACTTCATGCTGCGGGATTCTTCCAGCATCTTTTCGTTGATGCGCCACACACCGCCGTGGATGGGTTCGGTGTGGCCGCCGCGGCTCACGAAAGCGTCCAACCCGGCGATGTCCACCCCTTTGGACTCGAAAAACTCCACGATGCGGCTTTTGCGGTAATCGTACTGATCCCAGTTGGAGGCAAACTGTTTGACCTCCTCAGCGGGATGGGAAATGGAGTCGGAAAACACACACACGTCATCTTCAAAATAAGCAACCTTGGTGGACGTGGAACCAAGATTGATGACCCCGAGCTTCTTCAAGGCGTCCCCTCCTGTTTCATTTTTCGAAACTCGTGTTTCACTATCCGAACCTATTATAACACTCGTCCGACGAATTTCAACAGTTTTTTGAGCAAAAAAGGATTTTGTTATTCTTTGCACAAATCCTTCCATTCCCATTTGTGCAATCTGTTCACGAAAACGCCTTTGCGCCGCAAAACGATATTTTCATTGCAAAAAAATATGATATAATGGAGAGCGATCAAGAAATGTGAAGGTGTGGGTATGCAGAAAAACAGCGAACAGGCACAGTACCTGCTTCAATCGGTGGACAACGCTCTGTGCGTTCTGAACCTTTTTGACAATACAGACAAGCTCTCGCTGACCGAGATCGCCGCCCGGATGGGCATGGGCAAGACCACGGCGCTGCGGCTGGTGTACACCCTGGAGATGCGGGGGTTTTTGTGCCGGGGCGAGGACAATAAATATTCCCTGGGGATGCGGCTGTTCACTCTGGGCAACCGGGTCTACGAGCAGAAAGCCTATCTGCCGGTGGTCAAGCCTCTGCTGGATCAGCTGACCGAAACGGTGAATGAAAGCGCCCACCTGGTCACCTGGGAAAACCGCTCCCGTGTCATTCTGCTGTACGAGGCGCTGCCCCATCTTTCGCTGCGGGCGGAGATGGACCGCTCCATCAGCAGCCGTCCGCCGCACCTCACCAGCACGGGCCTTGCGCTGCTCTCCACATTAAGCGACGAGCAGATCGCCGCCTATGCCGACTCGGCCATCTTTGAGAAGCGCACCGAGTATTCCATCTCCACGCGGGAGCAGCTGGAAGAGGACGTGCGCTTTGTGCGAAGCCACGGCTACGCCATCAACAACCAGCGGTTCGAGCAGGGCATGATCTCCATCGCAGTGCCGGTGCAGCGGACTCAAAACACTCCCGCCGATTTTGCCATCAGCATTTCCGGGCCCAGCACCCGCATTACCGGCCGGCAGGACGCCATCGTTCAAGCACTTTTCAAAACGGCGCAGCGCATCAGTGAGCTGCTGTGAGTTTTGTTTCAAAAAGGCCGCCGCACGCTTTAAAAACAAGATC
>DXBV01000056.1 GCA_019116345.1 Candidatus Allofournierella merdipullorum | reverse complement strand
CTGGACGTCACCCCGCTGAGCCTGGGCATCGAGACCCTGGGCGGCGTCTGCACCAAGATCATCGAGCGCAACACCACCATCCCCACCAAGAAGAGCCAGATCTTCTCCACCGCCGCCGACAACCAGCCCAGCGTGGAAGTGAACGTGCTGCAGGGCGAGCGTGAGTTTGCCCGCGACAACAAGAGCCTGGGCATGTTCAAGCTGGACGGCATCCCCGCCGCTCCCCGCGGCGTGCCTCAGATCGAGGTCACCTTTGACATCGACGCCAACGGCATCGTGCACGTGAGCGCCAAGGACTTGGGCAGCGGCAAGGAGCAGAGCATCACCATCACCGCCTCCACCAACATGAGCAAGGAGGACATCGAGAAATCCGTGCGCGAGGCCGAGCAGTTCGCTGCCGAGGACAAGAAGCGCCGCGAGGAAGTGGATGTGCGCAACGGCGCCGACCAGATGGTGTTCCAGACCGAGAAGACCCTGAACGAACTGGGCGACAAGGTGGACGCTTCCAAGAAGGCCGAGGTCGAAGCCAAACTGAATGAGCTGAAAGAGGCTCTGAAGGGCACCGACGTCGAGGCCATCAAGGCAAAGCAGGAGGAGGTCCAGAAGGCCTTCTATGCCATCAGCGAGGAGCTGTACAAGAACGCCCAGGCCGCCGGTGCGGCGGGCGCCCCCGGCGCGGACGCGGGCAATGCCGGTAACGCCGGCAAGCCCGACGACGGCGTGGTGGACGCCGACTTCAAGGAAGTATAAATCCGACCATCAGCCTCCCCTTGGTCTTCAAGGGGAGGCATTCTGGGCTAAAACGGCCCGCCACTTCGAGGAAAGAGAGCCCGCCCGGCGGGCAGACACAGGTGAATAAGGTATGGCAGACAAACGCGATTACTATGAGGTCCTGGGCGTGGCGAAAAACGCCACCGAGGAGGACCTGAAAAAGGCGTATCGCAAACAGGCGAAAAAATATCACCCGGATCTGAACCCCGGCGACAAAGAGGCCGAGGCGAAGTTCAAAGAGGTGAACGAGGCCTATGAGGTGCTGGGCGACAAGGAGAAGCGCGCCCGCTACGACCAGTTCGGCTTTGCCGGCGTGGACCCCAGCTACGGCGCGGGGGCCGGCGGCCCCGGCGCGGGCGGCTTCGGCGGCTTTGGCGGCATGGGCGGCGTAGACCTGGGCGACATCTTCGGCGACCTGTTCGGCGGCATGGGCGGCGGCTTCGGCTTTGGCGGCGGCCAGCGGGCCAACCCCAACGCCCCCCGCAAGGGCGCGGACGTGCGGGTGAGCCTGGTGCTGGGCTTCATGGAGGCGGCCCACGGCTGCACCAAGACCATCACCATCTCAAAGCAGGACGCCTGCCCCGCGTGCGGCGGCTCCGGCGCGGCCAAGGGCACCAGCCCCGAGACCTGCCCGGACTGCGGCGGCGCGGGCTATGTGAACCGCAACCTGCGCATGGGCGGCATGGTGATGCAGCAGCGTCAGCCCTGCTCCCGCTGCGGCGGCAAGGGCAAGATCGTCAAGACCCCCTGCGCCCACTGCCACGGCACCGGCAAGGTGGCCGTGAAGAAGTCGCTGGAGGTAAAAATTCCCGCGGGCATCGGCGACGACCAGAGCATCGCGCTGCGGGGCCAGGGCGACGCCGGCGTGAACGGCGGCCCTGCCGGCGACGTGATCGTGATCATCACCGTGCGGCCGGACCCCATGTTCGAGCGGGACGGCTACGATGTGTGGGTCACGGTGCCCATCACCTACAGCCAGGCGGTGCTGGGCGCGTCCATCGTGGTGCCCACCGTGGACGGCAAGGTGGAGTACAATGTGCCCGAAGGCACCCAGAGCGGCACCACCTTCCGGCTGCGGGGCAAGGGCATCCAGTATCTGGGCGGCCGCGGCCGGGGCGACCAGTACGTGAAAGTCATGGTGGAGATCCCCAAAAAGCTCACCCGCGCCCAGCGGGAGGCGCTGAATGCCTTTGAGCAGAGCCTCAAGGACGACAACTACGAGCAGCGCAAGGGCTTCTTCAAGAACCTGCGGGACAAGTTCGACAAGAACTGACGGTTCCGATACATCAAAAAGCGCCGGACGGGAAATTCCCGTCCGGCGCTTTGTTTTGTGTGTCAGTCCTCGTCGTCCAGATCCCAGTCGTCGTCGCTGCGCAGGATGCGCTGGGTGTTCAGCCACTCGCTGCCGGGCCGGCAGAGCAGACGCGCGTCCACATAGGCCATGGGCAGGGCGAGGATGGTCTGGCCCAGATAGTCGCCGGAGCGGGTGCGCTCGCACACCAGCACCAGTTCCGGGTCGCCGGTGGGCTTGAAGGCGATGGGCAGCATCATGCTCATCACGTTGCGGGTGGGGAAGAAGCAGGGCACCGCCAGCTTCCAGTTGCGCCGCACCCGCTTGAGGGTGCGCTTGAGGGCGCTGTCCAGCCGCTCGTTCAAAAGCGCGTAGAGGTCGAAGTCGTTGCAGATCACGTCCCCCAGCCGTTCGAACAGCGACTCCCGCTGCCGCTCGCTGCCCGTGGCCTCGATCTGCTCCAGAAGCTCCATCGCCTCGGGGTTGATGGAGCACTCCTTTTTGAGCAGGTCCATGGGCAGGCGGTTACAGTTGTCGTGGAAGATGTGGTCGGAGGAGAGCTGCACGTTGCAGTCCGGGTCCAGCAGCAGGTCGGACATATGGGTGAAGTAGGTGGCGGGCTCCGGTTCGCCCTTGGTGCTGAACATCTTCTTGTAGCACCAGCGCTCGCCCTGGTCGCCGCTGTCGGTGGAGCAGAAGCAGCTGAACCGCCAGGGGCTGCGCTCGTTGTCGCCGCTGGGGGTGAAGTAGGCGAACACGTCCTCGCCCAGCCGGCGGGACTGCAGGCCCGTGTTGAAGGCGGCAAAGCTGCCGTCGTCGGCAATGCAGATCTTGTCCTGGCAGACCAGGCGGTAGAAGGTGTAGGTGATGTAACGGTGGAGAATGGCGTAGGGCTTGCCGCCCTCAAAGGACCACTCCTCCTCCTGCACGTGCTCGGCCAAATCCCGCAGGAAGGCCTCGCCGTTGCCCAGGTAGGCAAACTTGCGCAGCGCGGCGCTGGGCCGGCAGGTCTTGTAGGCCGGCTCCAGCGACTCGCCCTCGGCCTCCTCCTTGATAAAGCTCACATACCAGGGCGCGCCGTCCTCCCGGGTGCTGCGGGAGATGTAGATCCACACCAGATTACCCGCGGCGTTTCTCCGCTCCAGCGGGAAGCCATAGGAGTTGTGGGCGGCGTCCGGCACCAGGCCGTTCCTGCTGCGGCAGGCCAGGTAGTTCTCCTGGATCTCCTCCAGCAGTTCCCGGGAGAGGGCGGCCTCCGGCTGATTCAGCAGGAAGGCGCTCACATGCTTCTGGGCTGCCACCGGGAAGAAGATTTCGTCCCGGTCCATGGTGGCGAGCAGTTCCTCCACGGCCTCGACGGGCGCCGAGGTCTCGGCGGGGGCGGGGGCCTCGGCGGGCGCCGGGGTTTCAGCCGCCGCAGGGGCCTCGGCAGAGGCAGGAGCCTGAGCGGGCGCGGGGGATTCGGCGGGTGCGGGAGCCTGAACCGGCGCGGGGGCCTTGTTCTTCTTTTTCTTGCTCTTGCGGGGCTGCAGGGTCGCATACCAGACCTGCCCCAGGCCGGATTCGGTGGTCTTGCTGCTGAGCTTCACCACATCCGGCATATCCTCCAGCATTTTCTTGAGCTTTCCGTAGCCGAGGGACTGGGGCGTGACGCCGCCTTCCCGCAGGATCTCGCCCACCCGCGTCATGGGGATGCTGCCGCCCGGAGGACACTCTTCCACCAGGATCTGGTAGACCTGATTCTTCACTTCATCTGTCATCGCACATCCACTCCTTTTCCTCTCGGCGCGGCGGGCCGTTTGCCCTCCGTTGAAAATCATTTATGAGAATTATTATAGTTCTCCCGCGGGGATTTGTCGAGAAGTCTTTCCCGGGTTGCACAAAAAGTGCCGGGCAGGGGTTTCCTGCCCGGCGTTTTTGGGGTCAGTCTTCCGGCTCCAGGCAGGCATCCGCCGCCAGCGCCAGCAGCCGCTGGAACTGCCGCCGCTCCTCCTTTGTCATGCGGGCGGTCATGCGGCCAAAGCCCGCCTCGATCTGGCTTTGCAGGGCAGGGTAGACCGCCACCGCCTTTTCGGTGGGGTGGATGTCGTAGGTGCGCTTGTCTTTGGGGTTGGTGCACCGGGAGAGGAAGCCCGTCTCCTCCAGCTTCGCCACCGTTTTGGCCACCACGCTTTTGTCCAGCGAGAGGCGCTTGGTGATCTCGTCCTGGGTGAGGGCCCCGTGGTCGCACACCACTAAAATGACCACCGCCTGGGCCGCTGTGAGGCCGCAGGGGGCGCACCCCTCGCTGAGCCAGATGTGGCTTTTGCGGTAGAGGATGGAAAGGCTGCGCAGGGGACTGTCGGCAATGGGCTGCATGGGGCCACCTCCTTGTTTCTTCCCCTGCATTATACCTCAAACAGGTGGCAACTGCAACCGGATATTGACAGCGCTCCGCCCGGGTGTTACACTAAATATGGTGGCAGTTGCCACTATATTGTTTTGTAAAGAAGGGTATCCATGGAAAAAAGCGAAAGGATATGGAACCGGCGGTTCATCCTCCTGTTCATCACAAATCTGCTGGTGCTGGCGGCATTTTATGCCTCCATCCCCATCATTCCGCTCTACTGCGAAGAGATCGGCATCACCGGCTCGAAGGTGGGCATCGTGCTCACCGCCATGTCGGTGGCCACCATTTTGTTCCGCCCGGTGGCCGGCTATCTGCTGGACAACTTTAACCGCTACCGGGTGTATCTTATTTTTCTGGCGCTGTTCTGCCTGTCCTTCCCGGCGTTTCTGGCCTTCCCGGTGTTCGGGGCGCTGATCGTGGTGCGGCTGTACATGGGCGCGGTCTACTTGGTGTGCGGCTCCGCCACCATGACCCTGGCGGGGGACGTGCTGCCCGCCGCCAAGGTCACCCAGGGCATCAGCCGCTTCGCCTTCACCGTGTCCATCGGCATGGCCCTGGGGCCCTTTGTGGGCCTGCAGGTGCAGGAGAATCTGAGCAGCCGTGCCTCCTTCCTCACCATCTTCGGCATCGCGGTGGCGGCGCTCATCTGCGTGAGCCTGTGCCGCATCAAATACCCCAAGGTGCAGCGGGGCAGGTTCTCTTTGAAGGAGTCCATCTATGCCCCGGCGCTGCCCTTCATGCTGAACATGATGTTTCTGATGATCCCCTACGGGGCGGTCATCGCCTACTCCTCCATCCTGGCCCAGGAGAAGGGCCTCACTCCCTGGCTGCCCTACTTCTACGTTTTTCTGGTGGCGGGGATGCTGGCGTCCAAACTGTCCACCCAAAAGCACATCGACGCCGGCAACCACCTGGCGCTGGTGTCGCCAGCCTGCTGGTGCTCATCCTCACCATGGCCAGCTATCTGTTCCTCTCCACCGGCGTTCACCTGCTGGCGGCGGGCTTCTTCTTCGGCGTGGGCTACGGCATTCTGCAGCCCCTGTTCCAGGCCTTCGTCACCGGCACCACGCCGCCGCCCCAGCGGGGCGTGGCCAACGCCACCTACATGCTCTCCTACGACGTGGGCATCGGCCTTGGCTCGCTGCTGATGGGCTTTTTGCAGCAGCCGGTGGGCCTGACCACCGGGTTTGCCCTCACCGCCGTTTTCTACCTTGTGGGCGGCGGGCTGTACCTCGGCTGGACCGACGGCTATTACAGCCGCCGCAAGGCCGCCTGCGAAACAGGTCAGAACCCCTGACGCGCGCACCGGGGCGGATGCCCCGAGGGATCATGGCCGCCCCTTTTGCGGGCGGGACAAAAAAGAGCCCGGCTTTGAGCCGGGCTCTTTTTTATGTCACTGGGCGTTGGCGGTCTTGAGGTTTTCCACTTCCTGGGCTGCCAGGTCTGCCCAGGCGCCGTTTTTATACAGGAAGTCGTAGCGGTAGAGCACATAGCCGTCCGCCCCCAGCGCCCGGCCGTCCTCCACCATGTCCGCCAGGGTGTGGCCGGTCTGCCAGCCGCTTTGGGCTTCGGCGTAGTTGCCGCCGTCGCCGTCACCGATGCGGTAGGCCCCCAGGCCGAAGTAGAGCGCCACGCTGGGCGCGCGCTCCAGCGCCGCCCACTCGGCGCTGATATTCTCAAAGGCGTAGCGGGTGCTGCCGGAGCCGGTGGTGTAGCCGTAGCCCCAATACAGCTGGGGCAGCACATAGTCCACATAGCCGCCCTCGGCCATCCACAGGGAGACATCGCTATACTGAGAGTTGTAATTGTTGTCCATATTCCCCTGGGGACTCACGCCGAACCGCACCGCCGGCTTTTCCGCCTTCACGGCGGCGTAGACCTGGCGCATCAGCTGGTTCACGTTCTCCCGCCGCCACTCCTCCAGGGAAAGGCCGCTGGACGAGGCGGCGTACTCCGCCTCGTCGAAGGAGGGGTCGGTGGTGGGGTAGAAGTAGTCGTCGAAGTGGATGCCGTCCACATCGTAGTTGCGCAGGATCTCCAGAACGCCGTCGGTGATGAGCTGGCGCACCGCGGGCAGGGAGGGGTCAAGGTAGAGCCCGCCGTCCACCTCCTTCACCCACTCGGGGTGGAGGACAGCGGGGTTATCCGCGGCCAGCTCGCCCGCCGGGCGGGTGGCGTTCAGCCGCACCCGGTAGGGGTTCAGCCAGGCTTCCAGTTCCAGGCCGTGGCTGTGGGCCGACTCCACCAGAATGGCCAGCGGGTCAAAGCCCGGGTCCTGGCCCTGGGCGCCGGTGCACAGGTGGCTCCAGGGAAACAGCTCGCTGGGGTAGAGGGCGTCGGCAAAGGGCCGCACCTGGGCGATGACCACGTTCAGGCCCATGTCCGCGCAGTTTTGCATCATCTCGTCCGCGTCGGCGGCAAAGGCCGCCTCGCTGGAAAAATCAAAGCTCTCCCATTCCAGATAGCTCACCCACATGGCCCGGTATTCGCCCAACGTCCCGGTCTCCTGGGCCGGGGCGGAGGAGGGGGCCGGGGAAGCGGGAGCGGAAGAGGCCCCGCCGGACGAGGCGGGCGCACTGGAGGCGGGCGCGCCGCAGCCGGCGCAGAGCAGAGCGAGGGCGGCGGCCAGCGCCGCGGCTTTCAGTCGAAGGTGTTTCATGGCGTTTTCTCCATTGGCTCGATGCCCCCGCGGGGGCGAAATGCAAACGGCGGTTTCAGCCCTCGTCCCGCTGGCGGCGGTAGAGGGTGAGGGTGAGCCAGCCGCGGGCCGCGCCCGTGGCCAGGCCGCAGAGGTTCATGAACAGGCCCAGCACCGAAGCGCCGCCCAGCAGCACCAGCACCCGGGCCGCGAACCACAGCGCTTCGGCGGCGGCCAAAACCCGGAACTGGGGGGCGAGGCGGGGGTAGGCGGCTTTTTCCCAGCCGGCAAAGCAGGGCCACACCAGCGCCAGCAGCAGATGCTGCAGCAGCGCCGCGGGCAGCGCCAGCGCCAGCACTTGAATGACGATGCAGCCCACAAGGGCTTTTTTGTCCTGTTTGGTGGTGCCCTTCACGCTGGCCAGAAAGCCCAGCATCAGCAGGGTGAGCAGGGTGGCCAGGTTCTCCGCCAGCGCCATGGGAAAGCGCACCGCGGCCCCCAAAGCGGCGGCCATGGTCAGGGCGGCGCTGAGCATACCCAGGGCGTAATAGGTCTTTTTGGACAGGGTCAGTCGAACGTTCACAGCGGTCTCCTTCCGGCGGCCGGCCTTTCCTTCGGCCGGCGGGCGTGCTATAATGGAAAAAGGCCCCGCGCACGGCGCGGGCTTCCCGGGAAATCATATGGCGTGTTTTGGGCCATTATACCACACCCGCCGCGCCCCCCGCAAGCCGGGGCCGCCGCCCGGGCCCTTGAAAGGAGACTTCCGCTTTGTCTGTTTCTGACGCGCATTCCGCCCCCCTGTCGGACAGTGACCGCCTGCTGGGTCACGCGCCCATCGGCGGGCTTATCGTAAAGCTGTCGTTGCCGGCGGTGGCGGCACAGCTCATCAACGTGCTCTACAACGTGGTGGACCGGATGTACATCGGCAACATCCCGGACATCGGCGCCGCCGCCCTCACCGGCGTGGGCGTGACCTTCCCGGTGCTGATGATCGTGTCCGCCTTCGCGGCCTTCGCGGGCATGGGCGGCGCGCCCCGGGCGGGCATCCGCCTGGGCGCGGGCGACAAGGAGGGCGCCGAGCAGATCCTGGGCAACTGCGTTTCGCTGCTGCTGGTGCTGAGCGTGGCGCTGACGACGGTGTTCCAGCTGTTCCGCACCCCCATCCTCATCGCCTTCGGCGCAACGGGCGACCTGTTGCCCTACGCCGAGGACTACATCACCATCTACCTGTGGGGCACGGTGAGCGTGCAGCTGGCGCTGGGCCTCAACACCTTCATCAGCGCCCAGGGCCGCAGCGGCACCGCCATGATCAGCGTGGCCATCGGCGCGGTGCTGAACATCGTGCTGGACCCGCTGTTCATCTTCGTGTTCGACATGGGCGTGCAGGGCGCGGCCATTGCCACCGTGCTCAGCCAGACGGTGAGCGCCGCGTGGGTGCTGGCGTTTCTTCTGTCGGGGCGCAGCGTGCTGCGCATCCGGGCAAAGAACCTGCGGTTCTCCGCCCCGGTGCTGGCCAGCGTGGCCGCGCTGGGCGTTTCGCCCTTCATCATGCAGAGCACCGAGAGCCTTGTGACCATCACCCTCAACCGGGGCATGGCCCGCTACGGCGGCGAGCTTTACATGGGCACCATCACCATCCTGCAGAGCGTGATGCAGCTGCTGGTGATGCCGCTGCAGGGCCTGACCCAGGGCACCCAGCCCATCATCAGCTACAACTACGGCGCGAAGAATCTGGACCGGGTGCGGGCCACCTTCAAGCGGGTGTTCCTCATCAGCCTGACCTACACCTGCAGCGCCTTTGTGTTCGTGTGGCTGCTGGCCTGGCCGCTGACCCGCATGTTCACCTCTGACGCCGCCCTCATTGAGCTGACGGTGAAGGCGATGCCGGTATTCTTTGGCGGCATCTGGGCCTTCGGCGCGCAGATGAGCTGCCAGGCGGCTTTCATGGGCCTGGGGCAGGCGAAGGTGAGCCTGTTCCTGGCGTCACTGCGCAAAGTCATCCTGCTGGTGCCGCTGGCCATTCTTCTGCCCATGCTGATGGGCGGCGACCCTTTCGCCATCTATCTGGCGGAGCCCGCGTCGGACATCATCGCCAGCGTCACCACCCTCACCGTTTTCCTGTTGTTCTACAAGCGCACGCTGAGCAAGCCCGCGCCCTGAGGAGGTATGTCCATGCCCGCCATTCTGTCCCTTGTGCTGGTCGCGGCGGCGGCCGTGCTGTGCTGGAAGCTGGCAAAGCAGCTGGAAGCAAAGCGCCAAAAAAAGGCCCCCGACGGCGACGGGTGCCTGGAATACCGCACCCCGCTGGCCTTCGACGAGTGTCTGGACGCGCTGGCCGCCCGCGGCGAGCAGGACGAGTTTGAATACGACTGCACCCGCCAGCCGGACGGCAGTTTCCTTTTGCACTTCACGCTGCACAAGCCCACCGGCCAGCCGGTGGACACCCTCTACGCCCTGCGGCTGGACGCCGGCAAGCAGACGGTGGTGACACTGCACTTTCTGCGGGAGGCCTTCGGCTACCGGGAACCGGTGTTCCCCCGGCAGGTGCTGGACGCCTTTCTGGCCAAGAAGCTGAACGCCGCGCCCCGCCCGCAGGAGCCCGACCGGCCCTGAACCCGCCTTTCGCCTTGCCTTTTCGGGGCACGGCTGGTATAATAGACGGGTATCACACGGGCCAGTAGCTCAGCTGGTCAGAGCTGTCGGCTCATAACCGATTGGTCGCGGGTTCGAACCCTGCCTGGCCCACCAAAAAACAGATCCGAACTCTCCGCCGTAAGACGATGAGTTCGGATCTGTTTTTCATTGAGCAGACATTTTAACAGCAAACAGACTTCTTAAATATCCGCCAACTTCTTTTCCAATCTCTCTTCATCCGCAAATCTCTTATCATCGATAATCACCGTAGTTCCCCCGAACTCATTTTCTTCTGTTCTAAATTCAATGCGAGGAATGCTATCCACCTTTTCACGAAGCTTGTTAATCTCTTCAATTACTATTTTTAGTTCTTCCTGGGGTATTTCTCTTGACAGTTTAATAACCGCATAAGCGTCAAGACCGTTGTGAATGACATTTGCCTGTTGAATTGTTGCGTTATTATCAGCTTTTGCCACATTCTTTATCTTGGTCGCTGTTGACAGACTTTTCCATCCGATAACCCCCACAATAATACCGATGATACCCACCGCTGTATTAATCCATGTAACCCAATCCATCTTAATCTCCTTTCCATAGCGCATCCCCGGTTCTCTGTCCTTTCAAACCATTTTTAGAGAGCGCTTACCAATAGTAAACGTTGTTATGTGATTCCATTCATTTCTTTTCACGCGCGAGCCGCTTTTCACATTCTTCCTTT
>DXBV01000055.1 GCA_019116345.1 Candidatus Allofournierella merdipullorum | reverse complement strand
GCCTTTGCCGCCTGCATAAAGCAGGCGGCCCGCCCCTCGTTATTCAGTATCACACGCAGGCAGGGCAGTCCTTCAGCGCCTGCTCCGCCGCCAGCAGGAAGGCGGTGACCGCCGCTTCCTCGGTGGCCCAGCTGCACACCAGACGGATGCAGCTGCGGCCGCCCTCCAGCTTCCCGTTCACTTCCCAGTGGAAAGAGCCCTCCAGCTTTTTCAGCACTGCGTCGGGCAGGATGGGGAAGATCTGGTTGGAGGGGCTTTCGAACATGAACTCCACCCCCAGAGCCTTGAGCCCCTGGGCCAGCTGCTGCGCCAGACGGGTGGAGTGCTCGCCCAGCTGCTCGTAGAGGCCGCCGGTCATCAGCTGCTCAAACTGCACACCCAGCAGCCAGCCCTTGGCCAGCATGCCGCCGTGCTGTTTGAGGATGTAACGGAAGTCGGGCTTTAAGGCCGGGTTCATGATGCACACCGCCTCGCCGAACAGCGCGCCGTTCTTGGTGCCGCCGATGTAGAACGCGTCGCACAGGGCTCCCAGGGCACGGAGGGAGGCCCCGCCACAGGCCAGGGCGCTGGCAAGGCGGGCGCCGTCCAGATAAAGCAGCAGGCCCAGCTCGTCGCACACCGCCCGCAGGGCTTCCAGCTCGGCGGTGGTGTAAACGCCGCCCACCTCGGTGGTGTTGCTCACATACACAAGGCGGGGCTTCACCATGTGCTCGTCCGGGTGGGCAGCCACCGCCTGGCGCACCAGCTCCGGGGTCAGCTTGCCGCCGGGCGCGGCGGGCATGGCGATGCACTTGTGGCCGGTGGCCTCCACCGCGCCGGTCTCGTGGACGCAGATGTGGCCGCTGTGGGCCGCGATGGCCGCCTCATGGGGCCGCAGAAAGGCGCAGATGCAGGTGGCGTTGGTCTGGGTGCCGCCCACAAAGAAGTGAACGTCCGCGTCCGGCCGGCCGATCTTCTCCCGCATGAGGTCGGCGGCATGGGCGCAATGGGGGTCACAGCCGTAGCCGAAGTTGCCCTCCAGATTGGTCTCGGTCAGAGCGTTCAGAACGGAAGGGTGAGCCCCTTCGCTGTAATCGTTGGTGAATCGGTACATCGTTATTTCCCTCGCTTTCCCGCGGGCCGGCGGGCCGGCCCGGCGTTCTATGGCAAAATTATACCATTATTTCACAAAAAGTCCATCTTTGGGCGTTTGTGTTGCGGGGCGGTTTATGCTATACTTTAATCTGTATCCGACTGTGAAAAGGAGAACCAGGCATGAAAGCTGTGGTCAAAGTAGGTACTTCCACCCTGGCGCACGCCACCGGGCGGCTGAACATCCGCCGCATCGAGGGGCTGTGCAAGGTGCTCAGCGATCTGAAAAACGCCGGGCATCAGATCATTCTGGTGTCCTCCGGCGCCATCGGCATGGGCGTGGGCAAGCTGGGCCTGCCCGGCCGCCCGGCGGACATGCCCACCAAGCAGGCTGCCGCCGCCGTGGGCCAGTGCGAACTGATGTACACCTACGACAAGCTCTTTTCCGAATACAGCCACACCGTGGCCCAGATCCTCATCACCAGCGAGGACCTGGCCGACCCGGAGCGCAGCCAGAACCTGCACAACACCCTGACCCGCCTGCTGGAGCTGGGGGCGCTGCCCATCGTGAACGAGAACGACACCGTCAGCACCGCCGAGATCGCGGTGGGCGACAACGACACCCTGGCCGCCCGGCTGTGCCGCAGCCTGGAGGCAGAGCTGCTGGTGATTTTGAGCGACATCGACGGCCTCTACACCGCCGACCCCCACACCCACCCCGACGCGCAGCTGCTGCGCCGGGTGGAGGCCATCACGCCGGAGGTCTGCGCCCTGGCGGGTGGCGCGGGCAGCAGCCTTGGCACCGGCGGCATGGCCACGAAACTCCGGGCGGGAAAGATCGTCACCGAGGCGGGGGCGGACATGGTCATCGCCAACGGCCGCGACCCTGCTGTGCTCTACACCGTCTTTGAAGGGGGCGAGGCGGGCACCCGCTTCCTCGCCCAAAAGGAGGCCGCCCAATGACCACCCGTGAACTTCTGCTGACCGCCCGCTCCGCCATGGGCGCGCTGGCTCTTGCCAGCGGCCGGGAGCGCAGCGCGGCGCTTCGGGCCATGGCGGCCCGCCTGCGCAGCGAGTGCGGCGCCATTCTGGCGGCCAACGCCGAGGACCTGGAGGCCGCGAAGGCCACCGTGGCCCCGGTGATGCTGGACCGCCTGCGGCTGGACGAGGCCAGGGTGGAAGCCATGGCCGCCGGCGTGGAAGCCGTGGCCGACCTGCCCGACCCGCTGGACCGCGTTTTGAGCGAGACCACCCGCCCCAACGGCCTGGTCATCCGCCAGGTGAGCGTGCCCATGGGCCTCATCGCCATCATCTACGAGAGCCGGCCCAACGTCACCAGCGACGCGGCGGCCCTGGCCCTCAAGAGCGGCAGCGCCTGTGTGCTGCGGGGCGGCAAGGAAGCGTTCCGCTCCAACAACGCCATCGTGAACGCCCTGAAACAGGGCCTTGAGGACGCGGGCCTGCCCGGCGGGCTGGTGGCTCTGGTGCAGGACACCAGCCGCGCCTCCGCCACCGAGCTGATGCGGGCCACCGGCCTTGTGGACCTGCTCATTCCCCGGGGCGGCGCGGGGCTTATCCGCGCCTGCGTGGAAAACGCCGCCGTGCCCGTCATCCAGACCGGCACCGGCATCTGCCATATTTATGTGGACAAAGCCGCAGACCTTTCCATGGCGCTGGACATCGTGAACAACGCCAAGACCAGCCGACCCTCGGTGTGCAACGCCGCCGAGGTGTGCCTGGTGCACAGGGACGCGGCCCCGGAGTTTCTGCCCCGCCTGTATGACCGGCTGGTCACCCGGCGGGCGGCTCAGGGCCTCGCGCCGGTGCAGCTGCGGCTGGACGAAGCCGCCGCGGCTCTCATTCCCGGCACGCCCGCCGGCCCCGATGACTTCGACACCGAATTTCTGGACTATGTCCTGGCGGTGGCGGTGGTGGACAGCCTCGAAGCTGCCACCGACCACATCGCCCGCCACTCCACCGGCCACAGCGAGGCCATCGTCACCGCCGACGAGGCGGCGGCCGCGGCCTTCACCCGGCGGGTGGACAGCGCAGCGGTGTATGTGAACGCATCCACCCGGTTCACCGACGGCGGCGAGTTCGGGCTGGGGTGCGAGATGGGCATCTCCACCCAGAAGCTCCATGCCCGGGGCCCCATGGGCCTGGAGCAGCTCACCAGCTACAAATACATCATTCTGGGCAGCGGCCAGATCCGCTGACCGCATCCCAAGCAAGGAGGGGACAGAACACCCATGGCAAACACCATTTCCCAACAGGAACACGAGCGCCACAAGCGCCGCCGCACCCGCCAGTGGCTGGGTCTGGGCATCTGCGTGCTGGTGCTCATCGGCGCCTTCACGGTCATCGCTTCGGCGGTGAACGGCGTGGCGGTGCTTTTTGACGACACCGAGGAAAAACTGGAATACGAGCAGCGGCTGCAGGCGCTGGTCATGCTGGACCCGCTGCCCTTTGAGAGCCTGGACCAGGCCGACCCGGCCCTGTTCAAGGAGGCTTCCGTGTGGGCCGCCGTGTCCGCGGCCCAGAACAGCGCTACCGGTCTGGACGCCTACGAGCGCGACCCCAACACAGACAGCCTGCTGCTGCCCGCCGTAGAGGTGGACGCCGCGGCGGCCGCCCTCTTCGGGCCGGACTACAAGCTCACCCACGAGACCTTCAACAACGTGGGCGGCGACATGACCTTTGAGTACGACGAGGAGAAACAGTGCTACCTCATCCCGGTCACCGGCCAGGTGGGCATGTACACTCCCCAGGTGGAGAAACTGGATAAGAAGAGCGGCAAGATGTATGTGACGGTGGGCTATGTGCCCGCCCCCGGCCTGAACGGCGACTTCAGCCTTTCCGCCCCCACCGAGCCCACCAAGTATATGGACTATGTGTTCCAGAAAGTGGACGGCGTCTACTACCTGTGCGCGCTGGAGGTCAGTGAGATGAAGCCCAGCTCCAGCGCGGCGGCCAGCGCCCCCGAGACCGACATGGACTATGAGGATTACTTCGACCCCACCAGCGTCATCGCCGAGGGCGCGGGCAGCCTGCCCACCGACAGCGAGCCTGCCTCCGACAGCGCCGCTGCGGAGGGTGAGACCACCTCTGAGCCTGCGTCGGACAGCGCGGCTGAATAAACAAAGACCAAGGGCCCCGCGGCTTGTGCCGCGGGGCCCTTTTGCGTCTGCATTTATTCGGTGCGGATGGCGTTGGGATAGATGCGTTTCATGGTCTCGTCGGGGTAGTGCTCGTCCATCCAAACCTGCCAGGAGGCGGTGGCGGGCACGCCCTCGGCCCGCTGGCTGTAGCGGCCCATGGCCAGGGCGCTCACGCTGACGTTTGCAACCATGAACACCACCAGCACCGCGGTGAGGATGCGGCCCGGGGTGATGGGGATGGCTTCGATCCAGCGGGAGAAGTGGGGGTAGACCAGCCGGAACCAGGCCACGGCGGCAAAGCCCCAGAAGAAGCAGTAGAGCAGATTGATGCGCCCGCCCAGGTTGAAGGGGATCTTGCTGTAATCCCAGAAAACGGTGCCGAACACCAGCTCGGTGAACACGCTGCACAGGTATTCATAGGCGCCGCCCAGCACCGTGCCCGCCACGAAGAGGAAGCTGGCGGGCTTGTCCTTGTAGCGGTAGAGCAGCAGGGTGGCCAGCGCCAGCGCCAGGCCCCAGACCAGGCTGAAGGGACCCCACACCACGCTGCTGCGGCTCATCCAAACGCCGCCGGTGACGCGGCAGAAGATGGTCTCCACGATGTCGCCCAGAAACGCGCCGATGAAGAAGAGCAGAAACAGCTTGGAAAAACTGCACCCGGCGGCGAACACGGTGGCCTTTTCCCGCTTTTTGTGCACGAAGCTGGCTTCGGGGTAGGCCTTCTGGATTCGCCGCTCGGTGCGGCTGAGGATCCAGCCGCCCATCCGGGCGCTGACAGCGTCCAGCCGGCGGCTGGTGCTTTCCAGTGCGGGCAGCTTGTGCACCACGCCTGCCAGCGTCAGAATGCTGGCCAGGCCGTCCACCGCCACCAGAGCGATCAGCGTCCACAGAACGATCTGCCGGGCGGGGGCGGGGATGAGGTCATAGAGCCAGGTGAGCAGCGGGTTGCCCCACTTCACCATCACCGTGCCCAGCAGGCCCCAGAGCACCGAGGCGCTCAGGCAGATGTAGCCGTCCAGATTGAAGCGGCGGTTCGAGTAGTCCCACCAGCGGGTGTGGCTGACGTTTTCCAGCAGATGGCCGGCCAGCCATTCCACCACCGTGACCAGCACGGCGCTGCCCAGAAAGAGAAACACGATGCCGGAGCGCAGTTCCGCAAGACCCACCGTGATGAGGGTGCCGGAAATGCCGTAGATGATGCACCAGGGGCCGAACAGCACGCTGCGGTCCACATAGCGGCGGGTGCGGATGGCGGCCAGGGTGGTCTCCATCACCCAGCCCAGCAGGGAGAAGCAGAGGAACAGCCAGAGGATGTGTTCAAAATTCATAAAATGGACCTCCGTCGGTCAGTGATAAAAAACCGCCCGCGGGGAGCCGTGCGTCTTAAGGGTGCGACAGACGGCCCACGCGGGCGGAAAAAGACGGTGAAAAACGGGCGGCTCAGCGCCGGGGCGCGCCCTGATAAACAATGGCCATGGCGTCCGGGCCGGTGTTGCTGGCCACGGCCGCGCCCAGCTTGAACACCGCGTCCGGCCCGCGGCCGAACTCCTTGCGGCAGAGCTTTTCCAGCTCTTTCACATTGGGGATGTCGGTGCAGCCCAGCATGTAGTGAACGTCCCCGTCGGGATAGTCCATCCGTTTGCGCACCTGCTTGACCATGGCGGCGGGCACGGCCGCGTCGCCGCGCACCTTATCCTCCACCTTGGTCACCCCGTCGATGAGGCTGATGATGGGCCGCAGGCCCAGCAGCTCGCCGGCAAAGGCCGCCGCCGCGCTGATGCGGCCGCTCTTCTTCATCTGCTTGAGGCTGAAGGCGGAGAGCACGATCTCCTGCCGGGCAAAGGCGGCCTCCAGCTCGGCGCACACATAGCCCACCTCGGCCCCGTTGCGCAGGCGGCTGGCCGCCTGCACCACCGGCGCGCCGTACACATAGGAATAGGTGTGGCTGTCGATGAGGTGAATGTTCAGCTTGTGGTCGGGGCGCTCCTCCCGCAGCATATTCTGCGCCAGAATGGCTGCGTCGTGGGTGCCGCTGCCGGTGGAGTTGATGGTCACGTGCACCACGTCGGTGTAGCCCTCGTCCACGTATTTGCAGTACTGCTCACAGAACTGGATGGCGGTGACCTGGGCGGTGCTGGGCACGCCCTGAGCAGAGCGCAGCATCTGATAGAATTCGTCGAACCCAAAGTCCCGGCGCTCCACATAGCTCACGCCGTCCAGCGTGATGACGAAAGGCAGGATATCAATGCCATACTGTTTTTCCAGCTCGGGGGGGATGTCGCAGGCGGAATCGGTCAAAACGGCGATCTTTCGCATAGTTCCTCTCTCACTCCCATTGATAATCACGCAGCTGGCCCCGGGATTCAAGGTCCGCAAAGTCCCATTGACGCAGCACCTCATACACGCCCACCGCCACCGAATTGGACAGATTCAGGCAGCGCACGCCGCGTCGCATGGGCAGCCGCACGCAGAAGGGCTGGTTTTGATGCAGCAGCGTTTCCGGCAGCCCGGCGTCCTCCCGGCCAAAGACCAGATAGGCGCCGTCGGGATAGGCCACGTCGGTGTGACGGCGGGGGCCCTTGCTGGTGAAATAGTAGAAGGGGCCTTCGTTACGGGCAAAAAAGTCCTCGAGCCCCTCATAATATGTTATATCAAGCAGGTGCCAGTAGTCAAGCCCGGCCCGCTTCAGGTGGCGGTCGGTCACCTCAAAGCCCAGCGGCTTCACCAGATGCAGCCGTGCGCCGGTCACAGCGCAGGTGCGGGCGATGTTGCCGGTGTTCTCGGGGATCTGCGGCTCCACCAGCACGATGTTCACGGTGGGCATGGCTTCAGCCCTCCCGCACGGTCAGCCGGCCCAGCAGCGGCTCGAACCACACGCCCAGGGCGGTGGGAGCCTCCGGGTCGGTGGCGGCGATGGAATCGGCCACAAAACCCGCGGCGGCGTCGGTGGCGGCGGACAGGGCGTTGCCCCGCAGCAGCGCGCCGGTGAGCACCGCGGCGAACAAATCGCCGGTGCCGGGGTAGCTGCGCTCCAGCTTCAGCCGGCGCACCACAAAGCTGTTGCGCCCCGCCCCGGTGCAGACCAGATGCCGACCCATGGGCACGCCGGTCACCACCGTCTGGGGGCACAGGGCGGTGAGCTCCTGCGCCAGCGAGAGGGCCTGCTCGTCGTTCAGTTCGCCGTCGGGCATCGGACGGCCCAGCAGCAGGCAGGCCTCGGTGAGGTTGGGCAGGATCAGATCCGCCGAGCGGCACAGCGCCTGCATGCCGGGCAGCTTGTCCTCCATGCCGGCGTAAAAACGGCCGTGGTCGGCCATCACCGGGTCAACGATCTTGAGGGCGTCCGGCCACAGGTAAAAGGCCTTGGCGGCCAGATGCTGGTCCTCTTCGCTGGCTAAGTACCCGGTGTAGATGCAGTCGAACTCCACACCCAGCGAGCGGTAGTGCTCCAGCGCGGCTTCGCCGTAGCCGTGGCACAGCTGCACCGCCGGCTGGCCCAGACCGCCGGTGTGGGTGGAAAAAATTGCAGTGGGCAGCGCCACGGGCTGACAGCCCATGGCGGCCAGCACCGGCGCGATCACCGACAGGCTGCACCGCCCCAGGCCGGACAGATCGTGGATGCACAAAACGGTTTTAGGCGCTTGAAAACGCAAAAGGGTCACTCCTCCCGGCGCGGGTCATCCGCACCGTTCTATTAGAATCATTGAACTTTATTTTAGCACAAACAGGGGGTCAAAAAAAGACGTATGCCGGAACATTTTGCGGGAAATACTAACAGCAGGACCCGGGCAGCGCCCGGGCCGCGCAGACAAACAAAGGAGGGGCACAAGGGATGAACAAGAACACCACCCGCACCACCATGATGGTGGCCGGCGGGCTGGCCGCCACCGCCGCCATGACCGCGGCGGGCATGGCCGCCGCCAAGAACAGCCGCAAGGTGAAGAAGATGGCGAAGAAGGTGGGCCGGGGCGCCCAGCAGGCCGTGCTGGACCTGGACAAGGCCATCGGCCGTTATTACCGCTGAACGGGCAGACGTTTGTGCCGGGCCGCGCTGAATGCGCGGCCTTTTTCTTTTGCACCTTGCATTTTTCGACATCCGGTGGTATAACGGCGATGGTAGAACCCACCGGGACGCCTCGCCCCGGCGCAAAGTGAGGAGGATTTTTAAAGATGAAACAAGCTATGGCACTGGCCCTCGCTGCGGCGATGGCCCTTTCCCTCGCGGGCTGCGGCGAGCCCGCGTCCGCGTCCCAGTCCGTGTCTCAGCCGGCCAGCGTGTCCCAGCCGGAAAGCGCGTCTCAGCCGGCGTCCGCTTCCCAGCCGGAAAGCGCGCCCGTAAGCGTGCCCGCCCCGACGGGGGAGAGCTATTTTGACGCCAACGGCATCCCTGTGCTGGACGAGCCTTCGGATCTTGAGGTGCACGCGGTAGCCTACGACATGGAGGACAGCACCATCCAGCGCACAGTGCCGGCCCAGGTCAGCGCCCGCGTGGTGGTGGGCGACGCGGAGAAAGAGGGCTACAAAAAGGTCGCGCTGTATGTGACGGTGACCTGTTCCGACTTTGCCTACAACGAGGAGGGCGGGCTGGACGAGGACGTGGCCTACAACAGCGGCATTTACGACCTGTACACCGGCCGCGCGCTGCCCACCCGCAGCACCGCCGGTGACGCGGCGTACGATTATTCCGCCACCGTGGAGGTGGACGGTACTTCCTACGACATCTCCTACAGCAAGAACATTCAGTGGATGGTGCTGCCGCTGGACAGTGGAGAAGTGTACCGCCGGTGCAACCAAAACTGGGTGTTCGAGGTGCCCGAGGCCTACGACGGCCTGGTCTACTGCGCTGTTGACCCGCTGAGCTATGACCCCGCCTCTTACAGTGAGGAGATCGACGAGAGCGAGCATTACGCCATGGACCTTTTGAACGATGAAAGCGTCGCGACGGACACCACCGTGTTCTTCCGCTTCGGCACCGACATCCCGGCCTGACCCGCCTCTTCCGGGCCGCGCAAACAACGCCGGAGTGGCATAAGAAAACGGCGGTTCTGCCGTAGGATTTTGGCGCATAAAACACGCAGAGCGGCCCCCAAGCCACCAAGGCTTGCAGGGCCGCTCTTTGTGCTTTCTTCATCCAAAATCCTGGGGCAGAACTGCGCAGCACCAGGAAGCGGGCGATTTTGATGGGAGCGCAAGGAAAAGCGCCGCAGGCACCCTTGGTGGTTGTCAAGGCGCTTTGACGCCGCGATA
>DXBV01000054.1 GCA_019116345.1 Candidatus Allofournierella merdipullorum | reverse complement strand
ACGCGCCCGCCGGGCACAGCGGCGAGGTGAATTACCACAAATACGCCCTGAACGCCGCCGACGGCAGCTGCATCGAAGCCAGCCCCGCCTACGCTCCTGATTTCGACCCCGCGGCGGACGGCTGACCCCTCTGCCGCATGCCCCGGGCCGACCGGGCCATGCTGGCGCTGGGCAGCGCCCTGTACACCCTCATCATGCAGAACACCCAGAACTACGTTCTGCAGAACGCCGCCGGCGCGGTGGTGGCGCGCATCGTGCACCGGGGCGTGACCGGCGGCTGGGACATCGACGCCCCCGCCACCATGTCCGCGGGGCTGGTGTGCGGGCTGTATGTGTTCAGCCGATACTTGGAACGGGAGAACGAGTTCCTGGTGGTATAAAAGAAAACGCCTCCGGCGGTGAAAAACCGTCGGGGGCGTTTTTGTTTGTGTTATCGAAGCACGCGCACCGTTTCGATGCCGTAATAGCGAAAGACCGCGGCGGCGTCCGGGCCAATTTCTTCGCCGCTCACCGCCACCGGCACCGCCGGGGGGCAGGCCACCGTGGGGGCGGCGCAGACGCGGCCCACCGCCGCTTCCACCGGCACTTCCTCGCCGGGGGCCAGCAGCGCCGCCCGAAGGGACACGACCTGCCGGGGCCGGGCCATCTGAGGCGGGGTTTGGGCCGCTTCGCTCCCCTGCCCCGCGGCCGCCAGGGCGGCGCGCACCTTTTCCAGGTCCTCCGGGGCGTTCTGAGGCGTGACCATCAAAACAAGATGGTCCGGGTCGGCGTACTCACATTCCACGCCCTTTCGGCGCAAGAAGCCCGCCAGCGCGTCGCCCCGCCAGCCGCGCTCCGAAGCGCGGAGCGTCACCTTGAGCGCCTCGCCCTCCGCCACGGCCCAGCCCTGAGCCGCAAGGTCAGCTTTCAGCGCCGCCACCGCCTTGGCACAGTCGGCCAGCCGGGGGCGGGCCTCGTCGGCCAGATACCGGTTGCAGGCGTCCAGTGACTGCAAAATGAGATAAGAGGGGCTGGTGGAGCCGAACAGCGACAGCGCCGCCCGCACCTCCCCTTCCTCCGCTTCCAGAAGGCCGTGGCCCAGATGGAGGTAGGCGCCGCCGGTGAGCACCGGCAGGGTCTTGTGGGCGGAGTCACAGCAGAGGTCCGCCCCCTCGTCCAGCGGGTGGGCGGGTTCGGGCAGGAAATGGAGATAAGCGCCGTGGGCGTTGTCCACCAGAAGGGGCACGCCATGGGCGTGGCAGACCTTGGCCAGCTGCGACACCGGCTGCAGATTGCCCAGATAGTCCGGGCTGGTGAGATACACCGCCGCCGGCGCTTCGGGCAGGGCCGCCAGCGCCTTTTCCAGCTGTTCCGGGCGCACCGGGCAGGCCAGCAGCTGGTAATCCCCTTCCGGCCAGAGCCAGCGGACGTCCGCGTCCAGCAGGGCCGCCGCGTGCACAAAGGACTTGTGCACATTGCGGGCGGCCAGCACCACCCGGCTTTTGCTCTTTTGCAGCGCAAGGCAGAGCATCGCTTTGATGCACTGGCTGGAGCCACCGGCGGAATAGAAGGTGGCCTTCGCCCCGAACAGGGCGGCGGCGCTGCGCTCGCTTTGGGCGATGACGCCGCTTGCCTCATAGAGGCTGTCGGCGCCGGCGATCTCGGTGATGTCCCGTCCTTCGCAGCCCAGTGGGCCTTTGCCCTTGTGGCCGGGCATGTGCAGACGGGCGACGCCGCTTTTTTCGTAGGCGGCAACGAAGTCGCAGACAGGGGTATCCATTACAGTTCGCCCTGGGCGATCTGCATCATGATGGCGCACTCGATGCGCTTTTTGAACAGCTCACAGCCCTGCTTGTACACGCCGCCGATGCTGCCGGTGGCGTGGTAGGCGTTGGCGGCGCAGCCGCCGGAGCAGTAGAGGCGGGCCCAGCAGTCCCGGCACTCGGGACGGGAGTAGGCGTTGCAGCCGCGGAACTCCTCCCGCACGGCCTCGTTGGTCACGCCCTGCCAGATGTCGCCCAGCTTGTAGGCCTCTTCGCCCACGAACTGGTGGCAGGGGTAGAGGTCGCCCCAGGGGGTGACAGCCACATACTCGGTGCCGCTGCCGCAGCCGGACAGGCGCTTGTAGATGCAGGGGCCGCCGGTGAGGTCCAGCATGTAGTGGTAGAACACGAAGGGCTTGCCCGCCTTTTTGCGCTCGATCATCTCGATGGCCAGTTTCTCATACTCTTTCAGCACCACCTGGATGTCCTCGTCGGTGAGGGCGGCGGGGTCGTCCGGCGCGCAGACCACCGGCTCCATGCTCAGGCGGTCAAAGCCCAGGTCGGCCATATGGAACACGTCCTTGGTGAAGTCGGGGTTTGCGTGGGTGAAGGTGCCGCGCATGTAATACTCTTTGTCGCCCCGGCGGCGCACGAACTCCTGGAACTTGGGCACGATGCGGTCATAGCTGCCGTTGCCGGCGTAGTCCACCCGCAGGCGGTCGTGAATTTCCTTGCGGCCGTCCAGGCTCAGAACCACGTTGTTCATTTCACGGTTGGCAAAGTCGATGACGTCGTCGTCGATGAGCATGCCGTTGGTGGTGAGGGTAAAGCGGAAGTTCTTGCCGCACTCCTTCTCACGCTGGCGGGCATAGGCCACCAGCTGCTTGACCACGTCCCAGTTCATCAGCGGTTCGCCGCCGAAGAAGTCCACTTCCAGGTTGCGGCGGGTGCCGGAGTTCTCGATGAGGAAGTCCAGCGCGCGCTTGCCCACCTCCAGGCTCATCAGCGCCCGCTCGCCGTGGTATTTGCCCTGGCTGGCAAAGCAGTAGGAGCAGTTGAGGTTGCAGGTGTGGGCCACATGCAGGCACATGGCCTTGATGACGTTCTCCCGCTTGCCCTTGAACTGACCGGCCAGGTCGGCAAAGGTGTCCGGGCTGTAGAGCTTGCCTGCCGCCTCCAGGCCTTTCACGTCCTCCAGGCACTGGCGCACCTCGGCCTCGGTGACGTCCGACCTGTCCTTGTATTTCTCGCAAACACGGCGGATGAGGTCTTCCTCCGGCTCGTTCTTGTAGCCGGCGATGAGGTCATAGGCCACCTCGTCCACCACATGGATGGCGCCGGAGCAGGTGTCCAGCACGATGTTGTAGCCGTTGAGCTGGTATTGATGGATCATTGTATCCTCCGAATTTAAGCACAAAAAAGCCGCCTTATTGTTCGGCGGCTTTCCTGGAAGTTTAGAAGTTTACTTGTCAGCGTTCTCGCACTTCTGGTTCGCAACACCGCAGGAGGTCTTGCAAGCGGACTGGCAGGAGGTCTGGCACTCGCCGCAGCCGCCGTTCTTGGCGCTCTCGCAGAGGTTCCGGGTCTCGATGGTCTTGATTCTTTCCATAACGACATCTCCAGTTGTTCAGCATATTTTGCTGCCCGGCCGCACAGACGGCCCAAAGCACACAATCGATACGCGCAAAGTATAGCATGAAGACGGCAGATTGTCAAGAAAAGGCGGCGTTTCGGCGGTGGCAAAAAGGCAGTTGACAGCGCTTTGCCGCAGGTCTATGCTGAAAGCATACCGAAATGCGCAAAGGAGGCCGTTTCTCATGTACGTTTCCAAGCCCATCGACCCGCTGGAATACGCCGGCGTCATCGCCAAAGCGCTGGATCCCGGCGTGCTGCTGACCACCCGGGCCGGCGAAAAAATCAACACCATGACCATCGGCTGGGGCACCGTGGGCGTGGAGTGGGGCCGGCCGGTGTTCATTGCCTTTGTGCGCAGCCACCGCTTCACCCATGAGCTGCTGGAAGAAAGCGGCGAGTTCACGGTGAACGTGCCGGTGGGCCCTTTCGACAAGCGCATCCTGGGCCTGTGCGGCACCCGCACCGGGCGGGACTGCGACAAATTCGCCCTTGCGGGGCTGACCGCCGTGCCCGGGCAGAAGGTGACCGCTCCCGCCATCGCCCAGCTGCCGCTGACGTTGGAGTGCAAGGTCATTTACCGCCAGCATCAGGACGCCGCTGCCGTTCCCCCGGCCATCCGGGAGAAATATCACCCCCAGGACGTGGAGCCGGATTTTCACGGCCGCAACCGGGATTTTCACACCGCGTATTACGGCGAGATCGTGAACGCCTACATTCTGGAATAAAAAGAGAGGCCCGCAGCCGCGGGCCTCTCTTTATTTTTCGTAGTAGAAGCAGCCGATGCCAATGGCACCGGGGCCGGTATGGCAGGCGATGCTCAGAGACAGGGGCGCCGAGTGCACACGGCACCGGGGCAGCCGGCTCTGGACGTACTTCTGCCACTTCAGGCCGATCTCCGGGTCGCCGCTGTAGGCGGTGCCCACATGGAGGTTCATGCCGTTGAAGCGGCCGGTGATGTCGTCGCAGATGGCGTCCAGCATCTTCTCCACCGCCTGGTGCATGCCCCGCACCTTGGCGTAGGCGTCGATCTTTTCGCCCTGAATTTGCAGCACCGGCTTGATGTTCAGCACCGTGCCGACGGCGGCGGCGGCCGGCGTGATGCGCCCGCCCTTTTTGAGATACTTTAAATCGCTGCAGGTGATGTAGATGCTGGCGTCCAGCGCGTGCTGTTCCAGCTGGGCCTTCACCTGGGCGCCGGTAAGGCCGCGCTTGACCAGGCGTTTGGCGTCCAGCACCGACTGCAGCTGGGTGAGGGAAATGCGCTTGTTGTCCACCACCTGCACCCGGCCGTCGTAATCCTGCGCCAGCGCCGCGGCCGCTGCGCAGGAGCCGCTCAGACCGCTGGTCATGGGGATGTAGACCACCTCGTCGTGGTCGGCCAGCAGCTTTTCCCACATTCCCGTCACGTCCGCCGGGCTGGGCATGCTGGTGGTGATGTCCGCGCCTTCGGCCTGCGCCTTGTAAAAATCTTTCGCAGTGAGTTGTACGCCTTCATACAGCCACTGGCCGTTGATGGAGAAGGGCATCGGAACCACATATACCCCCATCTTGCGGGCCTGACGTTCAAAAATGCCGCTGTTGCTGTCCGTCACGATCGCGATCTTCATGATCCTGCACCCTGTTTTCAAAAACCTTGTCCGCCCGTCAAGCCGGCGCGGATGCTTACTTATTAAATAATGCTATCATCCGCTGGGGCATTTGTCAAATCAGCGAAGGCCAAAATTCACTGGCACATCCGGCTGTTTTGTGCTATAGTTAGTATGAAATTTTATGCGCTGAACGCAAAGGAGCATTTCCGGCATGACCTACCGTCTGAACGACAATACCGGCGATTCCGTCGCTGTTCCCCAGCTGGTGTTCCGCCATCTGGACCGGGCCGGCGGCGACCCCGTGCGGGTGGCCTTGTACATGATCGCCACCCGCTGCACCGACCCCAAGACCATCGCCCACGACCTGAAACTCAAGACGGTGGCCTCGGCCCAGAGCGCGCTGGAATTCTGGCACGGCGTGGGTCTGCTGGAAAAGGAGCAGGGCGGCGCGGCGACCCCGCCCCCCGCCGAAAAGGCCCCGCCCCTCACTGCCGACCAGCTTCGGATGGCCGCGCTGCGGGACCCCACTGTCTCCATGCTGGCCAGCGAGGCCCAGACCTGCCTTGGCAAGGCGCTGGGGCAGAAGGACATCCAGCGGGTGGTGTCGCTGTATGTGAACGAGAGCATCCCCGCCGAGGTCATCCTGCTGTGCGCGGCCCACATCGCCGGGCAGGGCCGTCACTCGGTTGCGCAGCTGGAGCGGGAACTGGACCGCTGGGCCCAGGAGGGCGTGGTCACCGGCGAGGACGCCGAGCGTCACCTGCAGCTGCTGGCGGACCGGGCGCGGCATGAGCGCACCGTGGCGGAGCTGCTGGGGGTGCCCGCCGAGGACCTGACCCTGGCCGAAAAGAACTGCGTGCGCCGCTGGTACGAGGAGTACCGCTACGACGACGCCATGGTGGCCGAGGCAGTTCTGCACGCGGGGGCCGGCAAGGACGCAAAGTACGTCAACGGCATTCTGAAAAGCTGGCACGGCAAAGGCTGGCGCACCCTGGCGGACACCCGGGGCGCCGGCGGGCTGGAGGGCAACAACATCCGGGTGGACCGGGCGGCTCCCAGCGGCAACGATATTTTGCGCCGGGCGCAGAACCGCCCGCTGCGCCTGAAACGGGAGGACTGAAGCCATGCGCACGAAAACAGAACTGCTGAAAGAAGCGCAGCGTCAGACGGCCAGCGCCCGCCAGCGGGCCATGACCCTGGCAGCACAGCGGCGGCAGGCCGCGGCGGCGGCCATTCCGGAGCTGGAGCCGCTGGAAAGCAAGGTGTGCTCGCTGGGCGTGCGGCTGGTGCAGCTGGCGGCGGCGGGCGCGGAGGAAGCGGAGCAGAACGCGGCCCGCGCTGAACGTGCCGCAGCGCAAAAGCAGCTGGAGACCCTGCTGGCGGACAACGGCTACGGCCCCGCCAGCCTGGAGCCGGCCTTTTCCTGCCCGGTCTGCAAGGACACCGGTACCGCGAACGGGCGGCTGTGCGCCTGCGTTTCCCGCCGGGCCCGGCAGCTGCGCCGGGAGGAAATTGCCAAGGAGTCGCCCCTGTCCCTGTGCGGGTTTGACTCGATGGAGCTGCGCTACTACCCCGACGAGCCGGACGAGGCCACCGGCGTGAGCATCCGCACCGAGATGGCCGAGACGCTGGCCGCTCTGCGGGACTACGCCGAGGGCTTTGACATGAAGAGCACCAGCCTGCTGCTTTGCGGCAACGCGGGGCTGGGCAAGACCCATGCGGCGCTGGCCATCGCCCAGACGGTTCTGGAAAAGGGATTTGACGTGGTGTACATCAGCGCCCAAAGCCTGTTCGGCCAGCTGGAACGGGACCGCTTTGCGGACGACTGCCCGCTGATGGAGGCGGTGCTGGAGGCGGACCTGCTGGTGCTGGACGATCTGGGCACCGAGTATGTGAGCCCCTATGTGCTCAGCTGTTTTTACAACCTTTTGAACACCCGCCTGCTTGAAAAGCGGCCCACCGTTTACACCACCAACATTGTGGACGGCAAAGCCTTTGAGGCCCGCTACACCGAAAAAATCGCCAGCCGGCTGGGCGGCAGCTGCGAGCCGGTGCTGTTCCTGGGCCATGACATCCGCAAGCTGAAAAGCATGGAATAAACAAGAGAAAAGGACGTATCGCGAGGAATGAAAGAAAATATCATGGGCACAAAGCCCGTTGCGCCCCTTTTGCTGGGCATGGCCTTCCCCATCATGATCAGCATGCTGGTGCAGGCCCTTTACAACATTGTGGACAGCATCTTTGTGGCGCGGCTGTCTGACGCGGCGCTGGCCGCCGTGAGCTTTGCCTACCCGGTGCAGATGCTGACCATTGCGGTGTCGGTGGGCACCAGCGTGGGCGTGAACGCCCTGCTCAGCCGCCGGCTGGGCGAAGGCAACCGGGAAGCCGCCGACAAGGTGGCCCACAACGGCATGCTGCTGATGTTCTTCAGCTGGCTGGCCTTTGCGGTGTTCGGGCTGTTCTGCTCGGAGCTGTTCTTCAGTTTCTTCACCACGAACTCCGCCATTGCCGCCGACGGCGCGGCCTACCTGCGGGTGTGCCTGGTGTTCAGCTTAGGCATGTTCTTCCAGATCTGTCTGGAACGGCTCATCCAGGTGACCGGACGCACGGTGTTCCAGATGCTGAGCCAGATGTCCGGCGCCATCGTCAACATCATTCTGGACCCCATTCTCATCTTCGGCCTGCTGGGCGCGCCCCGCATGGGCGTGCTGGGCGCGGCGGTGGCCACCGTCATCGGCCAGTGGTTCGGCTGCTGCGTGTGCTTCATCCTCAACCTCAAGTTCAACAACGAAGTGCGGCTGCACTGGAAAAAGCTCAAGTTCGACTGGCCCACCGTGGCGGGCATCTACGACGTGGGTCTGCCCAGCATCATCATGCAGAGCATCAGCAGCGTGATGAACTTCGGCATGAACAAAATTCTCATCGACTTCTCCGAGACCGCCGTTTCGGTGCTGGGCGTTTACTTCAAGCTGCAGAGCTTTGTGTTCATGCCCGGCTTCGGCCTGACCAACGCGCTGGTGCCCATCGTGGGCTACAACTACGGCGCCCGCCGTAAGGAGCGCATCCTCTCGGCCATCAAGGTCTGCATGGTGGCCATGCTCTGTGTGATGGCGCTGGGAACCCTTATCTTCCAGTTGTTCCCCGGCCAGCTGCTGGCCATGTTCAGCGAAGGCGGCGACCTTGGCCGCATTGGCCAGCCGGCACTGCGCATCATCAGCCTGAGCTTTCTCTTTGCCGGCGTGGACATCGTATTCAGCAGCCTGTTCCAGGCCATGGGCGAGGGACTTCTGAGCCTGATGATGAGCGCCTTCCGCCAGCTGGTGCTCCTGCTGCCGGTGGCCTGGCTGCTCAGCCTCACCGGCAATCTGGACGCCGTGTGGTACAGCTTCTGCATCGCGGAGGTCTGCTCGCTGATGCTGGCCACCTTCTTCTTCCGCCGGACCTACAAAAATAAAATCCAGCGGCTGGACACCATCGAGTTCAAGTAAACGCAAAAAGCCGCCCGCGCATGAGACCCATGCGCGGGCGGCTTTTTTTATTTGTTTCAGCTGTGCTTTTGCTTTTCCAGCGCCTCCTCCAGCGCCAGGGAGATCTGGTCGGGGCAGGAGGTGGGGCGGGGGCCGCAGGTGGTGCCCCGCATGCGGCGGATGGCGTCGGCGGCGTCCATGCCCACCAGCAGGCTGCTGACGCCCTTCAGGTTGCCGTTGCAGCCGCCCACCACTTCGATGCTGTGGATGGTGCCGTCGTCGTTCAGGGTAACAGTGGTGCTGCGGGAGCAGGTACCGCTGTTTTTGCGGGTGATGGTTGTCATTTTGGGTTCCTTCTCTCTTTTACGCTTTCTTTGCTTTTGCCAGCTCGTTCAGCCGCAGCACTTCCTCATCGGTGCAGCGGCACAGGCCCAGCGGCCGGGCTTTGCCGGCGTGAAGGCCGTGGAAGTCAGTGCCGCCGGTGGTGACGAGGCCGTACTCTTTGGCCAGCCGGCGCAGTTCCTCTTTATCCTCGGGGGTATTGCGGGGGTGTTCTATCTCCACGCCGTCGATGCGCCCTGCCGCGGCCAGCTCCCGCACCAGCTCCATGCTGTTGTAGACGCTGGGATGGGCGAACACCGCCACGCCCCGGGCGGCCTTGATGACCGCCAGGACCTTATCCACCGGCTCATATTCCGGATTGTGGAGCACCTTGCCGCCCTTGGCTCCGAAGAGGGTCTTGTAGTCCTGCTGATAGATGCCGTCCGCCAGGCCGTACTCAAAGAGCACACGCATCAGGGTGCTTTTGAAAATCACGCCGCCGCCCTCGTCCGCCATGCGGCGGGCGTCCTCCAGCTTGAACTGGGGATAAATTTCTTCCAGTTCTTTGGCGCTCTGGGTACAGACGGCGTTGCGTCGCGCCGCCATGGTACGGCAGTGGGCCGCCAGCTCGGGGCAGTCCTGATCCGGCCAGTAGCACAAAATGTGCACCTGCCGCCCCCGCTCAAAGTCGTAGGCGGTGAGCTCGGTGGCGGGGATGAGGTTCACCCCCTCCGCCGTCGGATGGGCATAGGCGTACTCCACCGGCAGCATGGTGTCGTGGTCGGAGATGGCCAGCCATGCAAGGCCCGCCCGGGCCGCCAGCTTGGGCAGCACGGGGGCGGGCAGCGCCCCGTCGGACCAGGTGGTGTGGGTATGCAGATCGCCGGCCATGGGATTCACCTTCCTTTGGGTCTTTAGCCGTGCTTATAGTAGTTGATGAGGCAGCCGTCCAGCAAGATCTGCCGCTCGTCCGCCGTGAGGGGGGCGATGGAGAGGCTGAAGGCCTTGGGGCCGTTTTCGCCCAGCACATAGGCGGGGATGCTCTCCAGCCGGTTCTCGGCCAGCAGCGCCCGCGCGCCGGGGATGAGGACGTAGTCGCCCAGGCCGAAGGGGGTGGGGCCGTCCAGCTGGAAGGGCAGCATGCCCCAGTTGATGAGGTTGGAGCGGTAGCGCTTGGTGGCGTACTCCACCGCGATGTTGGCCCCCGCGCCCAGCACGCGCTGGCAGCTGGCGGCCTGCTCACGGGCGGAGCCGTCGCCGGGCTTCACCGCGTAGATGGTGCTGGCGATGGCCAAGTCCTTCCAGGTGAGAGCCTCGCAGCCGGGCACGGCGTGCACCTGGGCCAGCAGGGCGTCGCTGCCCTTGCCGGCGGCGCGGTCAGCCTCCTCGGCCTGCACCGCCTTGGCGCGGCCCACATAGGCCGGGTCCTTACGGCTGAGGGTGAACTCCGCCAGGCCCAGAGGATTGGAGCGATAGCTGCTGGTCTCGCCGCTGGGGATAAGCTCGTCGGTGGTGGTCACCGGGTCGGTGATGTAGCTGGTGACCTTCAGCAGCAGGTTGTCGGCCAGAGGCTGGATGGCGGGCCAGTCCTTGATGTTGGGCCCAAGGCGCAGCAGGCTGTCGTAGTCGCCCTTGCCCCAGCCGTTGTAGACGCGGCTCTTGTAGCTGGAGTCGTCGAACTCGTACTCGGGGATATGGGGCTGGTAGTCGATGTCGGTGGCGGGGGTGAGGATGCCGCCCATGCGGGTGGTGGCGGCGATGGAACGGGCGTCCATCAGCGCCACGCCGGCGATCTGGCCGTTGCCGGGCTTGGAGCCCTCGCGGCTGGGGAAGTTGCGGGTGGTGTGGCGGATGGACAGCGAGCCGTTGGCCGGCACGTCGCCCGCGCCAAAGCAGGGCCCGCAGAAGGCGGTGCGCACGGTGGCGCCGCCGGCCATCAGGCTGGCAAGGGCCCCGTTTTTCATCAGCGCCATCATCGTGGGCTGGCTGGAGGGGTAAACGCTCAAGGCGTACTCCCCGTTGCCGCCGGAGAAGCCCTCCAGGATCTGGGCAGCCTCGCAGATGTTGGAGTAGGTGCCGCCGGCGCAGCCGGCGATGACGCCCTGGTCCACCCGCAGGCGGCCGTTCTCGATCTTGCTCACAAGGTCCAGCTTGACCTTGCCGCCCACCAGCGCGGCGCAGTCCTCCTCGGTCTTGTGGAGGATGTCCTCCAGGTTCGCGTTCAGCTCTTCAATGGTGTAGACGTTGGAGGGGTGCATGGGCAGAGCGATCATGGGCCGCACTTTGTCCAGCGCCACTTCCACAACACCGTCGTACCAGGCCAGCTCCGCCGGGGCCAGGGGCTTGTAGTCCCCTTCCCGTCCGTGGACGGCCAGATACTTCCGGGTGGTCTCATCGGTGACCCAAATGCTGGACAGGCAGGTGGTCTCGGTGGTCATCACGTCGATGCCGCTGCGGTATTCCAGCGGCAGGTTGGCCACGCCGGGGCCCACAAACTCCATGACCTTGTTCTTCACATAGCCATTGGCGAACACCGCGCCGATGATGGCCAGGGCCACGTCCTGGGGGCCCACGCCGGGCACGGGCGCGCCGGTGAGGTGCACCGCCACCACGCCGGGGCAGGCCACGTCGTAGGTGCGGTTCAGCAGCTGTTTTGCCAGCTCGCCGCCACCCTCACCAATGGCCATGGTGCCCAGCGCACCGTAGCGGGTGTGGCTGTCGGAGCCCAAAATCATCTTGCCGCAGCCGGCGTACATCTCCCGCATATACTGGTGGATGACCGCCAGGTGAGGCGGCACATACACGCCGCCGTACTTCTTGGCGGCAGACAGGCCGAAGAGGTGGTCGTCCTCGTTGATGGTGCCGCCCACGGCGCACAGGCTGTTGTGGCAGTTGGTGAGCACATAGGGCATGGGGAATTTGGTGAGGCCCGAGGCACGGGCGGTCTGCACGATGCCCACGAAGGTGATGTCGTGGCTGGCCATCGCGTCGAATTTGAGTTTCAGGGCGTTTTCGTCGCCGCTGTGGTTATGGGCCTGCAGAATGCCCCAGGCAATGGTGCCCTTTTTCGCCTCGCTGCGGGCGGCCTCGTCAAAGCCCAGCGCCGCCAGGGCGGCGGGGGCGTTTTCGTCGGCGGGGACCCACTGACCCCGGGCGTAGTACATTCCGGTCTTGGAGCAAGTGACCATGAAAAGCCTCCTTTATGTCCGGGCTGCGGAAAGCCGCGCCGCGGGACTGTTGTTTTTTACAAAAACCTTCTTGTTATTATAGCACAATCGCCCGGCTTTTGAAATGCCGGGCGACACTTTTTGTGTTCAATTTTCCGCCTTTTGCGGGTGCAGCACGCCGTTTTCATCGAACCAGCCGCTCTCGCTGACGGCGTTGAGGTGGTCCAGGATGCGGGTCTTCTCCCCCTCGTCGGTGAGGATGGAGGTGCGCCCGCCGGTCTGCACGCAGGGGATGAGCCGGACAGTGGCATTCTCCGCCCCCGGGCCGGTGAGGGTAACGGTGAGCAGGGCGCTGTCAATGGTCTCCATGTTGAACCAGAAATTGCCCAGGCTGTAGAGCACCGGCACGTCTCCCCGCCAGCCGGCCCCCTGCAGGATGTGGGGGTGGCTGCCCACGATGAGGTCCGCCCCCGCCTCGGCAAAGAGGGTGGCAAGGTCGGTCTGGGCCTGCTCCAACTGGGTGCTGTACTCGGTGCCCCAGTGGACGTAGACCACCAGATAGTCGCACCGGCTGTCGGCTTCTTCGATGACCTGCACCGCCAGCTCCGGGTCGTAGCAGCGCAGCACGCCGGGGCCGTCCTCCCCTGCTTCGGGGGTGAGGATGTATTTTTCCGCCCGGGTGCAGGCCACAAAACCGATGGTCAGCCCGTCCACCGTGAAGTAGCGGGGCGTCATGGCTTCCTCTAAGTCCGCGCCCGCGCCCACATAGGCGATGCCCGCGTCGGAGAGAGTGGTCAGGGTGTCGGCAAAGGCGTCGGCCCCGTAGTCAAAGCAATGGTTGTTGGCAAGGCTGACGATGTCCACCCCCAGCTGCTGCCAGATGGCGGCGTTCTCCGGACGGGAGCAGAAGGTGAACTGCTTGCCGGGCATGGGGCTGCCCCGGTGGGAAAAGGCGAACTCGTTGTTGGAAAGAAGAATGTCCGCGCCGCGCATCTCTTCCAGCAGCAGCGGGTCAAAACAGTCCTCCACGCCGCCGGTTTTCGCGTAGTGGAGCATGTTGTACCAGTCGTTGGCAAAGTTCACGTCGCCGGTGAAAGCCAGCGTCACTTCCGGCGTGGGGGTGGGCGACGGGCTGGGCGCGGGGGTGGTGGCAGGCGTTGGCGAAGGAACGGGCGAAGGGACGGCGGACTGCCCACCGGAGCCGGGAGCAAGGGCCGCGGCGGCAAAGGCACCCACGACGCACACGACGCCCAAAAAGAGTTTGACCGCATCCAACGGGTTCTTCATTCTTTCACCTGCCCTTGCCTTTTTCTATAGTATATTGTCTTTTCCGCCGCCGCGCAAGGGGCCGCCGGGGCGGAAAAAGGGTTTGACATTTCTCACCCCGGCAGGTATAATAAACAGGTATTCACCTGCGGGGTTAGTACATCGGTAGTGCGTCGGCTTCCCAAGCCGAACAGGCGGGTTCGACTCCCGTACCCCGCTCCATTCAAAAAGCCCGGTCAAACGACCGGGCTTTTTCTTTTGCTCAGATGGCAAGATACGCTTCCATCGCGTCCCGCAGCCGGTTGCGGAGCAGGAACGCATAGGCGGGCGACCAGTGGTAGAAAGCCTGTATTTCCTCCAGGCTGTCGCCCCGCATCAGCTGGAACGCCATACGGCTCTCATCCGGGTCCATGCGCCAGAGATAGTCGTACAGACACACCCCGTTCTGAAAGTCGCCGTGAGGCGCTCGCAACAGCTCCACCAGCGGCTGCTGCACCTCCTCGCTCACCGGCTGATCCAGCGAGAGACGCCCCTGCCGCCAGAAATACATCTTCTGTTTTTCCTTTTTCAGCTCCTGCCACAAAATGGAATAGGCCCGCCGCCAGCCCCGCAGGCCGTCGCCCGAAAAGGAGCCGGGCGCGTCCCGATAAACCGAGAGAAACGCCTCCCAGGCGCAGGTCCTCAGGTCCGCGTCCTTCCCCGGCAGGCCCATTTCCCGGCAAATATCCGTGATGAATCCGTCGATGATCTCCCGCTCGCGCCTTGACAGGCTTCGTCTGGTCAGCCTCATGCCTGCCTCCCTGCGGCTTTGCGCCGCCGCGCGATCTTTTCTTCACACAGGACGGAAAGGGCGGGCGGCGGCGCGATCTCTTCGCAGCAGCCGATCCAGGCGCTGTGCTCCTCGTCCCACTCCATGGTGTAGACCACCGGCAGGGTGAACCCCATTCCCTCCACCAGCCGGCACAGCGCGGCGTGGTAGGTGCGTCCGCTGCGCAAGCCAAACTGCAGGTTCGGCTCCTCCCGGGTACACAGCGCCATATACCTGCCGTCCGGGCTGATCTTGGCCCAAAACGCCCTTCGTTCGCCCACCCTGCTGCGCAGCGCGCCGTTGATGGAGATCAACCCCTTTTCCGTGATGGTCAGGCGCGGTGTGTCCCGGTGGTTCAGCCGGGACGGGATGTCCTGCAGTGTTTGAAAGTCGAATCGTGGAATGCTCATACTCATGACTCCTTTTCTTGTTTTCGACGCGGTATTCACGTCAAAAGCAAAACGAAGGAGCACGGTTATTTTTGAATTTTCAACGTTTGAGAGTGCGCAGGCTCATCAGCAGCCCCGTCAGCATCACTGCTGTCACCGCGCCGCCGGCGGCCAGCCACACCTGGGGAATGGTGCCCATTGCCGCCCCTGCCGAGAGCAGGGGCGACGCGGCCATGCCCCCCAACTGAAGCGTCAACGAGCTGGCGGAGAGCAGAGTGGCCCGCTGGCTGGGCGGCGCGGCCTCATTCATCAGAGTGGAGGTGAGATAATCGGTGCTTCCGATGATGACATAAAAAGCAAAGTAGGCCGCCACAAACAGCACCGGCGTTCCGGCGGCGGCCAGCCCCGCAAGACCCGCGCCCAGCAGCGCCGTGACGGCCAGCAGCCGGGGCAGGGTGGGGCGGCGCACCAGCCGCGGCCCCAGCACCGAGCCCGCCGCCGCTGCGTAGTAAGCGCCCGCGTTGAGCGTTCCCAGCGCCCAGCCCGCCGCGCCGCCGCCCAGCAGCTCGGTAAAGCGGGGCTGATAGAACACCTCCACCGCAAAAAGGGGCGGCGCGAGGGCGGCGGAATAGAGGACCAGCGCTCGCACCAGCCCCTTGCCCCGCAGGGTGGAGGCCAGCAGGGCCACCGGGTTTGTCTGCCCTTCTTCCCGCTCTACCGGGTGTTCCGCAAGCCCCATGCCCAGCACCAGCAGCGCCAGTACCACTGCGCCTTTCAACGCGAGGGGCGCCCACAGGCTGCCGGCGAGAGCATACACGCCGCCTCCCGAAAGGCAGCCCACCGCCAGCCCCACGCTGGTGAGGGCGCTGATGCGGGCGGTGCACTTTGGCAGCGCCTCCGGGCTGTTTTTAAGCAGAAATTCCTCCACCACCAGCGCGTCCAGGCTGCCGGAGGAAAAGGCCCGGGCAAGCCCCTGAAAAACCATGGCCGCCAGAACAGCCGTCATCCCCTGCCCCAAGGCCAACAGACCCAGGCCGGGCAGCAGCAGCGCCAGCGAAACAAGAAAGCAGCTTTTGCGGCCCCAGCGGTCCGCCGCCATGCCGCTGGGCACCTCAAAGACCACCGCCACCGCCGAGTGAAGCCCCACCGCCAGCGGCACCGCGGCAAGGCCGATGCCTTTATCCAGAAGCAGTAACGTGAGCAGCGGCGAGAGCAGGCCGGTGGCAAAGCTGTTCAGAAAGAGCAGTACTCCATGCTTTTTATCCAACATCCACCGGGACCTCCGCGGCGTTGTATGCCATCAGCACATACTCGTAGGCCTGCGTGCCGGGATGGGGCGTTTCCCGCTCGCTCAAAAAATCCATCATCCGGCGCTGCAGCACCACGGCCTCTTCCCGGGTGAGATAAACCACGCCGCTGTGCATATCTCCCAGCCCCATCACATCCTCTTCGCCCAGGCCCTTCTCCCCGACCAGCCGTTTCAGGCCCCGCACCCCAGCCAGCACCTGTTCCACCGTGCGCTGCAAAAACATCTCCTGGGCCGCGTCGTCCCCGCCGGGGGCCAGCAGCCCCAGCCGCACCGAAACGTTCAGCGCTTTATAATAGCGGGCGGTGATGCCGCGAATCTGCTCGGTGTGGTCCAGGGCCACCACCCCCAGCTCCGCCAGTTTTTTGATGTGGAAGGTCACCGACGAGGCGGAAATGCCCATCTTATCCGCCAGTTCTTTCGGCGTCATGGGCCGGCCCGCCAGCTGCAAAAGGCGCAGGATGTCCTGCCTTGCCGGATTCATAAAGGCGTTCTGTTTTTCCCGGGTATCCAGATTCACGATCTCCATGGGTATCCCTCCACATTGTTACACTTTGTGTAACGATTATATCATTACATGATGTGTAATGTCAAGAGGATTGCAGCATCAAAAAAAAACGCCGGCGGGCCCCTTTCGGAGCCTGCCGGCGTTCTGGTTGGGTTGGCGGGATTCGAACCCACGGATGCGGGAGTCAAAGTCCCGTGCCTTACCGCTTGGCGACAACCCAGTTTATTTATAGAAAAAAGCGAACTCTTTCGAGTTCGCTTTCCCTGTAATGTGGGGTGGCTAGTGGGACTCGAACCCACGGCCTCCAGAGCCACAATCTGGCGCGCTAGCCAACTGCGCCATAGCCACCACATATTGGTGCGCCCGGAGGGACTCGAACCCCCGGCCCACTGCTTAGAAGGCAGTTGCTCTATCCACCTGAGCTACGGGCGCCTGAAAGTTCAGGTCTCAGCGAAGCGCTGCTTGAATATCATACTATGTGAAAAGCAAAAAGTCAAGAGTTTACAAAAACTTTTTCTTTTTCTGCTATGGCCTTGCCCGGCAGAATATGCTATACTGATAGCAAACGATCGGCTGCGGCGTGATTTGCCGCCCGGCCCGGAAAGGAAGTTTTAACACAATGTCGAATATCTGGCATGACATGAATCCCGCCCGCATCACTGCCGAAGATTTCGTGGCCGTGATCGAGATCGAGAAGGGTTCGAAGAAAAAGTATGAGCTGGACAAAGAGACCGGCCTCATCATTTTGGACCGCATCCTCTACACCTCCACCCACTACCCCGCCAACTACGGTCTGATCCCCCGTACCCTGTCGGATGACGGCGACCCGCTGGACGTGCTGGTGCTGTGCAGCGAGGTCATCCAGCCCATGAGCCTGGTGCGCTGCTACCCCATCGGCGTGTTCACCATGCTGGACGGCGGCAAACTGGACGAGAAGATCATTGCCATCCCCTTCAGCGATCCCACCTACAATTCCTACCACGACATCAGCGAGCTGCCCAGCCATCTGTTCAGCGAGATGCGTCACTTCTTCCAGGTGTACAAGAACCTGGAGGGCAAGGAGACCGTGGTCAACGAGGAGCAGGGCCGCGAAGCCGCGATGGAGATCATCGACAAGTGCCGCGAGGCCTACATCGAGCACTACTGCAAATAACCGCCATGGCGCAAAAAGCCCCGGACCGTTTGGGTCCGGGGTTCTTTTTATATTTGGGGAAGGGACGGCTTTTTCTGCAGCCGCCACAGAAAAATCAGGAACACACCGGTGAGGATGATGCCCTTGAGGATGCTGGAGATGGAAAGGCTCCACCACACGCCGTTCAGCCCCAGAGCCGTGGCGCTGAGGGCCATGGCGGCGGGGATGCGCAGGCCGGTGAACACGATGCTCACCACGCTGGAGGGCAAGGTGTTGCCAAAGCCCGCGTAGGCGCCGCCCACCAGGATCTCCCAGCACATGAACAGCTCGGAGTAGCCCAGGATGACCAGATAGTCCACGCCCATGGGCAGCACGTCTGCCTCCGGGATAAAGAACCGGAAGATGGGCGCGGCGCAGAACACCAGCAGCGCCGTGCAGAAGATGCCCCAGATGGTCATCAGCAGGAACGCGGCGCCGAAGCCCTTCCGCGCCCGGCGCAGGTTGCCCGCGCCGCAGTTCTGGGCGATGAAGCTGTTCACCGCGGCGGCAAAGCCGTCGGCGGTCATCCAGCTGATGGACTCGATCTGGCTGCCCACCTTCTGTACCGCCACCGCCGCGTCGCCCCAGCCGGACACCAGCCGGGCGATGATCATGCCGATGATGGGGAAAATGATGTTCATAACGGTGGCCGGGCCGCTGACTTTGCACAGCGCCGCCAGCTGCGCGCGGGAGGCGGGCTTTTTCAGATCCACATAGGCAAACAGGGTCTGGTCCTGAGAGGCATAGCGGGCCAGAATGGCGAACACGATACCCTGGGCAGTCACGGTGGCCACAGCGGCGCCCGCTACGCCCCACTGGGGGAACGGACCCACGCCAAAAATCAGCAGCGGGTCCAGCACGATGTTCGCCCCCAGGCCCACCGCCATTGCGAAGAAGGGGGTGCGGCTGTTACCGGTGGCGTTGATAAGGGCCACCAGCACCAGGTTGGCAAAGGAGAAGAACATGCCAAAACCCACAATGATGAGATAAGCCCGGGCCTGGGCTTCCACCTCGGCGCTGTTCAGACGGAAAAAGCCGATCAGCGGCCCCGCGCCCACAAACATCACCAATGTATAGACCAGCGACATCACGCCGGCCATCTGCAGCGCTGCCGCGGCGTAGCGCCCCGCGGCCTTCATGTCGCCGGCGCCGATGCTCTGGGCCACCTTCACCTGGCCGCCCATGCGGGGCAGCACCGCCATGCCGTTGGACAGCCACATGAACATGCCCGCCGCACCCACGGCGGCCACCGCGCCGGCGCCCACCCGGCCGATCCAGATCATATCGATCAGGTTATAGGCCATCTGCACCAGCTGGCTGCCCATGATGGGCAGCGCCAGCAGGGTGAGCGAGCGCAGGATATTTCCCTTCAAAAGATCTACTTGTCTTGCCATGGTTCCCCTCTTGTCTCCTTGGTAAAAAATCGCGCTTCAGCGCACGGTCACACCCAGCAGACGGGCAAGCTCCGCCGCCTGCCGCACATTGACCGTCGCGCCTTTCAGTTCGGCGGCGTCATCGCTCACCGTCACGCCTTCCAGCTCGCTGTCGGTAAAATCCAGACCTGCCAGCGGCGTTTTGAAAAAGCTGGTGCGGAAAAACCGGCTGTGCGCCAGCGAAAGCCCTTTGTGCCGCCATTCCGCCAGGCTGGCGGCGGAAAGATCGCACTCTTCCAGCCGCGCCTGCTCCACGCTGGCGCCGGTGAAGTTTGCCTCGGTGAAATTGCACTCCGTCATCTGCACATGGGCCAGGCGGCAGTCCGGCAGCGACGCGGCCAGGGCTTTGACGCCCTGGAACCGGCAGCGCAGGAAATAGGCCTCCCCCGCCCGCACCGCTGAAAACTCGCAGTTTTTCAGCAGGCAATCCACAAAGCTCGCGCCCTGCAGGTCCGCCCCGGTGAAGCGGCAGCCCTCAAAAACACACTGTTCAAAGCGCATCTCCCGCAGATCCTCGCCGCACAGATCCAGCCCGGAAAAACGCCAGCGGGCCAGCGGCTCCTGGGTCGCCCGGGCCATGGCCACCAGTTCCTCGCCCCGCTCCGCCGGTTCCGGGCGGTCGGGCAGCGACGGCGGCAGGATGGGCTTTTCTTTCATTCCCGTTCCTCCTCTAAACACAGGCAAAGGGAACGGCCGGCATTGCCGGCCGTTCCCTGCATGGTCTGCCTTTAGGAAACGATCACTTCCACAGCGGGGTGGGATACAGCCCGTCGGCCACCTTCTGGGCCAGAGCCGCCACAACGCCGGGCTTGTCCTCTTTGTAGGTCACACCGTACCACTTGTCGGCACTGTGCAGCACAGTCACCTTAGCGGAGCCCTCCACCAGCATCTGGCCCACCACGGTGGGCAGCAGGAACTCGGTCTTGAGGGGGTTGGCGGTATTGGCCAGCTCCTTCATGAAGGGCACAAAGCGGGTCTTCAGCTCGCCCACGAAGCTGGGATCGAAGCCCCACAGGTTCATGGAAACGGGGGTGTCCGCAGGCACATCGGTCCAGGTGGCGCCGTCATCCTCGGTGAAGTGGATGCCGCCCTCGTAGGTGCCGATCTTGGTGCGCTCCACCACGTTCACCAAATGGCCGTTCTCGTCCACCTGGCACAGGCCGCGGGCAACGGTGCCGTGCTCGGTGACGGTGCTGTCCAGACGGTAAGCCACCATGCCGTACTTGCCCACGCCGCAGCCGTCGCCGGCCAGATAATCATAGATGGTCTTGAAGGCGGAGGGGCCGTAGTAGTCGTCGGCGTTGATCACGGCGAAGGGAGCGTCCAGAACGTCCCGGGCCGCCAGGATGGCATGGCCGGTGCCCAGAGGCTTCTCGCGGCCCTCGGGCAGGGTGCAGCCCTCGGGCAGGTCCTCCAGCTGCTGATAGGCATAGCGCACTTCCATGAACTTCTCGGCGCGCTGGCCCACGGTCTCCTTGAAGGCCTCTTCGATCTCGTGCTTGATGATGAACACCACAGTCTCAAAACCGGCGCGCTTGGCGTCGTAGAGAGAGTAGTCCATGATGACCTCGCCGCTGGGGCCCACCGGGTCGATCTGCTTCAGGCCGCCGTAACGGCTGCCCATACCGGCTGCCAGCACCACTAAGATAGGTTTCTTCTGCATACTGTTGTATCTCCCTTCCTTGCTTTGCGTCTCTCAGGATCCAATCAGCTCTTATAGCCGTTGGGGTTCATGCTCTGCCACTTCCAGCTGTCGGCGCACATCTCCTCGATGCCGTACTGAGCCTCCCAGCCCAGCTCGTTTTTCGCCTTGGCGGGGTCGGCGTAGACGGTGGCGATATCGCCGGGGCGGCGGGGATCGATCACGTAGGGCAGGGTCTTGCCGCAGGCCTTCTCATAGGCCTTGATGACCTCCAGCACGCTGTAGCCCTTGCCGGTGCCCAGGTTGCAGATGAACAGGCCGGGCTTCTGCTCCAGCTTCTTGATAGCCGCCACATGGCCCTTGGCCAGGTCCACCACATGGATGTAGTCACGCACGCCGGTGCCGTCCGGGGTAGGATAGTCGTCGCCGAACACGTGCACCTTCTCCAGCGCGCCCACCGCCACCTTGGCGATGTAGGGCACCAGGTTGTTGGGGATGCCGTTGGGGTCCTCACCGATCAGGCCGCTCTTATGGGCACCGATGGGGTTGAAGTAGCGCAGCAGCGCCACGTTCATCTCGGGGTAGGCCTTGCAGCAGTCGGTGAGCATCATCTCGTTCATCAGCTTGCTGGTGCCGTAGGGATTGGTGGTGCCGCCCACACGGCAGCTTTCGTCGATGGGCACCTTCTCCGGGTCGCCGTAAACGGTGGCGGAGGAGGAGAACACCAGATTGTTCACGCCGTGGCGGCGCATGGCAGCCAGAACGGTGAGGGTGGTGGCCAGGTTGTTGGTGTAGTACTCGATGGGTTTGCTCACGCTTTCGCCCACCGCTTTGTAGGCCGCGAACTGGATCACCGAGTCGATGTCCGGGTTTTGTGCAAACAGCTCTTCCACTTTTTCCGCGTCGGTCAGGTCGACCTCCACAAAGCGAAAATCTTTGCCGGAGATTTCCTTCACTCGGCGCACCGCCTCCGGGCAGGAGTTGTAGTAGTTGTCGGCCACAACGATATCGTAGCCGGCCGCCAGAAGTTCCACGCAGGTATGGCTGCCGATATACCCTGCGCCGCCGCACACTAAAATACTCATGCTGTTGCTCCTTTCCCTTCCGGGCATTTTATACTTTAACTATACCCCACGATGGGGCGAAAAGCAAGAGAAAACGGGCGCTACAGGACCCCCAGGCTGTGCCACAGGAAGATCCAGAACGTGAGGCTGGCACTGGACGCCAGCGTGGTGAGCATGACGGCGGAGGCGGCCAGCGGCGCGTCACCGCCGAGGGTCTTTGCCATCACATAACTGGTGGGGGTGCAGGGCGAGCCCAGCATCACGATGAGGCCCATGAACATCTGCTCCCTAAAGCCCAGGGCCGCGCCCAGCGGCAGGAACACCGCCGGCAGCACCATCAGCTTCACCACCGAGGCGATCAGTGCGAGCTTGGAAGTGCCCAGGGCCGCTTTGAAGTCGAAGGTCACGCCGATGGCCACCAGCGCCAGCGGGGTGGTGAGCCCGGCGAAGTTTTCCAGCACCCGGTCCAGCGCGGTGGGCACCGGCAGCCGGATGAGCGCCGCCGCAAGGCCCGCCAGGATGCCCAGGATGATGGGGTTGGCGGCAACGCCTTTGGCCGCGCTGACAAGGCGTGCTTTCAGCGGCTGACCGCCCGCGTCCGGCCCTTCCAGGGTAAGGACCACCACCGCGAACAGATTGAACAGCGGCACGCTGCCCAGCACCATCAGCCCCGCCATGCCCACCGAACCGTAGATGTTCTGGATGAAGGCAAGGCCCAGAATGGCGGCGCTGGAACGGTAACACGCCTGCACAAAGGCGCCCACGCTGCGCTTGGGCACGAACCGCCGGGCCAGCGCCCAGGCCACCAGGATGCTGGTGAGGGTCACGCCCGCGCAGAAGGCAAGGTAGCCGCCGTCGAAGCTGTTGTAGACGTCCACGGCGCGGATCTGCTCGAAGAGCATCAGCGGCAGGGTGACTTTGAACACGAACTGATCGGCCACATCGGCGAAGTGCTTGTCCAAAAGGCCCAGCCGCCGCAGGCCGAGGCCCGCCGCCATGGTGAGAAAGATCGGGAGGGACGCATTCACGCTGTACAAAAACGAATCCAAGCCCACGCCCTCCTTTGCCGAACCTATTGTATCACTCGAATACAGGGAAAGAAAGCCCCCGCCTCCGAAAATGCAAAAGAAAGGGCGCGAACTGCAAACCGGGCTGTCCTTGCCAAAGCGCGGCAAATATGTTAGGGTATATTTAATAATTAGCGGCAGCGCCGGAACGGAGGCTCGACTGATGCGGGTGCATGAATCTTCGGAAGATTATCTGGAAGCGATCCTGATGCTGAAAGAGCGCCGGGGCTATGTTCGCTCGGTGGACGTGGCCAACGAGCTGGCCTTCACCAAGGCCAGCGTGAGCGTGGCCATGAAGAAGCTGCGGGAGAGCGGATACGTGCAGGTGGACGAGGACGGCGGCCTGATCCTGACCGAGGCGGGGCTTGCCATCGCCCGGCGGGTGTATGACCGGCACCGGCTGCTCACCGAGTTTTTCGTGCGTCTTGGGGTGGACCCTGAGGTGGCCGCCCGGGACGCCTGCCGGGTGGAGCACGACCTGAGCGAACAGACCTTTGAAAAGCTTGTGGAGCACGCTCAAAAAAAATTTGAAAAAGATAGTTGACAACTGCCGGATCCTGTGATAGAATAGCTATCGTTCCGCACAGCGGGCCACACGGTCCAAAGTACGAACGGCGTATTCGCGGCTCACGCCGCGTTTACATATATGCGGATGTGGCGGAATTGGCAGACGCGCTAGATTCAGGTTCTAGTGGGGGCAACTCCATATGGGTTCAAGTCCCTTCATCCGCACCAGCAAAACGACCGGAAGAGGTTCGCCTCTCCCGGTCGTTTTGTTTTGCCATGATGGACAACCCCGGTCGCCGGTGGTACAATGATACAAAACGCGTCTGACCCTGCCGGCCTGCGCCTGAAAGGAAGTTTTTGCATGAACATCGTTTTGCTGGAGTCTCTGGGCATCCCCGACAGTCTGCTGGAGCGCTACACCGCTCCCCTCGCCGCTGCCGGGCATACCTTCGCCGCCTACCCCCGCACCACGGACCCCGACCGTCTGATCGAAGAGGCCCGGGACGCGGATGCGCTGATGCTGGCCAATATGCCCCTGCCCGGGCAGGTCATCCGGGCCTGTGAGCATCTGAAATTCATCGACGTGGCTTTCACCGGCGTGGATCATGTGGATCTGGACGCCGCCCGTGAGATGGGCGTCGCGGTGAGCAACGCCTCCGGCTATTCCAATGATTCGGTGGCGGAACTTACGGTGTGCATGGCGCTGGCGCTGCTGCGAAACCTGCCCCAGGTGGAGGAGCGCTGCCGCACCGGCGGCACCAAGGACGGACTTGTAGGCCATGAGCTGCGGGGCAAGACGGTGGGCCTGGTGGGCACCGGCGCCATCGGCTCCCGGGTGGCGCAGCTGTTCGCCGCCTTCGGCTGCCGCGTCATCGCCTCCGGTGACCACAGCCACAAGCCCAACACCGACCTCATCACCTATCTCCCCCTCACCGAAGTGCTGGCACAGGCGGACATTCTCAGCCTGCACTGCCCGCTGAACGATTCCACCCGCGGGCTCATCGGCGCCGAGGCCATTGCCCGGATGAAGCCGGGCGCGCTGCTGCTCAACGCCGCACGGGGCCCGGTGGTGGATTCCGCCGCGCTGGCCGCCGCGCTGAACGAGGGACGTCTTGGCGGCGCGGGCGTGGACGTGTTCGAGACCGAGCCTCCCCTGCCCGCCGACCATCCCCTGCTGCACACCCCCAACACCATCGTCACGCCTCACGTGGCCTTTGCCACCGCCGAGTCGATGGAAAAGCGCGCCGAGATCGTGTTCCACAGCCTGGACTGCTGGCTGGAAGGCCACCAGATCAACAAGGTGCTCTGATTGGATGTTTTGCCCGCTCCGCGCCGTCGGGGCGGGCTTTTTTTGCGGTCTCCTTTCACAAAGGAACCGGGCGTGTGTTTGCGGTTTTTGTACAATCGTTAAATTTTTGGCAGTCCTGCGTAAAAAATGATTTCCGCCCTTTGCGGCGGGGGATGTTTTATGGTATAGTGTTAATATGGCTCGTCCTGCGGGCGGGCGCTGCGACCACATTCCGGAAAGGAGTTCTTTTATGAGCACAATGCGCGGTATCTACACCACCGTGACCGACATCCGCCGCAAGGTATTCACCGAGGTGGCCCGTCTTTCCTATGAGGGACAGGACTATGCCTCCGAAATGGTCAAGCTTCCCTACAAGATCATTCCCGGCGAGGTGGGCACCCACCGCAACAGCATCTTTCTGGAACGGGCCATCGTTTCCGAGCGCATCCGTCTGGCCATGGGCCTGCCCCTGCGTCCGCTGGACGAGCAGGCGCCCACCAACGCGGGCATCGAAAACAGCGTGATCGCCAGCAAATACTACGATCCCCCGCTCATCAACATCATCAAATTCGCCTGCTCGGCCTGCCCGCCCAAAAAGGTGGAAGTGACCGACATGTGCCGCAGCTGCCTGGCTCACCCCTGCAAAGAGGTCTGCCCCAAGGACGCCATCCGCTTCACTCCCGGCGGCCGCTCGGTCATCGACGAGGAAAAATGCATCAAGTGCGGCAAGTGCGTGGACGTGTGCCCCTATCACGCCATTGTGAAGATGGAGCGCCCCTGCGCCGCCGCCTGCGGCATGAACGCCATCGGCTCCGATGAGCTGGGCCGGGCGAAGATCGATCAGGACAAGTGCGTTTCCTGCGGCATGTGCCTGGTGAGCTGCCCCTTCGGCGCCATCGTGGACAAGGGCCAGATCTTCCAGCTGATCCAGAGCATCCGCCAGGGCGACAAGAACTACGCCATCGTGGCGCCCGCGTTCATCAGCCAGTTCCCCGGTCTGACCCCCGGCAAGCTGAAGGCTGCCATGCGTCAGCTGGGCTTTATCGACACGCTGGAAGTGGCCATCGGCGCCGACCTGTGCACCATCGAGGAAGCGAAGGACTTCATGCGCGAAGTGCCGGAGTACCAGCCCTTCATGGCCACCAGCTGCTGCCCCAGCTGGAGCGTGATGGCCAAGAAGCTGTTCCCGGAGCTTGCCCAGAACATCAGCATGGCCATGACCCCCATGGTGCTGACCGCCCGCCTGGCCAAGAGCAAGCTGGGCCGGGACATCAAGGTCACCTTCGTCGGCCCCTGCGCCGCCAAGAAACTGGAGGCCAGCCGCCGCACCATCCGCAGCGATGTGGACTTTGTGCTGACCTTTGAGGAACTGATGGGTATGTTCGAGGCCAAGGGCGTGGACTTTGAGACGCTGGAGGCGGAACCGGGCGATGATTTCCAGCACGCCAGCGCCGACGGCCGCGGCTTTGCCGCCAGCGGCGGTGTGGCCCAGGCGGTGGTGAACGGCATCAAGCAGATGGACCCCGACCGGGAGGTCAAGGTGGCCAGTGCCCAGGGTCTGGCAGACTGCAAACGCCTTTTGATGATGGCCCGCGCGGGCAAGTACAACGGCTACCTGCTGGAGGGCATGGGCTGCCCCGGCGGCTGCGTGGGCGGCGCCGGTACCCTGGCCGACCCCGCAAAGGCCGCGGCCGCGCTGACCAAGTACAAGGCGGAGGCGCCGATGCAGCACTCCACCGAGAGCCCCTACGAGATCGACCTCGCCTTCCTGAAATAACAAAAAAGCGCCGCCCGCCGGGATCACCCGGCGGGCGGCTTTTTTATTTCTTTCAGCCGGCCCAGTCGCTGAGCTGAGCCACGCCCCAGCCTTCCGCGGTCTTGACCCATGCCTTGCCGCCCGAAGCGGACTGGGCATTCTCGAAGGTCATCACCGTTTTCTCGCTGCCGGCGGTGTTCACAAAGCCCCAGCCGGTATCGGTGCGCACTGCGGCCAGGCCCTCGTTGAAGGGACGGACCTCTTTGTAGACGAAAGGCACGGCCTGTTCGCCGGTGGCCGCGTTCACAAAGCCCCACAGGCCCGCCATCTTGGCGGCGAACAGGCCCTCGGAGGCGCTGTTCACCTGCTCATAGATCACATTGTCCAGCGGCTGGCCGCCGGGCAGAATGATGATCTCGCCCTGCACATCGCCAATGGTCACGGCGGTGTCGGTGCCGTCAATATAAGTATCCTCCGGGCCGCCGGCGCCCTCCTTGGGGGTGATGGCCACCGCCTTGGCGATGAAGGGCTGGTTGGTGCTCACCTGCACCTTGTCCCAGCTCACCAGCCAGTTGAAGTCCTCCAGATAAACGGTGCCGCTGTTGGTGTCGTAATAGACGTTGCTGGCGGCGGAACCATGGCCGCCCACGCCCACGACGGTACCGTCCTGCTCGTAGATCTCGCTCTCGTCGGCGTTGGTGATGCCGCACACGCCGCACCAGTGCACGTTCTTCTCGGCTGGGATGCGCACGGTGCCCTCCAGGTCGATCACGCCGGTCTTGCCGTCCTGAGTGAAGAAGGCAAGCTGATCCTGCTGGGCAAGCTGCGTGGTCTGGGGCTTTTCATGGTCGGCCAGGCTTTCGACGATCTCGATGTCGGTGCGGGGCGCCACCACCCAGCCGGGCTGGGGCGTCTGGCTGGCCGAGGGATCACTGGTGGGCGCGGGGGCGCTGGTGCGTTCGGGGCCCACCACCTCCACCGGGTAGCTTTCAGACTCCGCCTTCCCGCAGGCCGCGAGGCTCAGGGTGAGGGCGGCGGCAAGGCACAGGGCAAGAACTTTTTTCATGGTTGCAAACCTCCTTTGCGTCAGACAATCATTTGTGGTATTTGCCGTGGTTGTTGATGGAAAAAGCGCGATAGATCTGCTCCGTGAGCACCAGCCGCGCCAGCTGGTGAGGCAGGGTGATGCGGCCAAGACTGATGCGGTAGGCCGCGGCCTGCTTCACCTCGGGCGAAAGGCCGTGGGAGGAGCCGATGACAAAGGCCATATCCCCTGCCCCGCCCACTGCCTGGCGGGCGATGAGTTCGGCCAGATCTTCGCTGCTGACCAGTTTCCCCTCCACGCAGAGGGCGGCGATGGCCGCGCCCTTGCGCACGCTGGCAAGGATGGCTTTGCCCTCCTTCTCCAGCGCCTTTTCGATGACGGCGAGGCCGGCGTTCTTCTCGCTGACGGTCACTTCCGGCAGCTCGATGATACGGAACTCACACAGGCCCTTGAGCCGCTTCTGATACTCCGCCACGCCCTCGGCGCAAAAAGCGGCGTTCAGCTTTCCCACGCAGATAAGGTCGATCCTCTGCATTTTTCAAAACTCCATCCATTCGCTGGGTTCCGAGCGTTTCTGGGCCTGCACCCGCACGCCGGGGCCGGGGGTAACGCCCGCCGCCACCAGCGCGCTGCGCACCGCGCCCAGGGCCAGGTCGGGGGTGTTGTTCTCCCGGCTGAGATGGCACAGGGCGAACTTCTGGCAGCCCTGCTGCACCAGTTCCAGGATCTTGGCGGCGCACTCGTTGTTGTCCAGATGGCCGCGGGGCGACTCGATGCGCCGCTTTAAGTAATAGGGGTAGCTGCCGTAGCGCAGGCTGTGCAGGTCGTAGTTGGCCTCCAGCGCCACCAGGTTCGCCCCGGACAGGGCGGCATGCACCGGGTCGGTGAGGCAGCCCAGGTCGGTGGCGATGGCCATGACCGAGCCGTCCGGCGCGGCGATGCGAAAGCCGCAGCAGGGCACGTCGTGGCTGGTGGGAAAGGCAGAGACGGAAAAACCGCCCACCGGCTCCGACCGTCCCTCGATGGCGATGAGCTCCGCCCCCGGCGGGGTAACGCCCATCCCGTCCAGATGGTCGAGGGTGGCGGCGCTGCCGTAGACCGGCACGCTGTAGTGCTTCAGAAAGACGTTGAGACCTGCAATGTGGTCGCTGTGTTCATGGGTCACCAGCAACCCGCGCATACCGCTTACCGAAAGGCCCAGCGCCTTGATGGCGTTCAGGGTGACGCGGCAGCTCTTGCCCATGTCGATGAGCAGGTATTCGTCGCCGCAGCGCACCACCGAGCAGTTGCCCGAGGAGCCGGAATACAGAGATGTGAAGAAAGCCATGGGAACCTCTCGTTCTAATAAGTATCAGAAAGGGGCTGTGCACGCCTTGCGCCACAGCCCCGGTATCTCTTTTTTTAAAGCGCCTGGGGCAGCACCGACACGGGTTTCTCCACCCGCCGGATGTCCGCGCCGAGGCCCTGCAGCTTCTCCACAAGGTCCTCGTAGCCCCGCTCGATGTGGTTGATCTCGTCGATCTCGCTGGTGCCCTTGGCGGCCAGCGCGGCCATGACCAGCGCGGCGCCGGCCCGCAGGTCGGAAGCGCGCAGCGGCGCGGGCTGCAGCTCGGGCACGCCCTCGATCACCGCCACCTGGCCGTCCACCTGGATGTTGGCGCCCATACGCACCAGCTCATCCACATAGCGGAAGCGGTTCTCCCAGATGCCCTCGGTGATGATGGAGGTGCCCCGGGCCAGAGTGAGCAGCACCGTCATCAGGGGCTGCATATCGGTGGGGAAGCCCGGATGGGGCATGGTCTTGATCTTCAGCGGCAGGATGTCGCCGGTGCGCACCACGCGCACAGCGTCATCGTACTCCTCGATGATGACGCCCGCCAGCTCCATCTTGGCGGTGATGGGCTCAAGATGCTTGGGAATGACGTTTTTGATGAGCACGTTGCCGCCGGTGATGGCCGCCGCCACCATATAGCTGCCCGCCTCGATCTGGTCGGGGATGATGGAGTAGGTGCAGCCGTGGAGCGCCTTGCGGCCCCGGATCTTGATGACGTCGGTGCCTGCGCCGCGCACGTCGGCGCCCATCATGTTGAGGAAGTTGGCCAGGTCAACGATGTGAGGCTCCTTGGCCACGTTCTCCAGCACGGTCTGGCCCTCGGCCAGCACGGCGCTGAGCATCGCGTTCATGGTGGCGCCCACCGAGACGGTGTCGAAGAACACATGGGCGCCCACCAGCGGCTGGCCGGACACCTCGATCATGCCGTACTCCACCGAATCCTGCGCGCCCAGGGCGCAGAAAGCCTTCAGGTGCTGGTCGATGGGACGCGGGCCCAGATTGCATCCGCCGGGCATGGCCACCTTGCCGGAGCCGAAACGGCCCAGCAGCGCGCCCAGGAAATAATAGCTGGCGCGCATCTGGCGGCTCAGCTCGTCCGGTACCTGGGTGGCGGTGATGTGGCTGGTGTCGATCTCATAGCTGTTTTTGGTCAGCATGCGGATCTTCGCGCCCAGAGCGCTGAGGATCTGCAGCGACACCGCCACGTCGCTGATGTCGGGCAGATTTTCGATGATGCACTTATCCGCCGCAAGGATGGTAGCCGGCAGGATCGCCACCGCCGCGTTTTTGGCGCCGCTGATGGAAACTTCGCCGGTGAGGGGCTTGCCCCCGTTGATCACAAATTTCTCCAATTGGATGACCTCCGCATAGGCACACTTGCAAGCTCCCATAGAGCCATGCCGGGCACTGTAACTGCTATATTATACACCGAACGGCGCAAAAAGGGAACCCTTAGGGGTAGTATTTGCCGAAATTGTAACTTCTATGCTCAAAAGTCCCAACGGCATGCCCTGTTTTTCGCCCGGTTTCGCGCAGTTGCGCCGCCCGCGCCGCCCTCCAAAGCGGGCAAAACCGCCTTTTTCCGTCAAAAACGCCCCTCCCCCAATACCGGGGGAAGGGCGTCTTTGACGGTTTGAAAAGGGTCACATGCCGGCAAAATACTTTTTCGCACTGATGCGCACGCCGTTTTCGAACATCTCGAAATGGCAGTGGTTGCCGGTGGAGATGCCGGTGGAGCCCACATAGGCGATCACCTGGCCCTGGCTCACCGCCTGGCCCACATGCACGGCCAGGCTGCTGGCATGGGCATAGAGCGTCTGCCGCCCGCCGCCGTGGTTGATGATGACGTAGTTGCCATAGCTGTAGTGCCAGCCGGCCGTGGTGACCACACCGCCGTCGGAGGCAATGATGGACGCGCCGTAGTTGGCGCGGATGTCCACGCCCTTGTGGGTGGAGCTCATCCAGCGGCTGATGCCCTTGTAGTTGGGCACCGGCCACACCCAGGTGCCGTTGGTGCCGGAGACCACCATGCCGTTGGCCAGCTTGGTGCCCCGCAGGCGCACCCGTGTGACAGGCTCCTTCAGGGTGGTGCGGCTGATCTCCACCGTCTCGGGGGTGTTGGAGTCACCGTAATAAGTATCCTCGTAGACCACTTCGTCCAGGCCGGTCTCGCCTTCCTGTTCGATCTTGTAGGTGTCGAAGGGAAGGTCGGCGGAATCGGTGGTGACGGTGTCGTAAGGGATCTCCTCCTGCACCGTGCGGGTGACGACCCGTTTGACCTCCAGATAGGGCATCGCCTGGCTGATGGTGAGCACGTCGCCCACATAGAAGCTGGTAAGGATGTCCTGCTGGGGGTTCTGGGCCTGCAGCTGACTCACCGACAGGCCGAATTTGCTGGCCACGCTGCTGGGCACGTCGCCCTGCTGCACGGTGTAGGTCACCTCGCCCTGCTCCTCACCGGTGAGCACGTCGATGATGCTCTGCAGATCGGTGATGGAATCGGTGAAGTAGAGGTTGCCGTCCTGCAGTTCCACATCCTTGGTGAATTCCACTCGCAGGTTGGGGTTGTTCGGGTCCTCATAGGGAGCCTTGAGGCTGTCGATGAACTCGTGGAGCGCCTCGCCCTCGGTGGTGACGGCCAGCAGTTCGCCGTCAATATAGATGGCGGTGGCCTCCTGGATCTCGTCGCTGGACTCCTGCAGCAGAACGTTGGCCATCTGGGCCTCGTCCATCAGCGTGTCGGAAACGTCCAGAGAGTAGGTGGGGGTGATGGTGAACTCCCGGTCCTCGTCGCCCAGCGCGTCGATACGCTGGGTCAGCTCGGCGGTGGCCGCGTCGAACACCTGTTCGCTTTGCACATGACCAACGACCTTGCCGTTGACCTCCACCGCCAGGACGTAATTATAACCCAGGACGGTGTTTACCACATAGACGAAAAGTCCCAGAGCCAGCACGGGCAGCACATAGGCAAAGGACGGACGGATCAGCGGCGCATAGCGGCGCACGCCCCGGCCAAAGTAGGCCAGGCCCTCCCCCACCGCCTTGGCGGTGCCCACGGTCTTTTTCTCTTCCCGCACAAGGGCGAAGATGTTCTTAAAGCCGTTCCGCAGGCGGACAAAGGGGGCCGACAGCTCACGCCAGGCGTTGAGCAGGCTTTTGCCGACAGTGTCTTTGATGAACTGGCCGACGGCGCACGCTTTGCCGCGCACCAGCGCGCCGAAGCTGCGCAGGCGGCGTCCGGCGCGGAGCACCGTGTATTCGGCCCAGAAGCCCACATCGTACAAAAACTGGCCCAGCACCGCGGTCTGCGGTTTCTGTTTTGCCTTTGTCACCAGGGGGTCCAGTGCTTTTTTCACTCTGGGAGGCGGAGCCGCCCTGTGCTTTTTCTTTTCCTTCACAGGGGCCGTTTCGGCGGTTTCAGCCGCCTGTTCCGGCGCGGCGCCGCCTTCCAGCTGCTGCTCATCCGGCGGCGTTTTTTCCTTGATCGCCATGGCTCTGTCTCCTCCTTTCTTGCAGCGGATACACACGCGGGGCGCGTGTTCACCTTTTATTTTACGCTTTTTCCCCGCATAGGGACAAGCGCAAGGCGCGGTTTTTCACAGGATTTTCAAATCCCCGTCACATTTGTGCCAGCGCGGCCATGTCCGGCGGCAGCGGGCTTTCCACCTGCACCGTCTCACCCGAAGCGGGTTCTGCAAAGCGGATGCAGGCGCAGTGCAGCGCGTGGCGGCCGATGTGTTCCCGGCTTCCTCCGTAGAGGTCGTCTCCCGCCAGCGGGCAGCCCAAGTGGGCAAAATGCACCCGCAACTGATGGGTGCGCCCGGTGATGGTGCGGGCTTTGACCAGCGTGTGGGCGCCGCAGCGGCGCACCACCGCGTATTCGGTGAGGCTGGGTTTGCCCTCGGCACTCACGCAGCGCAGGATGATGCTGCCCGGCGCCCGGGCGATGGGCGCGTCGATGACGCCCTTTTCTTCCGGCGGAGTGCCCTCCACCAGCGCCAGATACCACTTTTCGGCGCTTTCGGCCAGCAGCGGCGCGGCAAAGGCGTTCTTTGCGCAGAGCACAAGGCCGGAGGTGTTGCAGTCGATGCGGTTCACCGGGCGGAACACCCCCGTCTCGCCCCGCGCCGCCAAAAGTCCCATCCAGGCGTTGGCCAGCGTGCCGCCGGCGTAGTTCAGCGTGGGATGCACCGCCATGCCGGCGGGCTTGTCCAGCGCCACGGCGTGGTCGCTCTCGTACAGGATGCGCAGAGGGATGTCCTCCGCCGCCACGGTGGTGGGCGGTTCGGGCGGGAGGGCAAAATGCACGGTCATGCCCGCGGCCACCCGGTCGCAGGTGCGCAAAGGGTTGCCGTCGGCAAAAAAGCCGCCGGCCCGCTTGACCTGGCGGGCAAGCCCCGCCGACACGCCCATTCTCGCAAGGAAGTCCCGCAGGGCGTAGCCGTCGAAGGCGGCGTCCACCCGAAAGGCAAGTTCCGCGGGCGGATGCTGCGGCATGCGCCCACCTCCCCTTTTACCATGTGACGTACTTTTACATTTTAGCACAAAAGCCGCCGACGCGCAACCGCCCCGAACCGTCCATTTGCTGTGGGCTTTTCCAGCCCATGGAAAAAGCGCCGCCCGCCGAAAAACCGGCAGGCGGCGCTCAAAGTTCACATTGCGTTCAGGATCAGTAGGCGATGCCCTGGGCCACCATGGCGTCAGCCACCTTCAGGAAGCCGGCCACATTGGCGCCCACCATCAGGTTGCCCTCCACGCCGCACTCCTTGGAGGCTGCGTAGGCGGCATGGAAGATGCCCTTCATGATATCCTTCAGACGGGCGTCCACCTCGTCGAAGGTCCAGGACAGGCGCAGGCTGTTCTGGCTCATTTCCAGGCCGCTGGTGGCAACGCCGCCGGCGTTGGCCGCCTTGGCGGGGCCGTACAGCACGCCGGCAGCCAGAAAGGCCTCGATGGCCTCGGGGGTGCTGGGCATATTGGCGCCCTCGCAGACCACCTTGCAGCCATTGGCGATCAGGGCCTTGGCGCTCTCGCCGTCCAGCTCGTTCTGGGTGGCGCAGGGCAGGGCGATGTCGCAGGGGATGGTCCAGATGCCGGAGCAGCCGGCGGTGAAGGTGGCACTGGGACGGGCGTTGGCGTACTCCACGATGCGGGCGCGGCGCACTTCCTTGACCTCCTTCATCAGGTCGAGGTCGATGCCCTCCGGGTCGTAGACATAGCCGGAGGAGTCGCTCATGGCAACCACCTTGCCGCCCAGCTGGGTGGCTTTCTCGCAGGCGTAGATGGCCACGTTGCCGCTGCCGGAGACGACCACGGTCTTGCCCTCGAAGCTGTCGTTCTTCATGCAGGCCAGGGCCTCCTGGGTGAAGTAGCACAGGCCGTAGCCGGTGGCCTCGGTGCGCACCAGGCTGCCGCCCCACTTGAGGCCCTTGCCGGTGAGCACACCGGTGAACTCGTTGCGCAGACGCTTATACTGGCCGAAGAGATAGCCGATCTCCCGCGCGCCCACGCCGATGTCGCCGGCGGGCACGTCGGTGAACTGGCCGATGTGCTTGCTCAGTTCGGTCATGAAGCTCTGGCAGAAGCGCATGATCTCGCCGTCGCTCTTGCCCTTGGGATCAAAGTCGCTGCCGCCCTTGCCGCCGCCCATGGGCAGGCCGGTGAGGCTGTTTTTGAACACCTGCTCGAAGCCCAGGAACTTGATGACCGAAGCGTTCACGCTGGGATGCAGGCGCAGGCCGCCCTTGTAGGGGCCGATGGCGCTGTTGAACTGGACGCGGTAACCGCGGTTCACCTGCACCTTGCCGGCGTCGTCCACCCAGGACACGCGGAACTGGATGAAGCGCTCGGGCTCCACGATGCGCTCCAGCACACCGTTCTTTTCATATTCGGGGTGTTTTTCGCAGATGACCTGCAGGCTCTCCAGAACCTCGCGCACTGCCTGCAAGAACTCCTTCTCGCCGGGATTGCGCTGCTCCACCTGGGCGTACACACGGGCCAGATACTCGTTTTTCAACATGGATAAAACCCCTTTCTATACTTTCCCTCTGCCGCTTTAGCGGCCTATAGTGTCATTATAAAGCCGCTTTTGCCGCATTGCAAGAAAAAATTCCGCCGAGACGGCGCGCCGCGCGCAAAAAACTTGCGGCCGGGCGCGGTTTGTGTTACAATACCCTGCAGGAAAACGAGTGGAACATACGGCAGCGGGGCGGCATTGCGTTCGCTCTGAGGAAAGTCCGGGCTTCACAGGGGAATGGTAACTGCTAACGGCAGCCGGGGGCGACCCCAGGGATAGTGCAACAGAAATAGACCGCCGCGTTTTTCGCGGTAAGGATGGAAAGGCGAGGTAAGAGCTCACCAGCGCACTGGCGACTTTGCGGCTATGTAAACCCTACCAGAAGCAACACCCGTATGGGGCATATGCGCTCCCCGCGCGCCCCGGAGGTGGCGTGAGCCTTGCGGCAACGCAAGGTCAAGATAGATTGCCGTTTAATACAGAACCCGGCTTACGGTCCGGTCGTTTTCCGCCAAAAAGGGCGTTCCCTGGGAAAGGGAACGCCCTTTTTGTTGTTATGTCCGCAGCAAAATTCGCATGAACAAAAGCCAGATGACCCCCGGCACCCCCAGCACCACCGCCATGAAGGAGGTGAACCAGTTGAGGGCAAGGCCCACGCCGGTGAAGGGGGCCAGCACGTTCACCGCCCCCAGGGCCGCCACGCCCGCCACCGCGCCGGCAAGGCCGGATGCCACGGGCCGCCGGTGCCGCGCCGCGGCAAGGCCCACCGCCAGCAGCACCGCGGCGGCAAGGGCCCACACCGGCCAGGGCGCCCCGCTCACAGGATGGCCCGCAGCCCCGCGGCCCGGGCCTGCCGCTGCAGATAGCGGTAGCGGCTCTGGATGGCCTGATACTCAAAGATGCGCTGGTCGATGAGTTCCGGCTCCGTTTCAAGGTCGAACAGGATCTGGTTCTGGCGCATCTCCGCCATACAGTCCCGCAGATCCTGCTCCAGCTGCTCCGGGCCGCGGCAGGGCGGCCGCAGGGCGGCAAGTTCGGACCGCGCGGGGGCGGACTTTGCAAACAAAAGCGCAAGGCCCATGGTGTGCACTCCCCTTTCCTTCAAAAAAGGTTTATGCCACCAGTTTAGGCAAATATTCCCGCACTTATTCCGCCAGCTGGAAATCCACCCGGCCCAGAGCCACGTCGGCCCCCACGGCCTTCACCAGCACTTCGTCGCCCAGCTGCCAGCGGCGGCCGCCCGCACGCAGGCTGAAGCCCTCCACCAGCTCCGGCTCGCCGCCCAGAGTGTCGGCGTTCACAAAGCCCTCGGCGGTGTTTTCCAGCTCCACAAAGAAGCCGTGGCGGCTCACGCCGGACACCCGGCCCGGGAAGGTCTCGCCCAGATGGGCGGCCATATATTCCGCCTTATAGCAACTGTCGGCGCTGCGCTCCAGCTGCATGGCCGCCACCTCGGCGGCGCTGGACTGCTGGCTGGCAATGGCCGCGAAATCGGTGTAGCGGCTTTCCAGCTCCCGGCCGCTGACCCCGGCGCAGAACTCGCTGAGGATGCGGTGGATGGCCAGGTCGGGATAGCGGCGGATGGGGCTGGTAAAATGAGCATAGTCCTGCAGCGCCAGGCCGAAGTGGCCCTTGGGCGACGGCTCGTAGCAGGCCTTGGCCATGCTGCGCAGCACGCCCATGTGCACCGCCCGCTCCAGAGGCTTGCCGCGGGTGGCGTCCAGAATGGCGGCAAGCTCCGCCACGGTGGGCGCTTCGCCCTTGAAATCCGCGTTCAGGCCCGCGATGTGCAACAGATCCTTCAGGCGCTCGGTCTTTTCGGCGTCGGGGCTCTCGTGCACCCGGTAGACAAAGGGCAGCTGATGGCTGCGGGCAAGCTTTGCCGCGCACCGGTTGGCCAGCAGCATGAACTCCTCGATCATCCGCTCGGAAAGGCCCCGCTGCCGCTTTTCCAGGCCGATGCAGCGGCCTTCCTCGTCCAGCAAAAGCTTTGCCTCGTCGGATTCGATGTCGATGCAGCCCCGGGCCTTGCGGGCCGCGTCCAGGCGCTGGTAGAGCTGGACCATCACCGGCAGCTGGGAGGCCACCGGGGCGTACTTTTCCACCAGAGCCTCGTCGCCGGCGCCCGCCAGCAGGGCGTTGATCTCGGAATAGACGCCCTTCACCCGGCTGCGGATGACGGTTTTTTCAAATCGGAAATTCTTGATGGCGCCGGCGGCGTCCAGCTGCATGATGCAGCTGAAGGCCAGGCGGTCGACGCCCTCGTTGAGGCTGCACACCCCGTTGGACAGCTGCCGGGGCAGCATGGGGATGACGCTGTCGGCAAAGTAGACCGACGTGCCCCGCTCCAGCGCCTCCTTGTCCAGGGCGGAGCCGGCCCGCACATAATGGCTCACATCGGCGATGTGCACCCCCAGCTGCCAGCCGTCGGCGCTGGCGGAGATGCTGATGGCGTCGTCGATGTCCTTGGTCTCGGCGCAGTCGATGGTGAAGATGGGCTCGGCACGCAGGTCCAGCCGCTTTTTGAAGTCCGCCGGGCCGGGCTCGGTCAGCGCCCGGGCCTCCGCTTTCACCTTGTCGGGGAACTGGCGGGTGCGGCCCGCTGCATAGAGCAGCGCCCGCACGCACTGGCGGGCCTTGTCGGCGCTGCCGAAACGCATGGCCACGCCCGCGCGGTGGTCAGCGTAGCCGGCGCCCCGCTCCAGCAGCTCCACCGCCGCCTTATCGCCCGCGCGCACGCCGCCGGCGGCGCTCTTTTTGATCTGCAAACGCAGGAAGGGGCAGTCGTCCGGCGAGAGGAACAGCTTGCCGTTCTCGGCCACCACAACGCCCACAAAGGTATCGCGGGGCTCGGTGACGGCCACCACCTCGCCTTCCAGGCTGCCGGGCACCCGGGGCTTGTCGAACAGCTTCACCAGCACACCGTCGCCGGGCATGGCGCCATTCAGGCCCCGGCCGGGGATAAAGATATCCGGCCCGTCGGCCTGGGCGGCAAAAGCAAAGTTCTCCCCCAGCTTGACCAGTTTGCAGGGCAGAGCGGACTCGGCAAGGCCGCTTTTTGCCACCAGCAGCACGCCGTTTTTGCGCAGCACGCGCCCGCTCTCCACCAGTTCTTCCACCGCCCGCTGGACCTTTTTATCGTTGCCCAGCATGCTCTTGAGTTCTCCCAGGCGGCGGGGCCGTTTCTCCAGCTCCCGCAGCACTTTTGATCGAATGGACATATACTCTCCCCCGTGCCCTCTGTGGGGCAATCGACAAAAAGGGGGCCCGCCGTCTGCGAACCCCCTTGAAGATGCGGATTTACTCCATCACGCTGACGATGCTCACCAGCAGGATGACTACCAGGAACACAACGCCCAGGATGCGGGTGGCCTTGGCCAGCTTCACATCCTTGCGGCGGGTGCGGCCCGCTTCCATCATGCCGCCCTCGCCCATGATCGCGCCGGACAGACCCTTGCCCTTGGACTCCTGCGCCAGGGTGAGGTAGATGATGGCCACAGCCACCAGCATCAGCACGACGCCGCAAACGATCTCGATAATACTCATAGTGTAAACGCTCCTTAGCTTTTGATACACGCTTTTATGCAATGAACATCATAGCACAAGACCCGGCAAAATGCAAGGAAATTCTTGGGCCGCGGCCGGTTTTAGAGGGTGAGCTGCAGCTGCTCGGCCACATCTTCCTCCCGCAGCAGCGCGCCGGCGGCGGGCAGGGTGCGCACCCGGTAGCGATGGGGGTTGGCCAGCTCCATGGAAGAGGCGGGCTTGACGCTCTCGATGGTCTGGTTCTTCTTCAGCGTGATGACCGACACGCCCGCCGAGTCGCGGGTGGCCTTTTCGCTGATTTGGGTGGAGTGCACCAGCAGAAGGCGTCCGGCGCTGGTGCGCACCGCCAGCTCCTCGCTCTCGGGGAGCTGGAGCATGGCCGCCAGAGGGTCCTTGTCGCTGTAGGCGTTGAGGAGCTTTTTGCGGTTCTGCTTGGTGGCGTAGCTGGAAAGGGGCACCCGGGCGCACTTGCCGTTGGCGAAGAAGAAGAGCATATGGCCCTTGTAGTCATCGGTGACCGCCAGGAAGATGGGGGTCTCCCCTTCCTCCATGCCCAGCTTCACAGCCACGAAGTCGCCCAGGACGCTGGCCTTGGTGTCGGCAAAGTCGCCGGCGCGGCACTTGTAGACCTGGTGCCGGTTGGTGAAGAAGAGCAGCCAGGCGGTGTTATGGGTCTCGCACTGCCAGCTGACCTCGTCCCCTTCCTTCAGCTTCTGCTCGCTGCTCATGCGCAGAGACTGGGGAGTAATTTTCTTGAAATAGCCCTCACGGGTAAAGAACACGGTGACGGGATAATCCAGCATGGTGTCCTCCTCCACGGCCTCCTCGGCTTCGGGGGCGTCGTAGAGGATGGGGCAGCGGCGGGGCTGGCCGTACTTTTTGGACACGGCGGAAAGCTCGTCCATGATGATGCGGCGAATTTTGGCCGGGCTCTTGAGAATGTCGCCCAGGCGCTCGATCTCCGCTGCCAGCTCCTCAATTTCTTTGGTGCGCTTGAGGATGTATTCCCGGTTGAGGTGGCGCAGCTTTATTTCCGCCACATACTCCGCCTGCACCTGGTCGATGCCGAAGCCGATCATCAGGTTGGGGACCACTTCTTCCTCTTCCTCCGTCTCACGGACGATGGAGATGGCCTTGTCGATGTCCAGCAGGATGGCCTCGAGGCCTTTCAGCAGGTGCATCCGCTTTTCCTTGCCTTTGAGGTCAAAGAAGGTGCGCCGGCGCACGCACTCGGCGCGGAAGGCCACCCACTCGGTGAGGATCTCCCGCACACCCATCACCTTGGGCTGACCGCCCACCAGCACGTTGAAGTTGCAGGCGAAGCTGTCCTCCAGCGGGGTGAGGCGGAAGAGCTTCTGCATCAGCTTTTCCGGGTCCTGGCCGCGCTTTAAGTCGATGGTGAGCTTGAGACCGTTCAGATCGGTCTCGTCGCGCATGTCGCTGATCTCCTTGACCTTGCCGCCCTTCACCAGCTCGGCAATTTTGTCCATCACCGCCTCCACGGTGGTGGTGGGCGGGATGCGGGTGATCTCGATCATGTTGCCGTCTTTTTCGTAGTCCCAGATGGCGCGCACCCGCACGCTGCCCCGGCCGGTCTCGTAGATCTTGCGCAGCTCGTCCTCGTTATAAAGGATCTCACCGCCGCCCACAAAGTCCGGCGCGGGCAGTGTGGTGAGCAGGTCGTGGCTCTCGTCCTTCATCAAGGCGACGGTGGTGTCGCACAGCTCGCTGAGGTTGAAGGAGCAGATGTTGGAGGCCATGCCCACGGCGATGCCCAGGGTGTTGTTGGCCAGGATGGTGGGGAATGTCACCGGCAACAGGGTGGGCTCGGTGGTGGTGCCGTCGTAGTTGGGGACGAACTCCACCGTGTCCTTGTCGATGTCGCGGAAAAGCTCCTCGCACACCGGCTCCAGCTTCGCCTCGGTGTATCGGCTGGCGGCGCAGGCCATGTCCCGGCTGTAGGCCTTGCCGAAGTTGCCCTTGGAGTCCACAAAGGGAACCAGCAGGCTCTCGTTGCCCCGGCCCATGCGCACCATGGTGTCGTAGATGGCGGCGTCGCCGTGGGGGTTCAGGTGCATGGTGCTGCCCACGATGTTGGCGCTCTTGGTGCGCGCGCCCTTGAGCAGGCCCATGCCGTACATGGTGTAGAGCAGCTTGCGGTGGGCGGGCTTGAAGCCGTCGATTTCCGGCAGCGCGCGGCTGACGATGACGCTCATGGCGTAGGGCATGTAGTTCTGTTCCAGCGTTTCGGTGATGGGCGTGCGCACCACCACGCCGGCGCCGGGGATTTCTACGTTATCGCCCAGCTGGGGCCGGGCGGGCGCGGATTTTTTCGTCTGTTTCTTTGCCATTCTCTTACCTCACAAATCGGTCCTCAGGAGAGATCCAGGTCGTCCAGATACTCGGCCCCGTGCTCGGCGATGTGCTCCTTGCGGCCGGCGAGGTTGTCGCCCAGCAGCAGATCGAACACGGCGGCGGTGCGCTCGGCGTCCTCCGGCTCCACCTTGATGAGGCGGCGGCTCTCCGGGTTCATGGTGGTGAGCCACATCATCTCGGGGTCGTTTTCGCCAAGGCCCTTGGAGCGCTGGATGGTGTACTTCTCCTTCTCGCCGATACGGGCGAGGATGCTGGCCTTCTCCGGCTCGGTGTAGGCGAAGTAGGTGCGGGCTTTGGTGTTGATCTCGTACAGGGGGCTTTCGGCGATGTAGACGTAGCCCTCCTTGATGAGGGTGGGCACCAGCCGGTAGATCATGGTGAGGATGAGGGTGCGGATCTGGTAGCCGTCCACGTCGGCATCGGTGCAGATGACCACCTTGTTGAAGCGCAGGTTGTCCAGATTGAAGGTGGCAAGGTCCTTTTTGCTCTTGCCGCCCAGCTCCACGCCGCAGCCCAGCACCTTGATGAGGTCGGTGATGATCTCGCTCTTGAAGATGCGGTCGTAGTCCGCCTTGAGGCAGTTCAAAATCTTACCGCGCACCGGCATGATGGCCTGATACTCCGAGTCGCGGCTGGTCTTGACCGCGCCCATGGCGGAATCGCCCTCCACGATGTACAATTCGCGGCGGGCGGGGTCCTTGGTGCGGCAGTCCACGAACTTCTGCACCCGGTTGGCGATGTCCATCTGGCTGACCATGGTCTTTTTGATGGACTGGCGGGTCTTTTCGGCGTGTTCGCGGCTTTGCTTGTTGATGAGCACCTGCTGGCAGAGTTTCTGGGCCTCGTCGGGCTTTTCCAGGAAATAGACTTCCAGATTGTGCTTCAGAAACTCGGTCATCACCTGGGCCACGCCCTTGTTGGTGATGGCCTTTTTGGTCTGGTTCTCGTAGCTGGTGCGGGTGGAGAAGCTGTTGGAGACGTAGATGAGGCAGTCCTGCACATCGGCGAAGGTGATTTTGCTCTCGCCCTTTTTGTACAGGCCCTTGTTCTTCAGAAAGGCGTCGATCTGGTTCACAAACGCGGTACGGACGGCCCGGTCGGGGCTGCCGCCGTGCTCCAGCCAGCTGGAGTTATGATAGTATTCCAGCAGCTGGGTCTTGTTGGAGAAGCAGAAGGCCGCGCTCATCTTGACCTTGTATTCCGGCTGGTCTTCCCGGTCCCGGGCCATGGCGGTGGACTCGCAGTACACCACCGGGGTCAGACCGTCCAGCCCGGCGATCTCATTCACATAGTCCTCGATGCCCTTCTGGTAGCAGAAGGTGGTGGTGGTCTTTTCCGGGCCGGTCTCGTCCACCAGAATCAGCTCCAGACCCGCGTTCACCACCGCCTGCCGCTTCATGGTGTCCAGGAAGTAGGCGGCGGGCACGTTCACGTCGGTGAACACCTCGGCGTCCGGCTTCCAGCGGATGGTGGTGCCGGTCTTGCGGCGGGTGGCGGGCTCCTTTTTTAAATCGCCCACCGGCTCGCCTTTTTTGAAGTCGATGTGGTAATGGAAGCCGTCGCGCCAAACGTCGGCGGTCATCCACTCGCTGGCGTACTGGGTGGCGCAAAGGCCCAGGCCGTTCAGGCCCAGGGAATATTCGTAGTTGTCCTCGCCCGCGGTGTATTTGCCGCCGGCGTACATCTCACAGAAGACCAGCTCCCAGTTGTAGCGCTGCTCCTTGGCGTTGTAATCCACGGGGATGCCGCGGCCGCCGTCCTCCACCTGAATGCTGCCGTCCTTGAAGCGGGTGAGGGTGATGCGGGTACCGTAGCCCTCCCGGGCCTCGTCGATGGAGTTGGAGAGGATCTCAAAGATGGCGTGGGCACAGCCCTCCACCCCGTCGGAGCCAAAGATGACCGCAGGACGCTTGCGCACACGGTCCGCGCCTTTGAGGCTGACGATGCTCTCGTTTGAGTATTCCTGTTTCTTTGCCAAATCGTTCTCTCCTCTTTGCCCCGGCACGGAGCAGGGGTCGTTCGTCTATATTTTGTGCATACAGATTTATTTAACCACGCCCCAACACAAAATGTCAAGGGATGGAAAAGGCCGCGGCCCCGCCGTTCTGGCAGGGCCGCGGCCGACTTGCGTCGTTACAGGGTGAGCAGGAAGCCCACGGCGGCGATGGCCGCGCAAAGCACGGCGGTGATGGGAGGCGCCCAGCGGATGATGCGCTCGGCGATGATGTCACGGGGGTCCTCCTCCGGCTCGTCGTACTGCCCGGCGTACTGTTCCCGTGCGTGGTACTGGCTGCGGGAGGCCTGCTGCTGGGCCGCGTAGGGCTGAGCGGCGGGGCGGGCGCTGCGGCGGGGCGGGGCGATGATCACGTCCTCGTCCTCCTCGTCCACCGGCGCGGCGGGCGCGGGGCGCGGCGAGACCGGCGGCACGGTGCGGGTGGGCTCCTCCTGGCGGACGGGCGGCACCATGCGGGTGGGCTCGTCATCGGTGGCAGGGGCGGTGCTGCCGCCCTGCAGCAGGCTGGACAGGGTGTTCTGGAGCAGGATGCGGTCGGAGCCGCACTCGCTGCACCACACTCCGTCCTCCTCGCGGGGATGGAAGGCGCCGCAGGCGCAATACCAGCCTTCGTCCAGCACCTGGGGCACCACGGTCAGCCCCTCTTTGCGGGTGCGCTCACAGAGCTTTTCCGCCAGCTCGGCGGGCAGCTTTTTGGGCGGCGCCAGGCGCACACGGGGATAGCTGGTGAGATCCAGGGTTCGGCCGTCGGCGAAGCGGGCCGTGCCCAGCTCCACCTCCACGCTGCCGATGGGCGACGAGCTGATATACACCGCGTCGTCCGCGCCGAAGACCTCGCCGTGGGCGGCGTTCAGCCCCTCGTAGAGGAACTGGTCCTGGCAGACCACAGCGCCGCTGCGGTCCTTGCATTTGAAGGTGATCTGCAGCTGGGCCAGAGGCGCGGCGGAGATGTTCTTGAAGGACAGGCAGACGGCGATGTCGCCGCTCACGTCGCCCTTCAGCAGCTCCACCTTGACGAACTGCACCGGGCTGCCCTTGGTGAAGTAGTTGGCGCGGGACTGGGCCAACAGGTCAAAATTTTCTTCCATGAAGGATCGCTCCTTTCCATACCGTTGCGCGGGGTCCGGTCAGTTCCGGGGTTCGTCCTCGGGGGCCGGGTCCGCGGTCTGTGCGGGTTCGGCGGGCTGCGCGGGCTCGGCAGCCTCGGCGGGCTGGGGCGCAGCGGGCGCTTCGGGCGCGGCGGGCGTCTCGGCGGGGGCAGGCTCGGCGGGTTTGGTCTCGCTCTCCGCCAGCTGGCCGCCCTCCATCAGGGTCTTGAACTCCTCGCCGCTGAGCTTCTCCCGGCGCATCAGCGCCTGGGCCACCACTTCCAGCTGGTCGCGGTGGTCGGTGAGCATACGGCGGGCGGTCTCAAAGGCCTCGTCCACGATGTCGCGGATCTCGCTGTCGATCTCGGCGGCGATGGTCTCGGAATAGCCCTTGCCCTGGGCAAAGTCGCGGCCCAGGAAGGTCTCGCCGGGGTCGGAGCCGTAGACCACCGGGCCCATCCGCTCGGAGAAGCCGTAGCGGGTGACCATGGCACGGGCGGTCTTGGTGGCCCGCTCCAGATCGTTGGAAGCGCCGGTGGAGATGTCGTCCAGCACCAGCAGCTCGGCCACGCGGCCGCCCAGCAGGGTAACGATCTGCTCCTGCATCTGGGTCTTGGTGACGTAGCTCTGGTCCTTCTCAGGCAGGCTCATGGTGTAGCCGCCGGCCATGCCGCGGGGGATGATGGAAATTTCATGCACCGGGTCGGCGGTCTTGCAGTAGTAGTGGGTGATGGCGTGGCCCGCCTCGTGGTAGGCGGTGAGGCGCTTTTCCTTCTCGGTGACCACGCGGCTCTTCTTCTCGGGGCCGGCCACCACCTTGATGCTGGCCTCCTCGATCTCCTGCTCGGTGATGGCCTTCTTGCCCCGGCGGGCGGCCAGCAGGGCCGCCTCGTTCACCAGGTTTTCCAGGTCAGCGCCGGAGAAGCCCACGGTGGTGCGGGCGATGGTCTTGAGGTTCACGTCGGGAGCGAGGGGCTTGTGGCGGGTGTGCACCTTCAAGATCTCCTCGCGGCCCTTCACGTCCGGCAGGCCCACATACACCTGGCGGTCAAAACGGCCGGGGCGCAGCAGGGCGTGGTCCAGGATGTCGGCGCGGTTGGTGGCGGCGATGACGATGACGCCCTCGTTGGCGCCGAAGCCGTCCATTTCCACCAGCAGCTGGTTGAGGGTCTGTTCCCGCTCGTCGTGTCCGCCGCCCAAGCCGGCGCCGCGCTGACGGC
>DXBV01000053.1 GCA_019116345.1 Candidatus Allofournierella merdipullorum | reverse complement strand
GAAGGAGATCCGCCGCGGCATCGACCAGCGGGACATCGAAAAGCTGGCCGCCTCCATTGTGGACACCCTCTCCGGCGAGCACTACATAAAGGCGGTGGTGGGCATCGGCACCCCCATCAGCAACATCAAGGATCTGGCTTCCAGCTTCAAGGAAGCACAGATCGCCATGGAAGTGGGCAAGGTGTTCGACACCGAACGCCAGGTTATCAGCTATGACCACCTGGGCATTGCCCGTTTGATCTATCAGTTGCCCACCACCCTCTGCGAGGCTTTCCTGCGGGAAGTGTTCAAGCAGGGCAGCATCGAGAGCCTGGACGCCGAGACCCTGTTCACCATCCAGCGCTTCTTTGAGAATAACCTGAACGTCTCCGAGACCAGCCGCGGCCTGTTCGTGCACCGCAACACCCTGGTCTACCGCCTGGAGAAGATCAAGAAGCTCACCGGCCTGGATCTGCGCGAGTTCGACGACGCCATCGTCTTCAAGGTGGCGCTGATGGTCAAAAAGTACCTGAGCGCCAACCCGGCCAAGTATTGATCGCAGTATTTTTTGCACGGCGTGCAATGATGGGGCCCCGCCCCGCGTTTAAAGAACAGAGCCACGCGCCAGCAGGCAGCCGGTCGCCCACCGTGACCGGCTGTTTTGCGCCCCGCGCCATACCACAAGCAGAGGTATCCCAATGATCGTTTTTGACAATGTCACCAAGGTGTATCCCGGCGGGAACACCGCCCTGAAGAATGTCAGCCTGCACATCCGCAAGGGCGAATTCGTGTTCGTGCTGGGCCACTCCGGCGCGGGCAAATCCACCTTTCTGAAACTTATCCTCCGGGAGGAGAAGGCCACCAGCGGCCATGTTCTGGTGGACGGCAAGGACCTCTCCCGCCTGAAGGAGCGGGAGGTGCCCTATCTGCGCCGCAACATGGGCGTGGTGTTCCAGGACTTCCGCCTCATCCCTTCCATGACCGCCTACGAGAACGTGGCCTTCGCCATGCGGGTGACCAACATCCCCGAAAAGAAGATCGTGGCCCGGGTGCCCTATGTGTTCAATCTGGTGGGGCTTTCCGGCAAGATGGACAAATACCCGGACGAGCTCTCCGGCGGCGAGCAGCAGCGCGTGGCGCTGGCCCGCGCGCTGGTGCACAGCCCCCAGCTCATCATCGCCGACGAGCCCACCGGCAACATCGACCCGGAACTGAGCGTGGAGATGATGGGCCTGCTCAGCGCCATCAACTCGGTGGGCATCACCGTGGTGGTGGTCACCCATGAGCACGAGCTGGCCCGCCGCTTCAGCAAGCGGGTCATCCGCATCGACCACGGCAACGTGGTGGGCGATACCGCCGAGTCGCCGGTGGGGGAGGTGCTGCTGTGAACTGGTCCAGTTTCAAGTATCTGGCCCGCCAGGGCCTGCACAGCATGGTCAAGAACCGGCTGATGAGCGTCGCCAGCATCGGCGTGCTCACCGTCTGCCTGCTCATCACCGGCGTGGCCGGCCTGTTCACCCTCAACGTGGGCAGCCTGATGGATTATCTGGGCAGCCAGAACGAGACGGTGGTCTATCTGAAAGAAGACCTCACCGAAGAAGGCCTCGCCGCGGTGGATTCCGCCCTGCGCAGCATCAGCGGCCTGCGGGAGGTCACCTATGTCTCCAAGGACGAAGCCCTGGAGCGCATGAAGGAGAGCATGGGCGAGAGCGCTTATCTCTTTGATGTGTTCGAGGGCAGCGAGAACCCCTTCTATGCCAACTACCGTGTGGTGCTGGACGACGTGAGCGACCTGCCCGAGATCATGCCTCAGCTGGAGGCCATCGAGGGCGTGGAGAGTGTGGGCGCGCCCATGCAGCTCAGTGAGATGTTCACCAGCGTCCACCAGGGCGTCAGCCTTGTGTGCATCGTGCTGGTGGCGGTGCTGGGCTTCGTCAGCGTGGTGGTCATCAGTAACACCATCCGCCTGACCGTGTTCGCCCGCCGCAAAGAGATCAACATCATGAAGTACGTGGGCGCCACCAATGGCTTCATCCGTCTGCCCTTCTTCGTGGAGGGCGTCACCGTGGGCCTCATCGCGGGCGTCATCTCCACGGTGCTGGTGCTGGGCGCCTATCAGCTGCTGCTGATCTACGCCGTGGATCTGCCCGGCTTCTGGGGTAGCCTGCTGGGCGGCACGCTGATGCCGCTGTCCAAGGTGTGGTATCTGGTGCTGGGCGGCTTCTTGGCCTTTGGCATGCTCATCGGCAGCCTGGGCACCGCCAGCTCCATCCGCAAATATCTGAAAGTCTGACCGCTTTTTCACAACAGGGGAGGTACCGCCATGAAGCGAATCAAACCCGCGCTGCACCGCATCACCTGCGGATTGCTGGCGGCATCGATGCTGGTTGCAACAGCCGCAGCGGACTACAAGAGCGACTGGCAGCAGAAAGAGAAAGAGCTGGCCGCGGAAAAGGAAAAATACGAAAAGATCGAGAAAGACAAAAACAAGGCACAGCAGCAAAAGCAGAGCCTGAAAAACCAACAGACCATCATTCTGGACCAGATCGCCCAGGCCATTGAGCAGATCGACCAGAAAAACGTGGAGATCATGAACCAGGAGCAGGTCATCGCCGAAAAGCAGGCGGACATCGACCAGCGCTGGGGCGATTTCAAGGAGCGGATGCAGGCCATGCAGGTCATGCACGACTCCGGCGCGGTGGCCATGATCACCAGCGCCCAAAGCCTCTACGATCTGCTCACCTTCTCCACAACCCTGCAGCAGATCAGCCAGAAGGACACCGAAGTCCTGGAGGAGATGAACGCCCAGAAAGCGGAACTGGAGGCAGAAAAACAGGAACTGGAACAGGCCAAGGCCGACCTGGAAAGCGCCAAGGCCGCCCTGGACGAAAAATCCAATCAGCTCAGCGCCAACATCCAGGCGCAGGACGCCACCATCAGCAAGCTGGACGCCGACGCCAAGGTGCAGGAGCAGGTGGTGGCGGAAAAGCAGAAGCTTGCCGATGAGGCCGAGGCTGCCTATGAGCAGTGGGTGCGCGAGAATGCGTCCTCCGGCAGCGGCCAGTGCGCCGAGGGCTTCATCTGGCCCCTTCCCAGCGCGGGCCGCGTGACCACCGAGTTTGGTGGCACCCAGAACGTCAACGGCATCATCAGCACCGGCCACAAGGGCATCGACATCGCCATCGCCGGCGGCACCCCCATCTATGCCGCCCACAACGGCACCGTGGCGGCCACCACCGGCCACTCCAGCTACGGCAACGTGGTGATGATCGACAACGGCGACGGCATCAGCACCCTCTACGCTCACATGCAGACCGCGGCCATCGTCGGCGTCGGCCAGACGGTGACCCAGGGCCAGGTGATCGGCTATGTGGGCTCCACCGGCAATTCCAGCGGCAACCATCTGCATTTTGAGGTCCGGGTGAACGGCGTGCGCCAAAACCCCCGCAACTACATCAGCCCCCCGTAACGGGATGGAGGGAGAAACAATGAATCACAGACCCTTTGTGAGGATCGTCTGTCTGGTGATCGCGGCCCTGATGGCCGTCTCGGTGCTCAGCACCGTCATTTTCCAGCTGGCATACGGATTCTGACCCGGGAAGGAGTGCCCATGAACAAGAAAATCAGCGTCAGTCTGGCGCTTACCATTGCCATCATTGCCATGACGGTCACTTTCTCGGTGACGATGATCCTGGCACGGCAGATCTTCGACCAGACCATCCCCTCGGTGCAGGAGAAGGAGAGCATGTACTCCAAGCTGGCGGAGCTGGATAAATATGTGCGCGCCAACTACTATGGCGACATCCAGGATGCCACCCTCTTCGACATGATCAGCTACGGCTACGTCCTGGGCACCGGCGACCGCAACGCCACCTACTACACCGCCAAGCAGTACACCGAGCTGCTGGAGGTGCAGAGCGGCAACATCGTGGGCGTGGGCGTGGATGTGGTGAAGGACACTTCCGGCTACGCCCGCATCACCCAGATCTACGCCGGCAGCCCCGCCGAGGAGCTGGGCCTGCAGGTGGGCGGCTTCATCACCGCCATCGACGGCGCCGACGTGAAAAACCTCACCCGCGACAACGTGCTCACCCGCCTGCAGGGCGAGAGCGGCACCCAGGTGGCCCTGAGCTACATGTCGCCGGATTCCGAGACGATGGAATACACCGTCATCCGCAGCAAATACGTCATTCCCAGCGTGGAGTACCAGATGATGGAGGACTCCATCGGCTATATCAAGATCATCCAGTTCGACTCCACCACCATCACCCAGTTCAGCAAGGCGGCGAACGACCTTACCGAACAGGGCGCCACGGCGCTGGTTTTTGACGTGCGCGGCAACGCCGGCGGTCTGCTCAGCGCGGCGGTGGACTGTATCGACCTGCTGGTGCCCAAGGGGGACATCGTCTGGGCCGAGTACAAGACCGGCGAGCGCACCCTGATGGGCGAGAGCGATGAGTCCAGCGTGGACCTGCCCATGGTGGTCCTGGTGGACGGCCAGACCGCCAGCAGCGCCGAGCTGTTCGCTGAGAGCCTGCGCCAGTTCTCCGGCGCCCAGCTTGTGGGCCAGAAGACCTACGGCAAGGGCACCATTCAGGCGGAACCCCACCGCATGAGCGACGGCAGCGCCGTGGTCATCACGGTGGCCAAGATGATCACCGCCAACGGTGAGAGCTTCGACGGCACCGGCCTTGCCGTGGACATCGAGGTGGCCCCCGACACCAACACCGACGCCGGCGCGCCGCTGACCAGCGACCCGCAGGTGAGCCGTGCTTTGGCGGCGGCCAAGCTGCTCACCGGCGCTTCTTCCGGCAGTGAGAGCACTTCCGGAAGCACTTCCACGGGCGATTCCGCCCCCGCGTCGGACAGCACTGCGGAGGGAACTGCCTCTTCGGCTTCCGGCGAAGAGTAAGCATTTTGACAGGGCAGCGACCCGCCCAAGGGGCGCTGCCCTGATTTTTTCAGAAAGGCAGGCTTTTTATGCCCAACCTTACCGATCTGTCCACCATCCGCGATCTGTGCGCGCGGTATGATTTTGCCCTCTCCAAGGGCTTTGGCCAGAACTTCATCGTCAACCCCGGCGTCTGCCCCAAGATTGTGGAGGCCGCCGGCATCGACAAGGACTGGGGCGTGCTGGAGGTCGGCCCCGGCGTGGGCGTGCTCACCAAGGAGCTGGCCCTGCGGGCGAAGAAGGTTGTAGCGGTGGAGGTGGACAAACGTCTGCCGCCCCTGCTGGCAGAGACGCTGGCGGAATTCGACAATGTGGAGATTGTCCTTGAGGATATACTGAAAGTAGATATCGCGGGGCTTATCGAGGAAAAATTCCCCGGCATGCCGGTGGCGGTGTGCGCCAATCTGCCCTACTATATCACCAGCCCCATCCTGATGCGCCTTTTGGAGGAAAAGCTGCCCATCCGCCACATCACGGTGATGGTGCAGAAGGAGGCCGCGCAGCGCATCACCGCCGCCCCGGGCAGCCGGGAGGCGGGGGCCATCAGCTACGCGGTGGCCTATTATGCCCAGCCGCGGATGCTGTTCAGCGTTCAGCCGGGCAGCTTTTACCCGCCGCCGAAGGTCACCAGCGCGGTGATCCAGCTGGCGGTGCGTCCCGCTCCCGCGGTGGAAACGCCGGACGAGGCGGGCTTTTTCCGGCTCATCCGCGCGGCCTTCAGCCAGCGGCGCAAAACAGCGGCCAACTCGGTCAGCAGCGCTCTGGGCGTGCCCAAGGCCGCGGTGGCCGCGGCGCTGGAGGCGGCGGGCCTGCCCGCCACGGCCCGGCCGGAGCAGCTGACGCTGGAGGATTTCTGCCGTCTGCAGCAGCAGATGGCGGCGCTGGAGGCTTAAAGCATCGGGGCCAAAAAGCCCTTGCCCCGGCGGCGTAGTTTTGTTATAATGTCCTTACGGCGTTTTTTGCGCCGTTCTGAGCCGGCATAGCACAGCTGGTAGTGCAGCTGATTTGTAATCAGCAGGTCGGGGGTTCGAATCCGTCTGCCGGCTCCACGTCGCCGCAAGCTTCATATCGCTTGCGGCGACTTTTTTGCAAAAGTCACCGCGCGCTCATTCCGCTGCGGCTCCTTCTCCCCATGAAATTTTGCTTGCGCAAACTTTCATGGGGGCCCCGCCGCCCGGTGGGCGGCAATCGCAAAGTTCGCCTTGCTCCTCCTTCTCCCTATGAAATTTTGCCTGCGCAACTTTCGCGGGGGCCCCAGCCGCCTTGCAGGCGGCCATGCGGGGGCGGCGTGTCGCTTGCCGTGCGTCGCCTTCATTTCGCCGCTTGCTTCTTGACAAAAGGCGGGGGATATGCTATGCTGTTTCGCAAATCATACGAAAGGGAAGCGTGACGCGCAAAAGCCATGGACGACGGCGACAGTACCGACGAAGAAAACCCTCCTCTGTTTCACATATTGCATTTTATCGGACATAGCCTGTGCCTGCGAGAGTAGGCGCCGGGCAATGTCCGTTTGTGTTTTTATGTGAATGTTCTCAAGGAGGACCATATTTTGAAAGATTCTCTTGTTCTCATGCTTTTGCTTCAGGCGGCGCTGATCGGCCTCAACGCTGTGTTTGCCTGCGCCGAGATCGCCGTCATCTCCATGAACGACACCCGGCTGGCCCGGCTTGCCGCCTCCGGCGACAAGCGGGCCGTGCGCCTCGCCCGGCTCACCAGCCAGCCTGCCCGCTTCCTGGCCACCATCCAGGTGGCCATCACCCTGTCCGGCTTTCTGGGCAGCGCCTTTGCGGCGGAAAACTTTTCCGACGGCCTGGTGGACTGGCTGCTGAGCCTGGGCGTTCCGGTGCCCGCCGCAACGCTGGACGCCGCAGCCGTGGTGATCATCACACTGGTGCTCTCCTACTTCACGCTGGTTTTCGGCGAATTGGTGCCCAAGCGTCTGGCCATGCGCAAAGCAGAGCCCCTGGCTCTGGGCATGTCCGCGCTGCTCTGCGCCATCGCCCGGCTGTGCGCGCCGTTGGTCTGGCTGCTCACCGCCTCCACCAACGCCGTGCTCCGCTTGCTGGGCGTGGACCCCAATGCCCACGAGGAGACCGTCAGCGAGGAAGAGATCCGCATGATGGTGGACGCGGGCAGCGAGAAGGGCGTCATCGACCGCAGCGAAAAGGAGTTCATCCAGAACGTGTTCGAGTTCGACGACCGCACCGCCGGCGAGATCGCCACCCACCGCACCGAGGTGCAGCTGCTGCGCATGGAGGAGGGGGAAGAGGCGTGGGACCGCGCCATCCGCAGCGGCCGCCACAGCCTGTATCCCGTCTGCGAGGGCAGCGCCGACAACGTGGTGGGCGTGCTGAACGCCCGGGACTACCTCTGTCTGGAGGACAAAAGCCGCGCCGCCGTGATGACCGGTGCGGTGCGCCCTGCCTATTTCGTGCCGGAGTGCGTGGGGGCGGACGTGCTGTTCCGCAACATGAAGCGCACCCGCAACGCCATGGCGGTGGTGCTGGACGAGTACGGCGGCCTGGAGGGCATCGTGACCATGAACGACCTGCTGGAACAGCTGGTGGGCGAATTGGACGGTGACGAAGAGACCCCGCCGGTGCAGGCGGCGGGCCCGGGCGTCTGGCAGGTGCGGGGCGATGCGGAACTCACCGAAGTGGCCGCGGCGCTGGATATGCCCCTGCCCGGCGATGAATACGAGACCTTCAACGGCCTGGTGCTGGGTGCGCTGGGTTCCATCCCGCCCGACGGCACCACGATTGAGGTAAAGACGGCCGGCCTGACGATCCACGTCACCGAGCTGCGTTCCCATCAGGTAAAGACCGCGCTGGTGCGCCGCGCTCCGGAGCCGGAAACCGACAGCTGAACAATGCCGCCGCCCCCGATGACGGGGCGGCGGCGTTTTTTTCGAAGGCCTTTCAAAAGAGAAAAAGGTGTATTATAATGAAGTAAAATGCGGCCGAGAGACTGTTTTTGCGGAAAACAAGGGAAAAGAGGAATCATTTATGGAAGAGACAATGGCGGCAGCGCCGCAGCAGGTGCAGAAGAAGCCCGGCTTTTGGAAAACGATGCTGGAAACGCTCAAGACCAGCCTTGCCCCCACGGCCATCATGGCGGTGTTCTGGCTGGTGCTCAGCTGGGCGAAAGCCGCGGGCATCCAGTGGGCCATTCTGTGGCCCTTCCAGTTCCTCACCGGCGCGCTGGCCGGCATGGAGGGCAGCGCTTTAGGCGGTACCATCGGCAAAGCCATCCTGCTGGTGTGCTTTAACAGCCTGTTCCGGGGCCTTTTGATGCACCGCAAGTGGGACGGCCGCCGCCGGGACAACGTGAAAAGCGAGCTGAAAGCCCAGACCAAGGCCCAGCTGTTCGCCCGCATCCCCCAGTATTCCAACCTCAAGCTGCTCTGGAAGGACCGCTCCCCCCACATGCTGGCGGCGGGCCTTTGGGGCGGCGCGGCTGCGCTGGCGGCCTATCCCTTCCTCACCGGCGACGGCAGCGCGGTGAACAGCATGGTCTGCGTGGCGCTGTTCCTGACCATCGGCGGCCAGATTGCCCGTCAGCGGGGCCTGCTCATCACCCTGCTCAATATCCTGCTGGCCAAAAAGGCCCTGCGCACGGTGAACCGCGGCGTGATCGACCGCGTCTTTGCCGGCTTCGCCGTGGGCATGGCGGCGGCGGTGCCCCTGTCTCTCACCAAAAACCTGAGCGTGACCTTCCTGTGGCCCCTGCTGGCCCGGGGCCTGCCCATCCTGCTGGCGCTGCTGGGCATTTTCTGCCTTGTGCGGCCCCGGCTGGCCGCCGCAAAGGCGAAAAAGGCAGCGGCCGCTGCAGACGCCGGGGAGGCGCAGGGCAAATGAACAAGAAACTCATTCGGCGCGCACTGGCCTTGGCCGGCGCAGCCTCGCTGTGTCTTGCCTGTGCCGCACCGGTGTTCGCGGCAGTCGGAGATATGCCGCAAGAAGTCCGGCTATTTGTCGGGAAAGAAGTTGCAGGGCAGACAAGCATTTCTGGAGCTGCTGTTGCGGAGGGTGGCACAGTAAGCTTGAAACCAGACGGAAAATATTCTTTTCAGATCGAGTCGGAAAAGCAGATGGAAGAAGAGGACATGAGTCTTCCGCTGGTTTTGAGCATGAAATATTATAATAAGGATAATGTCGTTTATACCGAGTGGCTTCCGGGATATGTTGTACTTAACAGTGATGGACAGATGATCACGATCGCAAAGTTGCTTGATGGCACAAAAATCACAACAACAGCAGTGTTTCGTGATGTTTCTATATCAAAGGAAATGAGTTCCTGGAATCCCAAGGCGGTATTTCCGTGCCTGGAAGGTCGTGCCGAGTGGGAAACACGCTGCACGATCGGGGCGGTATCATCATTCCCGCTCTCTTTGCTGCCCGACGACTGTTTCTCTGGCCGTGACGAATGCCTCGCGTTTGTTCAAACGATAAAAACCAGTTTGAACAAGCCGGAAGCACAACTGTCCGAGCCTCGCCAGATCACACTTCGGGCGTTGGAAGAGAACTTTGGAGGATTTGACTCGGTGGTGGGAGGAAGCACAGAGCCGGACGGTTCCGCCGGCATTGGCTATTTGTGTCAGATACAAACCGGCCAGTGGGAGAATGGTGAAACGATAAATTTAACGGACAACCAGCGGCCTTGTATCGGAACGACGGGCATGGTTCTTTTGCGCGCTTGCGGCTGGGAGTGGGAAAACACAGGTATCACCCGCACCGTGGCTACCACCGCAGGCGCGGCGGCCCTGGGCCTGGGCGGCGGTGCGGCGGCCAACGCCCTTTCTACCGGTCTGGACAGCCTGCCCGCACCCAAGCGCCGGGAGGACTTTGAGGACCCGGACGTTCCCGATGACACCCCCGACCTGCCCGAAGAGGACACCCCTTCCGTGTCGGTCAGCTTCTACCGGCCTTTCGACGACCTGGTGAACACCAAAGGCGCGGCGGTGGACATCCAGCTCACCGTAAACGGCGGCGAAGGGTTGCACTGGAATTATCTGCCCACCGCCATCTGCCCCGAGGGGCTGAAAGCGGTGATCCCGGCGGTGGTGGGCTCCTCCAACACGGCCACGCTGGTGCTGAACCTCACCGGCGCGGCGATGAAGAAACCTCACATCCCCGTGTTCATCACGGTGGTGGCCTGGGCCGCGGGAGCGGACGGGCGCTTGCTCAAGACCACCGGCACCATGGAGCTGCAGCTCCACCGCCCCGGCCTGGAGGCCGAGCGCACGGCGGACGGCGGGCTGAAAGTGACCCTCTACGCCGACGGCAACCTGGACGGCGT
>DXBV01000052.1 GCA_019116345.1 Candidatus Allofournierella merdipullorum | reverse complement strand
TTTTTGTATATCGAAAACCACTCGCTAGGCGAGTGGTTCAAAAGAAGACTAATGTCGATAATGGGAAAAGAAAAACACCCTTTGCTATACTGGGAGTGCGGTCTGCCAACTGCACAAGCAAGCAAAGGGAGGTCATTCAAAAATGAACGACGTAAATAGTTTATCGCATACCAGTTGGAATTGCAAATATCATGTAGTGTTTGCACCAAAATACAGGAGGAAAGTGTTCTTCGGAGAGAAAAGAAGAGAAATTGGAAGCATCCTGAGAACGCTATGTAATTGGAAAGGAATTAAGATCATTGAAGCGGAGGTATGCCCGGACCACATCCACATGGTGATTGAGATACCGCCAAAGATAGCGGTATCGAGTTTCATGGGATACCTGAAAGGAAAGAGTAGCCTGATGCTGTACGAGAAGTTCCCGGAACTAAAATATAAATACCGGAACCGGGAATTCTGGTGCCGCGGGTACTACGTGGACACTGCAGGAAAAAATGCAAAGAAGATACAGGAGTACATCCAACGACAGTACGAGCAGGACAAAGCAGGAGAGCAACTGACCATGCCGAACTTCTAAAGCGCCCGTTTACGGGCGGCAAGTAACAGAACTTTCGCGGCTGGCAGACCGTACTTGCGCGACGTGACGCGCATGCTAGTATTCTAGGGCTATGCCCGCATGTGAAAAACCCCCGGCTTGGCCGGGGGTCATTTATTTGCGGATGTCAGATCTTCTTGAACACCTCGGCGCCCTGCTTGCACACCGGGCAGGTGAAGCCGGCGGGCAGCTCCTCGCCCTCGTAGATGTAACCGCACACCGAGCACTGCCAGCGGGTGGCGGCGGGGGCCGGCGCGGCAGCCTGGTAGCTGCTGGCCTTGGGCGGGGTCAGGCCGTTCTTCACCTGGTGGTAGTAGGCGTAGGTCATGGAAGGCTCTTTGGAGAGGGTCTCCGCGTCCTCCACCTCGGCGATGAACAAAAGATGCGTGCCCGCGTCCACCGTCTCCTTCACCTTGCACACCAGCACCGCGTTCACATGCTCCGCCGGGCAGGGCAGCGCCTTGAACTCCACGGCCCTGAGGCCCTCGAACTTGTCCTCGTCCTTGCTGGAGCGGAAGCCGAACCGCCCGATCAGCTCCATGGGGGCCGACTCGGTGAGCACCGACACGGCGAACCGGCCGCTGCGCTGCACCGCGCCAGCGGTGAAGTTTTCCTTGTTGATGGCCACCATCACCTGCACCGGCTCGGCGGTCACCTGGGTGACGGTGTTCACCACACAGCCAACCCCCCGGCCGCCGTCCACCGTGGTGATGACATACAGCCCGCAGCTGAGTTTGTAAAGCGCTGTAAGATCCATATTGCCCCGTCCTTTCTTAAAAACAGGAATGATTGCTGCTTATAGTATACGCCCCGGCGCGCCGCCTGTCAAGCGCGGCGGCGACGGCCCAGCAGCTGCATCACGATGCCGATAACGCCCTGGAAGTTGAAGGCGCACACGCCCACGGTGATGAGGGCGCACCACAGGGGCCAGTAGGGGGTCTGGAAGATCATCAGCCCGGCCTCGGCCAGCACCATGGTCAGATTGAAGGTAAGGCGCAGGGGGGCAAAGTCGATGGCCAGCAGGCCCCGGGTGTTCACCGCCCGCAGGATGAATACCACGAAGTAGCTCAGGAAACTGGCCAGAGTCACGCCCACGGGGCCCATCACCGGGATGAACAGCCAGTTGAGCAGGCAGTTGACCACCGCGCCCGCCAGCATGGTGTAAAGGGAGAGGGTGCTGCGCTTTTCCACCATGTAGATGCTGTTGAGGAACTGGTTGAGGCAGCTGAACAGGGTGCCGATGGCCAGCAGGGGCACGAACTGCCAGGCGTCGAAGAAGTTGGCCTTGAAGATGAACATCAGCGGGCGGCACAGCAGGATGATGCCCGCGCAGCAGCAGAACAAAAGGCTCTGGTAGAGGCCGAACACCCGGCTGAAGAACCGCTGGCGGCCCTCCAGCTCGGTCACGGCGGACAGCTGCCACGCCTCATAGAAGATGGTGCCCAGCACCGACAGGATGGTGGGCAAAAAGTAGCCCACGCCCAAAAGGCCGGTCCAGTAGGTGCCGGCCTGGTCCTGGTAGCCGTCGCACATGGCCTGCACGAAGAACAGGTCGCTGGCGTTGATGACCCAGAAGCTGATCTGGGCGGGCACCATGGGCAGCGAGTAGGCCAGCATCTGCTTCCACAGCGTCGTGGAGTGGAAGCGGGGCCGCAGATACCGCCCCAGCCCGGCGATGAAAAAGACGAACAGGGCGCTCAACGCGTCGGAGCAGATGATGGCCAGCACATAGCCTTTGGCCCCCATGTGGAAGCCGGAGAGGAACAGGATGGTAAAGCCCAGGTTGGTGGCGCTGCACAAAACGCCGTCCACCGCCACCAGCCGGTTCAGCTGGCGGCTGCGCACGAACTGGGTGCACCAGGTGCGCAGGCAGCTCACCAGCACATGGATGTACAGGAAGGGGGCGTAGTCCGCAAACAGGGGGATGAACCGCAGCAGCGGATAGCAGCACAGCATGATGAAAAAGCCCGTGAGGATGGTGAGCAGGCCGTCGGTGAACACCGCGCCCTTTTTCACCTTTTCGTCCAGGCCGAAGCGGATGATGGCATAGCTCACGCCCATGCTCACCAGCGGGATGAGCAGCGAGCCGATGTTCTGCACCAGCTTGGTGATGCCCACCTCTTCCACCTGGCCCATGGCGAAGGTGATGTAAGGCTGCAGCACGATGCTGAGCAGCTTTGCCGAAAAATTGCTGATGGCGAACAAAAGGGTGTTGTTCGCCAGGCGTTTGTACTTTGCGTCCAAAGGGATCTTCCTTTCCGTGGCCGCGCGCTCAGCGCGGGTTTCGCAGCAGGGCCCGGCGGGCCTTCCAGTCCGGCAGGATGCTCTCCACCAGTGCCCAGAACCCGGCCTGGTGGTCCGGATGCACAAAATGGCAGTACTCGTGCACCACCACATATTCAATGGCCGCCGGCGGCTGCAGCGCCAGCCGCGCCGCCAGCGTGATCTGCCGCTTGGCCGGGTGGCAGCTGCCCCAGCGGGTGCGCATGTCCCGCACTTTGATCACGGGCTTTTTGCCCCCCAGCACCTTCTCGAACCGGGGGAACACCCCGTCGCTCACCTCTTTAAAAAGGGCGAGGCATTGGTCCTTTTCCGGCGGGGCCAGGGCCGCCCGGGCGGCTTCCGTGGCCCGGTGGCGCGCCTCGGCCCGCTTTACCCAATCGGCGTGGGCGGCCACAAAGGCGTCCACGGAGGCGGCGCCGGCCCGCAGAGGGGCGCTCACCCGCACGCTGCCGTCCGGCGCAAGGCGCAGGGTCAGGTTCTTCACCCGCTTGCGGATGAGGGTGTATTCCACGCCGCCGGCGCTGCGAAGCTCTCCCTGTTCCACAAGGGCTCCCCCCTTATTTTGACCCTCTTCGGGGCTGGATGCGCATACGATGCGCATCCATTGTAGCATGTTTTTGCCCCCTTTTGAACGTGAAAAGCAAAACTCACAAAAAAATCACCGAAACCTTGGCGTTTATTTTGCGCCCGGTCATATTGACAGCCACTATATGTAGGTGCCATAATGTTTTAAGTAGCATTTTCACCCCAAAATACAGAGAATGACCAGACGGCGCGCATGAGGGGCCGACAAAGCGCGAAGCAAGGCGCCAAGCCGGGTCAGGAGGAGTTTGCATCATGATCAAAAGCGTTATCAAGCGAGACGGACGCGTCGTTTTGTTCGACGAGGGCAAGATCGCGGCCGCCGTGCTCAAGGCCCTGGAGGCCGCCGGCGAGGGCGACGCGCGGGAAGCGGCCCGCGTGGCCAACAAGGTGGCCCGCCACCTGGAGGTGGACTGCGGCGAGGAATCCCCCTCCATCGAGCAGATCCAGGACGCGGTGGAGACCGGCCTGATGGAGTGCGGCCACGACGAGGCGGCCAAGAAGTACATCCTGTACCGGGCCAACCGCACCCGCATCCGCGAGGCCAACACCAGCCTGATGAAGACCATCGACGAGATCACCAACGTGGACGCCCGCATCAGCGACATGAAGCGTGACAACGCCAACATCGACGGCAACACCGCCATGGGCAGCATGCTGCAGATCGGCACCGCCGGCGCCAAGGCCTACAACGCGGCCTACCTGCTCACTCCCGAGCAGGCCAAGGCCCACTCCGAGGGCGACATCCACATCCACGATTTCGATTTCTACTCCCTCACCACCACCTGCACCCAGATCGACATCCTGCGCCTGTTCCACGGCGGTTTCTCCACCGGCCACGGCTTTCTGCGCGAGCCTGCCAGCATCGGCAGCTACGCGGCGCTGGCGGCCATCGCCATCCAGTCCAACCAGAACGACCAGCACGGCGGCCAGTCCATCCCGAACTTCGACTACGGCATGGCCGAGGGCATCCGCAAGAGCTTCGCGAAGCTCTATCTGAAAAAGCTCACCGAGGGCGTGGAGGACCTGCTGGACAGTGAGGACGAGAGCGCCCTGGCCGCCGCCGCGGTGAATAAGGCCGCCGACGCGCTGGGCATGCAGCCCCGCATGGAGGTGAAGGCCGAGGAGTTCGACGCCATCGTGGCCGACGCCCTGGCCGAGACCAGCGCCCTCTCCGCCGAAGAGGCAAAGCGCATCGTGGCCACCGCCCGCCGCCGCGCCTACAAGCAGACCGACCGGGACACCTACCAGGCCATGGAAGGCTTTGTGCACAACCTGAACACCATGCACTCCCGCGCCGGCGCCCAGACCCCCTTCAGCAGCATCAACTACGGCACCGACACCACCCCCGAAGGCCGCATGGCCATCCGCAACATCCTGCTGGCGGAGGACGCGGGCCTGGGCCATGGCGAGACGCCCATCTTCCCCATCCACATCTTCAAGGTCAAGGAGGGGGTCAACTACAACGAGGGCGATCCCAACTACGACCTGTTCAAGCTGAGCATGAAGGTCAGCGCCAAGCGCCTGTTCCCGAACTATGTGTTCCTGGACGCGCCCTTCAACCTCCAGTACTACAAGCCCGGCCATCCCGAGACCGAGGTGGCCACCATGGGCTGCCGCACCCGCGTGATGGGCAACGTCTATGATCCCGAACGCCAGATCAGCTACAGCCGCGGCAACCTGTCCTTCACCTCCATCAACCTGCCCCGCCTGGCCATCCTGGCCGACCACGACGAGGCCGCCTTCTACAAGAAGCTGGACGCCATGCTGGAGCTGGTGGCAAAGCAGCTGCTGGACCGCTACGAGATCCAGGCTGCCAAGCGGGTCTACAACTACCCGTTCCTGATGGGCCAGGGCGTCTGGCTGGACAGCGACAATCTGGGCCCCGCCGACGAGGTGCGTGAGGTCTTGAAGCACGGCACCCTCTCCATCGGCTTCATCGGCCTGGCCGAGACCCTCACCGCCCTCTACGGCCACCACCACGGCGAGAGCGACGAGATGCAGAAGAAGGGCCTGGAGATCGTGGGCCATATGCGCGAGTTCTGCGACAAGAAGAGCCAGGAGATGAAGATGAACTTCACCCTGCTGGCCACCCCGGCGGAGGGCCTCTCCGGCCGCTTCACCCGCATGGACCGCAAGCGCTTCGGCTCCATTCCCGGCGTCACCGACCGTGAGTACTACACCAACAGTTTCCACATCCCCGTCTGGTTCCCCATCTCCGCTTACGACAAGATCCAGAAGGAGGGCCCCTACCACGCCCTGGCCAACGCCGGCCACATCAGCTATGTGGAGCTGGACGGCGACACCGCGGGCAACCTGGAAGCCTTCGAGAGCGTTGTGCGCTGCATGCACGACGCGGGCGTTGGCTACGGCAGCATCAACCACCCCGTCGACCGCGACCCCGTGTGCGGCTATGTGGGCGTCATCGGCGATGTGTGCCCCCGGTGCGGCCGCCGCAGCGGCGAGGCCCTCAGCCCCGAAAAGCTGGCCGAGCTGCGCAAAAAGTACCCCGGCGTTCCCACCTTCTGCGGGTGCGAATGAGCCGGTTTGTTGCACCGGCAACAGGCCGCCGGCCGAAAGAACGGTATAATACAGTACGGTAATTGAAAAAAGGCCCCGCGCCTTTCGATTTAGAGGAGGAAAACACAATGGCAGCTATGCAGAAACAGTCCGTCGTGGGCAAGGACGTCCCCTTTGAGCGCATCCGCCGCATCACCGGCTACCTGGTGGGCACCATGGACAAGTGGAATGACGCCAAGAAGGCCGAAGAGCACGACCGGGTGAAGCACCTGTAATGCTCCAAGTTGCAGGCTGTGTGGCCGACAGCATCGTAGACGGCCCGGGGCTGCGGTTCACCGTGTTTTTCCAGGGCTGCCCCCACCACTGCCCGGGGTGCCACAACCCTGAGACCTGGCCCTTTGAGGGCGGGCAGGCCTTCACCCCCGAAGAACTGGTGGCGATGGCGAAAAAAAGCCCCCTGTGCAAAGGCGTCACCCTCTCCGGCGGCGAGCCCTTCGCCCAGGCGGGGGAAGAGATGCTCCGCTTTGTGGCCCTGTGCCGCCAGGCGGGCTATGAGGTGGCCAGCTACACCGGCTACACCTTCGAGCAGCTGCTAAAAGGCACCGAGGCCCAAAAGGCCCTGCTGGCCGCGCTGGACACCCTCATCGACGGCCCCTTTGTGCAGGAGGAGTGCAGTTTGGAACTGCGCTTCCGGGGCAGCCGCAACCAGCGCATCCTGAACGTGCCGGCAAGCCTTGCCGCCGCCGCCCCCGTGTGGGAGGAAGGCGAACGCTGGGTGGGCGAGCACGAATAAGCGAACCAACGGGCCGTTTTTGTAAAAAAAACGGCCCGTTTCCCTTTGGTATTTACAGTTTCGATACAACTTGTTGTCGACACCTTGGGCGCAGGTGTGGCATACTGTTAAGGGGCCGCGGCCCCTTTGCAGAAAAAGGAGGAATCACACCCATGGCACATATCCTGATCGTGGAGGACGAGGCGCACATCGCCCAGATGATCGAGGCCACCCTCTCCCTGGGCGGCTACACCAGCGAGATCTGCTCCGACGGCGTGAAAGCGGTGGAGCGCATCTTTGCCGGGGGCTTTGACCTGGTGCTGCTGGACGTGATGCTGCCCGGGCTGGACGGCTTTGCCGTGATGGAGCGGGTGGCCAGCCAGGGCACGCCGGTGATCTTTCTGTCCGCCATGCAGCAGGTGGCGGATAAAGTCCGGGGGCTGCACCTCGGGGCCGAGGACTACATCGCCAAGCCCTTCGAGGCGCTGGAACTGCTGGCGCGGGTGGAGGTGGCCCTGCGCCGCCGGGGCAAGGGCCGGGAGGTGCTGGAATACGGCGACATCCGCCAGGACCTGGGCAGCCACACCGTGACCCTGGCCGGCGAGCCGGTGGCCCTCTCCCCCAAGGAGTTCGAGCTGCTGCGGGTGTTTTTGCAGAACCGTGACCTGGCCCTCAGCCGCGCAAAGCTGCTGGCCCTGGTCTGGGGCTATGAATTTGAGGGCGAGAGCCGCACGGTGGACATCCACGTCCAGCGGCTGCGCCAGAAGCTGCACCTTTCCGAAAAACTCGTCACCCTGCCCCGGGTGGGCTACCGACTGGAGAGCTGACACATGAAACTCTGGCAGAAGATCTTTCTGTCCACCCTGGCGCTGACCGTCACGGTCACCAGCCTGTTGAGCCTGCTCTTTCTGCTTTCGAGCCGCAGCTCGCTGTGGGAGCGGGAAAATCAGCGCGCTTTGACCCAGCAGCAGTCGCTGGCCAGCCTCATCAAGACCGGCGTGGTCAGCCAGCGGCTGCAAAGCGGCAAGGTGCGCCTTTCCGCCGAGGAGGCGGACTCCGCCGCCGCGTCGGTGCTGGCAAGGCAGGAGGCGGACGAGTATCTCGTGTCCAGCCGGCTTTTGCGCCGGGGCACCGAGGACTGGAACACCATCGCCGGCGCCAGCTTCGACGAACTGATGGACGCCGCCGCGCTGCAGGGCGACGACTACGCCGACGAGACCCTCACCTACTCCCGCACCTTTCGCCAGGCCGGGCGGCTGTATCTGGCGCTGAACGCCCCCCTCTCGCTGGAGCAGACGGACTACCGCCTGCTGTGCGTCTTCGACGTGTCGGAGGTGGAGGGCATCCTGCGCCGCCAGGCGGCCACCGCCCTGACCCTCAGCGCCGCGGGCAGCCTGGGCGCCGCCGGCGCGCTGCTGGTGGTGGTGCAGACGCTGCTGCGCCCCTTGAACGTGCTCAGCCGGGCGTCCCGGCGCATCGCCGCGGGCAGCTATTCCGAGCGCATCCGCCTGTCCGGCTCCGACGAGCTGGCGGACCTGGCCCAGGACATGAACCGCATGGCCGAGGCGGTCCAGAGCCGGGTCACCCAGCTGGAACAGGCCGCCGAGGACCGCAGCGCCTTCATCGCCAACATGGCCCACGAGATGAAAACGCCCCTCACCAGCATTTTGGGCTTTGCCGACCTGTTGTATCTGCAAAAGGACGTGCCGGACAAAAAGCGGATGGAGTACGCCGGCATCATCGTGGAGGAGACAAAGCGGATGCGTTCGCTGTCCGGCAAGCTGATGGAGCTTTTGAACGTGGGCAGTCAGAACCTGGTGTTCACCCCGGAGCCGCTGGCGGATGTGATGAAAGAGGTGGCCGCCGCCATGGAGCCGGTGCTGGCCAGCTCCGGCCTCACCCTGCAGCAGGTCTGCGAGGAGGGGCTGTTCGTGATGATGGACCGGGAGCTGTTCAAATCCCTGCTGTACAACTTCATCGACAACGGCCGCAAGGCCAGCCCCGAGGGCAGCCGCATCCAGATGCTGGCCCACCGCCAGGGCGGCCAGGCGGAGATCATGATCCGGGACTACGGCCAGGGCATCCCCCAGAAGGAGCTGGACAAGGTGCGCCAGCCCTTCTACATGGTGGATAAGTCCCGCAGCCGCAAGGCCGGCGGCGCGGGCCTGGGCCTTGCCTTGTGCGAGGAGATCTGCCGCATCCACAAGGGCGCCTTTGCCATCGACAGCCGGGTGGGCAAGGGCACCCTTATCACCCTGCGCTTTCCCCTGACCGCCCCGCCCGTGGGGGAGGAAGAACCATGAGCGGGCCGCGGCGCATCCGCCGCCCCGGCGCGGGCAAAGCCGGCACGGTGCAGCGCAAGGTGGCGACCACCGGCGTGATCATCCTGCTGGCGGGCACTGTCCTCACCTTCGTGCTGGAACAGGCGGTGCTCACCCCCCGCACCCAGGTGGCCTCCACTTCGGCGCTGCCGGTCTACAGCGCCGTGGGCCAGCGCACCGACGACGTGAGCTTCTGGCCCTGGACCTTTTACGCCGAGTGCGCCGGGCAGGAGCCCTCGCTCATCCCGGTGGAGGGCGACAGCTATCTGCAGGAAATGCTGGTGCTGATCACCGACGGGATCTTAGGCGGGGGCGGTGTGGAGATGGACACCACCGCCGCGTCGGTGGAGACCTATCACGACGCCCGTTCCAGCTGCGAGTATCTGCAGGATGTGCCGGTGACCTGGACGCCCGAGGGCGGTTCGCCCCGCGCCCTCACGCTGGATATGGCCCGGGGCAGCGGCAGCGACCCCGCCCTCACCTTCGGCCTGGCGATGAGCTTTGTGCTCAAATCGGAAGAAACGCCCACCGAGGCCCAGCTGGAGGCGGCCTACCGCCAGGTGCTGCTGGACCTCTGGTTCCAGTGCGGCGCGGCGGGCTGGCTGATGGACAACGCCACCGCCTCCGAAGTGATCTCTGCCACTCCGTCCCCGGCGGACTTGGCCGGCGATCCGCAGGAAGCGCCCGCTTCGCAGCCGTTGGGCACCGAGGACGGCTCTTTGAGCGACGAGGCGCTGCGGCGGCTGCAGGCATCCGCCCGCATGCCCATCGAAAATCTGTTGGACCGGCTGGCCGCGCCGCTGACGGAAGCGCTGGCCATCGACGTTTACCTGCAGTGGCCGGCGGGCATTGGGCCGGATACCGCCCTCTGGCCGCCGGAAAACTCCCCCGACCCGGCGGCGCTGGCCGCCGGCACCATGAGCGAAGCCGACACCCACAAGCTGGAACAGCGCCTGCAACAGCAGTATGCCGAGTACGGCATGGAGCTGCAGGTGGTCACCCTTTCCGACAGTGTGCTGGTGCTCTTTTCCGGCGGGGGGGTCACCATGGGCCTTTACTACGACCCTGTGCTGGAGAACTGGTCCGGCATCGCCATCCAGTAAATGTTTGAAAGGAGGCCGCGGCCCCGTGAAACAGCGTTCTTTCCCCGGCCGGCCCGGCCTGCTCTTTTTCGGCGCCTGCGCCGGCGTGCTGGCGGCGGGCATGGGCCTGGTGGCCGCGGCGGGCCTTTCCCCGCCGGGCCGTCAGGTGGAGAGCCACAGCGCCCTGCCGGTCTACAGCGCCCTGGGCGCCGAGAGCGCCGACGTGCAGTTCTGGCCCTGGCAGCTGCTGGAAACGGCGGAGGAACAAAACGGCGTCTATCGCTGGGCCGAGGCCTCCGGCGAATTCGCCGCCCCCTGGCTGGACCTCTTCGGCTGGGGCATGGGCCAGGGCGAAAACGCCTCGTCCGGCCAGGTGTACATGGCCGGGGCGGAGGGCGGCGACTGCCTTTATGTGCGGGGCATCCGCTTCACCGACACCCCGCCCCAGATCGCCGGCCTTGCCACCCCCAACGCGGTGCAGCAGCCCCTGGCGGCGGAGTTCGCCGCCGGCTACCGGGACAGCGGCTTTGCCGTGAGCTGCCTTGTGTATGCCGTGGACGGCTATCAAAATCTGCCCGACGACTGGCAGGAGACCGCCGTGCAGCGCTGCCGGGAGGAACTTTTGTACCTGGTCAACCTCTCCAACGACGACCAGCGCCTCCAACTCTACCAGCGGCTGAACAGCATGCTCACCCCCTACCCCTGGGCGCTGGATGAAGCCTCCTTCCCCCTGGAGCCGGTGGAGGAATACTGGCAGGGCATGGGCCGCGACCAGCTGGCGGATATGCTCAGCACCCTGCAGGGCATGGTGCGCAGCGCCCAGTACAACAGCCTGGTGCTCTACAGCGCCGACGGCTGGCAGGAACCGGGAGAAAGCTGGGGCACCCTTTACAACCACCAGCCCATCTACACAGACCAGGAGATGGGCGAGGCGGAGCTGAACCGGGTGCTGAACGACCTGGGGCTGGACGTGCAGATCGTGCCGCTGGAAAAACAGGTGATGGTGCTCTTCGGCTGGTACGGCGGCAACCTGGCCCTTTATTACGACCCGGTGCTGGACTGCTTCTCCGGCTACGCGCTGCAGCAGTGAGATTTTGCGGTTTTTCTGCGGGATGTTTACAGTTTCGATACCGCTTTTTGCAGACTTTGCGCCCCCTTTGGCGCGATACTTGTTTTGCGGCAGACAGTTGCCGAAAAATGTATCGTGTCAGAGGGGGATTTTTTTATGAGCACGCGCACCATCCGCACCGCCGCCGCCCTGCGGCCCGCCGGCCAGTGGGAGCAGGCCATCCCCCTGCCTGCCTTCGCCCCGGTGGAGGCCGCCGCGCCCCTTCGCCAGCCCCGGAGCCGGCAGCCCGAGCGCCCGGTCTACCGTGCGCCCGCCCCCCGCCGGCGGCGCAAGCGCCGCCTTGCGGGCGCCGTGGTGCGGCTGGCGGTGGTTGCTCTCTGCGGCTGGGCGCTGCTGAGGGTGCTGGGCCAGACCCAGGGCGCGCTGGCCGACGGCATTGACCGGGCCAAAGCCCTGTTCTCTGTCACAGTGGGCATGAACGCGGAGGCCCCGGAGGCCTTTGGCGTGCCGGAGGTGGAGCCGGTGCTGCAAAATCCCACCCTGCCCAACGGCTGCGAGGCGGCCAGCCTGGCCACCCTGCTCCGCTGTGCCGGCGTGGAGGCGGACGCCGCCGAACTGGCCATGGAGTGGATCCCCCGCCAGGAGTTTTCTTATTCCGGGCCGGACCGCTTCGGCCCCGACCCGGAGGAGGCCTACGCGGGCGATCCCACCAGCCCCAGCGGCGGCTGGTACTGCTTCGCGGCCCCGGTGGTGCAGGGAGCCAACAACTATCTGGCCTTCATCGGCAGCTCCCTGCGGGCCCAGGACCTCACCGGCGCCTCCTTTGCAAAGCTGGAACAGCAGCTGGCCGACGGGCGGCCGGTAGCGGTGTGGTTCACCCAGGACTATGCCGACCCCCGCTTCAGCGAAGGATTTACCTGGACGCTGCCCTCCGGCGAGGAATACACCCCCTACGCCAATCTCCACTGTCTGGTGCTGGCCGGGGTGGAGGGCGGCGACTGCCTGCTGGCGGACCCGCTCTCCGGCAACACCCGGGTGGACAAAGACACCTTTGAGCGCATCTACACGGCCATGGGCAGCCGCGCGCTGGCGGTGCGCTGAACCCCGAAAGGAGGAACCGAGATGAAACATTCCCTCTGGATCGCCCTGTTTTTGTGCGGCGTTCTGCTGGCCGCCTGCACCAAGCAGAACAGCCCCCTGCTTGCCGACGCCCCCGCTTCCTCCGTACCCGAGGCCGCCAGCGCGGCGCCCGCCGCATCCGACGCGGAGCTGACCGTGCTGACCCAGTGGGACGCCGAAACCGGCTACTACTACCTTGCCCGGGAAAACGGCGGCGATTTTGTGCTCCATTTTGTGGACTTCGCCACCCTGCAGGACACCCCGGTGTGCAGCGCCGGCTGCGCCCACACCGACGAGGGCTGCACCGCCCGCATTGCGTGGGACGGCTGCGACGTGACGGTGTACACTGCCCGGGAGCAGCTGTTCGTGGTCTGGCAGGGCGCGCCCTGGGAGAACGACGGCGGCCAGGCGCGCATCCTGTGTTGTGAGCGGGACGGTTCCGACCGGAAGGAACTGGCCCGCTTTGACGCGTCTGTCTCGGTGGCGGGCCCGCCCGCCTGGGACGGCCGGCGGCTGTATTGCATCCTGGCGGACTACACCGACGGCAAGGCGGAAAAGCGGCTGCTCATTCTGGACCCGGCCTCCGGGGAGCAGCAGGAGCAGACGGGCCTGCCGCTGCTGGACACCGCCATCGTGGGCGCCTGCGGGCGGGAACTGGTGCTGCGCTTCGGCGAGGGCACCCAGGCGGGCTGGGGCCTGTGGAACGTGGACAGCGGCAGCTGGAAGGAGCTTGTGCGCGGCGAGCGGCCGGTCAGCGCCGCCTGCGACGGGGAGGCCCTCTATCTCTTGGAAAACCGCACGGGCAGCATCCGCCGCCTGCTGCTGGCGGGGGGCGGGGAGACCACCCTCGCCACCGACCTGAACCAGGGCCGCCAGCTGGCCCAGGCACAGCTGCAGGCCGCCGCGGCAGAGGGATTCCTGGTGCGGGGCGAAGAGGATGGCGTCTTCGACAACTACCTCATCGACCCCCAGGGCCACACCGTGAAGCAGACCCTCGCCACCGCCGGGGAGCTTGGGGACTTTCCGCTGGAGGTCTTTGCCGAAACGCAGGATGCCTACCTTGTGGCAACGGGATACAGCGTGGGGCAGGTGGAGCTGCCGGAGGACGGCGGCGTCGTGGACGAGACGCGCTACACCTTCGCGATGCTGCCGAAGGAGGATTTCTGGGCGGACCGGCCCAACTATAATCAATAAAAAAGGCCCGGGCGGGGGAGCGTTCCCCGTCCGGGCCGTTGATTTCAGTTGAAGGTGGTGCGCCCGAAGAGGCGCTGCACCTGCCCCGCCAGCGCCCGGTGCTCCGGGGCGGTGAGGGCCGGGTCCGCCTCCAGCAGTTCGGCGGCGCTGGCGTGAGCCGCCGCCAGGGTGCGGGTATCGGTGGTCAGGCTGGCCAGCTGCAGGGTGGGCAGGCCGTGCTGCCGGTCCCCGAAAAAGTCGCCGGGACCCCGGTGCTCCAGATCGTACTTCGCAATGGCAAAGCCGTCCTGGGTGGAGCAGAGAAAGCGCAGCCGGTCCCGCACGCCCTCGCCGGGGTGGTCGCTCACCAGGATGCAGAAGCTCTCCGCCGCGCCCCGGCCCACCCGGCCCCGCAGCTGGTGCAGGGCCGACAGGCCGTAGCGCTCGGCGTTTTCGATCACCATCACCGTGGCGCCCGGCACGTCCACCCCCACCTCGATGACGGTGGTGGAGACAAGGGCGTCCAGCCTGCCGGCCTTGAAGTCCTCCATCACGGCGGCCTTTTCCTTTGCCTTCAGCCGCCCGTGCATCAGCCCCACCCGCCGCCCGGGCAAAAGGGCCTTGGCCACCTCGGTGTAATAGGTGGTCACCGCCGCCAGTTCCTCGGTGTTCTGGCCTTCGCTCTCCTCCACCAGCGGGCAGACGATGTAGACCTGCCGCCCGGCGGCGATTTGCTTTTCCAGAAAGCCGTACATGGCTTTGCGCTTTTCGCCGCCCACGGCGTAGGTCTTGATGGCCTTTCGCCCGGGGGGCAGCTCGTCCAGCACCGAGATGTCCAGATCGCCGTAGACCAGCAGCGCCAGCGTGCGGGGAATGGGCGTTGCGCTCATCACAAGCACATGGGGCTGGGCGGCTTTGCCCGCCAAAAGGCCCCGCTGGCGCACGCCGAAGCGGTGCTGTTCGTCCACCACCGCAAGGCCCAGCGCCTTGAACTGCACTCCCTCGCCGATGACCGCGTGGGTGCCCACCACCAGGTCGGCCTCCCCCGCGGCAATGGCCGCCAGCGCCGTGCGCCTTGCCGCCGCCTTCATGCCGCCGGTGAGCAGCGCCACCCGCACCCCGAAGGAGCCCAGCAGCTTGTGCAGCGTCTCGGCGTGCTGGGCGGCCAGGATTTCGGTGGGGGCCATCAGGGCGCTCTGCCAGCCGTTTTTGTAAGCGGTGTACACCGCCGCCGCCGCCACCAGCGTCTTGCCGCTGCCCACGTCCCCCTGCAGCAGCCGGTTCATGGGGGCGGTCTTTGTCATGTCGCCGCAAATTTCCCCCGCCGCCCGCCGCTGGGCCCCGGTGGGGGAAAAGGGCAGGCTCGACCAGAAGGGGCCAAGGTCGGCGGGCTCCATCACCGCGCTGGCCTTCGCCGCGCCCCGGCTGCGCAAAAGCCCCAGGCCCAGCTGCAAAGTGAACAGTTCGTCGAACACCAGCCGCCGCCTTGCAGCCGCCGCGGCGGCCATGGAGGCGGGGCGGTGGATGTCCTGCAGGGCCTGCCAGCGCCCCGGCAGCTTGAACCGGGTCAGAAACTCCGGCGGCAGGATCTCTTCCAGCGGCTCCGCCTCTTCCAGCGCCCGGGCCACGCACCGGGCGATTTGGCCGCTGCCAAGGCCCTCCGTCTGGGGATACACCGGGGCCAGGGGCGTCTTTTCCACCTGGGCGGGGGTGCGCACCGTGGGGTTGGTCATCTCCCGCCTCGTCAGCGTGCCCCGCACCCGGCCCTCAAAAAAGTATTCTTCCCCCACCTGCAGGCTGTCCGCCGCAAAGTGGGTGTTGAACCAGGTCAGAGACAGGCCGGCGCTGTCGTCCCCCGCCAGCACCTGCACCATGGTGCGCCCGCCGGGCAGCCGCACCGCCCCCCGCTTGGAGTACACCGCCGCTTTCACCACTGTGTCGGTGTCGAAGGGGGCGGCGGCCACCGGGGCGGGATTCGAATAATCCACATACCGCCGGGGATACAGCCCCAGCAGGTCCTCCACCGTGGCCACGCCGAGCCTTGCGAACTTTTCGGCGGTCTTGGGGCCCACGCCCTTGAGGTATTGCACCGGTGTGTCTGCCCGCATGGCCGCGGCCCCCTTTCCCTCGTGTTTTCCTCATTATAGCACAAATCCCGCGCGAAAAAAGGCGGCAGGCACATTCCGTGCCTGCCGCCTGTGGGCGTTGTATGGGCTTATTCCACGCCGATCATGTAGTAGTAGACCGGCTGGCCGCCGTTGATGAGGGTGACTTCCACGCTGTCGCCCACCTTGGCCTGCACCAGTTCCAGGGTGCGCTGGGCCTCTTCCTCGCTCACGTCGCAGCCGCTGATGAGGGTGATGAAGCTGGTGTCCTTCTTCACCATGCTGCGGGCCAGGCGGTAGGTCATCTTGGAGATGTCGGTGCCGATGTTCACGATCTTGCCGTTCTCCATGGCCATGATGTCGCCCTTCTTGATCTTGTGGCCGTCAAAGTCGCTGTTGCGGGCGGCAAAGGTCACAAGGCCGGTGCTCACACGGCCGGCAGCCTCCATCATGGCGATGGAGTTCGCGTCGGCGTCGGCGTCGGGGTCAAAGCTGAGCATGGCGGTGATGCCCTGGGGGATGGTGCGGGTGGGCAGCACCACCACCTTGCGGTCGGCGATCTTCTGGGCCTGCTCGGCGGCCATGATGATGTTCTTGTTGTTGGGCAGCACGAACACGGTGCCGGCGGGCACGCTCTGCACGGCGGCCAGGATGTCCTCGGTGGCGGGGTTCATGGTCTGACCGCCGCTGACCACGGCGTCCACGCCCAGATCCGCGAACACGGAGGCCAGGCCCTCGCCGGCGGCCACGGCCACAAAGCCGAAGGTGCGCTCGGGGTCCACCGCGGCGTAGGGGAAGGCAGCGGCGGGAGCCTCCTCGGCGGCCTTCTGCTTCTCCAGGCCCTTGCCCTGTTTCTGGCGGGCCAGGAACTGCTCGTGCATGTTCTCGATCTTGAAGCCGGTGAGGTAGCCGTACTGGATGGCGTGGCTCAAAATCTTGCCCGGGTCGGCGGTGTGCACATGGCAGTTGGCCACGTCGTCGTCCTCAATGACCACCACGCTGTCGCCGTTGGACTCCAGGAAGGCCCGGAGCTTGGCGATGCTGGCGCCCTCGTTCTTGTTCACCAGGAACTGGGTGCAGTAGCCGTTCTTGATGTCCTCCACCTTCATCAGGTCGTCGGTGAACACGCCCTTGCCGGCGCCGTCGGTGGAGAGCTTTGCCTTGTTCTGGGCCGCTTCCTCGCACTGGATGGGCTTGCCGCCCTCGAACACGATCTGCATGCCCTCAAAAATGACCATCAGGCCCTGGCCGCCCGCGTCCACCACGCCGGCCTTCTTCAGCACAGGCAGCTGGTTGGGGGTGTTGTCCAGCGCGCGCTGGCCGGCGCTCATCACCAGCTGCCACAGCTCCACCACGTCGGCGATGCCACTGGCGGCGGCCTCTTCGCTGGCCACGCGGGCCACGGTGAGCATGGTGCCCTCGGTGGGCTTCATCACGGCCTTGTAGGCGGCCTCCACGCCCTTCTGCAGGGCGGCCACCACGTCGGCGGCGTCGGCGGTCTTTTTGCCGTCCAGCGCTTTGGAGAAGCCCCGGAACAAAAGGCTGGTGATCACGCCGGAGTTGCCCCGGGCGCCCCGCAGCATCGCGCTGGCGGCGGCCTTGGCGGCCTCGCCCACGGCGCAGTCGTCGCTCATGGCTTCCAGCTCGGGGCGCGCCGCGCCCACGGTCATGCTCATGTTGGTGCCGGTGTCGCCGTCCGGCACGGGGAAGACGTTCAGCTCGTCCACGCGGGAACGCTGGTTGGAAATGTTGTTGGCGCCGGAGAGGATGGCGTCACGCAGGATACGACCAGTAATCATTACAGTACACCTCAACATCAAAGTTATGGGTCCGCCCGCGAAGGCGGCGGGAAGGGGGCCGTCAGTCGGCCACGATGTCGTCCACCGAGACCTCGATGCGCTCCACCTTCAGGCCGGTGGCGTTTTCCACCTCATGCTTGACCTTGTGGGTGATGCTCTGCACGATGGTGGCGATGTTCAGCCCATAGCCCACCTTGATGTGCAGCTCGATGGTGAGCTTGCCCTCGTTCTGGGTCACCCGCACGCCCTTTTCAGGGAAATCGCTGCCGAAGAAAAGGCTCTTGAAATCGTCGTGGGCGCCGCCGGTGGCCATGCCGGCCACGCCGTAGCAGCTGCGGGCCGCCAGGCTGACCAGTTCGGCGAAGTAGTCGGCGTTCATGCTGATGGTGCCCAGCGGGTTTTGCAAGGTGATCATACAAACAACCTCCTGTTCGGTTAAGAGTCTGCGGAGACAAACTGAAGCTGCCCCAGAGAATAGAACACATTGCTGATAGAGGATGTGAGCCCCCGGATGCTGCGGGTGTGCACCACGGTGCCGTTGCGCCACAGAAGGGGCACAAAGGGCATCTCGGCGGCAAAGGCCGCCTCGTAGGCGCCCGCGGCGCTCATGTTGCTGCGGAAGGCGTCGTAGGCAGCGGAAAGGGCTTCGCTCTGCACGATGCCGGCGCTGGCGCCGCCGCCCTCCATAAACGGGCTCATATCCATATTATTATACAACTTGACCTCGCCGATGTACAGGTCAAAATCGCCCAAAAGCACTTTTTCGCGGAAAACTTCAAAATCATCCGCCTGTTCCAGCGTTACCGCGATGCCCACCGTCTCCAGCTGGTCCGCCAGGAGGCTGGCGGCGTAGCGCTTGTAGGTGTTGCCGCTGTAGACCAGGAGCCGCACCGTCAGCTTCTGGCCGTCGGCGGTGTAGAAGAAGCCGTCCATGGGGTTTTCGGTGTAGCCCAGCGCCGCCAGCGCGGCCCGGGCCTCCGCCTCGGTGTGCTGGGCCTCCGGCAGGATGACCTGCTGGGCCAGCACGCAGGGGTAGAAGCTGTTGATGGCTCCGGTGGCCGGGTAGGCCCGGGAATAGTAGCCCTTTTCCGCCAGAACGCGGCGGTCGATGATCTGGCTCAGCAGCCCCCGCCCGGCGGCGGTGCCCAGCAGGGGGGCAAGCATGGCGTTGTCCTGCGCCGCCGCCCCGTTCACCCCCAGGAAGATGAGGTTGTTGGTGCGGTAGTAGCTCAGGTCGCTGGCAACGCCGGAGGGCGAGTCGTTCAGCTCGCTGGTCTGGTAGAGGTTCAGCGAGCCCACCGTCAGGCCCGAGACCATCTCGTTGTAGCTGCCCACCTCGGCCAGGCCGATCTCCGCGGGCTGGCCGTCCTCGGCGAAGAGGCAGCGGGGGTTCTCCACCAGCACGCCGCCCTCGCTGTAGACGTAGCGGCCGCTGGAGGTGGGCATTGCCGCCGCCACCTCCGAGGCCTTCAGCACCGGGATGTCGCACAGATAGCTGAACAGGGAATCGGGCCGGGCCAGCGTCACCACCACCGCCCCGTCGCTCACCTCCACGCTGGTCACGTTGGCCAGCTGGCCGGAGTAGAGGGGACTGGTGCGGGCGGCCTCGATGCTGGCGGCCGCGTCCTCGGCGGTGACGGGGGTGCCGTCGGCAAAGGTGGCGCCGCCCCGGATGTGGATGACCGCCTGCAGGTCCAGCACGTCGATGCTGCTGGCCAGCCGGTAGACGATGGACATATCGGGGCCGATCTCCACCAGTTTTTCGTACAAAAGCCCGGCGTTCTGGCGCACCAGCGTGGAGCCGGTGAGGAAGGGGTTGAACCCGTCGCCGGGGGTGTAGCCCAGCACCAGCCGGTCGGCCGGGGCCGGAGCCGCGGGCGAGGGGGTGGGGCTCGGCGCGGGAGCGGAGTCGTCCCCGGCCGGCGCGCCGCACCCGGTCAGGAAAAGGCAGGCCGCCAGCGCCAGCGCGGCGGCTCGTTTTGCAAAGGGCAAAGACGCGGCCTCCTTTCAGCCGTTTCGATGGGATAATCGTGTTCTATTCTACCACAGAAACGGATATTTTTAAAGGGGAACGGCCCGTTTCGCGCCGCCCCGCCGAAAAAATCCGCCGCCGGGTTTAACAAGTTCTTCACACTCGGACGCGCAAGCTGTGGTATAATAAAAATAACAAAAGAATGACGGGCATTCCTGTGCCCAGAAAAGAGGTCTTGCGCGTGAACATCCTGTTTTTTCTGACCCCCAAACAGGACGTGGCTTTTATATACGATGATTTCACCCTGCGGCAGGCTCTGGAAAAGATGGAGTACCACCGCTATTCCTCCATCCCCATGCTCAACCGCAAAGGCGAGTATGTGGGAACCATGACCGAAGGCGACCTGCTCTGGGCCATCAAGAACCAGGGCATCCGCATCGAAAACGCCGAGGACATTCCCGTGCGGGCCATCCCCCGCAAGCGGGACTACCTGCCGGTGACGGTGAACACCCAGATGGACGAACTGGTGGCCGCCGCCATGACCCAGAACTTTGTGCCCGTGCTGGATGACAAGCGCAGCTTCATCGGCATCGTGAAGCGGGGCGCCATCATCCAGTATTGTTATGACCGCTACCGCGGCGGCGGCAAGGGCCGCCCCGCCCCGGGCAAGATCCAGACAGAAAGCAGAGTGTGATGAACATGTCCTTTGAGAAGATCGAACTTTCCGCCCTTCATGCCGAGCCTTTCAACATGATCGGCCGCCGGTGGATGCTGGTGAGCGCCGAAAAGGAGGGCAAGGTGAACACCATGACCGCCAGTTGGGGCGGCATGGGGGTGATGTGGGGCAAGGACGTGGCCTTTGTGTTCCTTCGGCCCCAGCGGTTCACCAAGGAGTTCGTGGACGCCGCCGGCCGCTTCACCCTGAGCTTCTACGGCGAGGAGCAGCGCCAGAATCTGGCCTATCTGGGCCGGGTCAGCGGCCGGGACGAGGACAAGATCGGCAAGGTGGGCTTTGAGGTGTGCGATTTCGACGGAGCGCCCGCCTTCGCCCAGGCCGAGACGGTGCTGGTGTGCCGCACCCTTTACACCCAGCCGCTGGACCCGGCGGGCTTTGCCCCCGGCTGCGACGCCGACGAGCGCTGGTACCCGGAAAAGGACTACCACACCATGTATGTGGCCGAGATCGAAGCGGTCTATCAAAAGACCGAGTGAAAACACAGCGAAAGGGCCGCCCCCGGCAAATCCGGGGGCGGCCCTTTTTTGCGCGGCGGAAAAATTTTCCGCCGCCATTCAAAATCCCGATTATCGTACCTATATTCGCCTATACTGGTAGCATGAGGCGGGGGAAACGTCCCCCGCAAAGCCAAAACGCAGAAAGGCGGGCAGGAATTATGGAGTACGAGATTCGTTATGTGGGCAGCCACGTGGAAGTTTACACCCTCAGCGGCAGCTTTCTGTTCAGCGCCGACACCGCCCGCGAGGCGATGGAGGAACTGGCGGGCTGAGGCCGCATAAGGATAAAAGGGAAACGCCGCCCCGAAAAAGAAAAGGGACGGCTTTGCGAAAAGATTCACCCGGACCGCCGCTTGATGAACGCCGAGGCGAAGCCCGTGCCTCCGCACGTAGTGCGCCTCGGAACGGACACTTTTCTTCGTCGTGAAAAGTGTCCGGGACGCCGCGTGCGGTGCGGAAGGCTCGGGCGAAGTGGCACGAATCGGCATGGGGCCGTTTCTCTCTTACCCCCGGGTACCCTCGATGGAGCTGTCGTGGCTCCAGCCCTGCAGGTCGGTGGGGGTCAGGTTCTGGGTGAAGGCCTCGCTGTTTTTAAAAGCCTCCCAGTCGGCGGCCGCCGCCCGGCTGCGGATGGCTGTGCCATCCAGATAGCTGTCGTCCCAGGGGTTCGCCGGGTCGGGGTCGGTGGGATCCCAGCCCCGCAGCGTCTCATCCGCCGGGTCGATGTACAGCGTCTCCGGCTTGCCCATGGGGCCGGGGTTCTCGGCGTCGTCATAGATGACCACCGGCGTGCCGATGGGGCAGTTTTCGTAGATCCAGCGCACGTCCACCACCGCCAGCCGGATGCACCCCAGGGAGGCGGGGGTGCCCAGCTGGTTGAACTGGTCGTATTCCAGGTCGTCCTTGTGCTGGGTGTAGTAGGGCACGCTGTGGAAAAGGTACGGCCCGTCGATGCGGGTGGCGTACTGGCCATAGCAGGGGCCGGAGAGCAGCCGCCAGTCGTAGTTCACCGGGGTGGAGAAGCTGCCCACGGGAGTGTCCTCGCCGCCGCTGCACACCATGGCCATGTAGGGTGCCGAGTAGCTGCCCGCGCCGTCATCGGCGTACACCGTCACGCAGCTGGCCGCCCGGTTCACGCAGATGAGATAGGGGAAGCCCTCTTTCACCGCGAAGGAAAAGCCCTCAAAGCCCGGCTGCGTGGGCAGCCATTCCCGAAAGGCCGCGGCGGCCTCGGCCCAGGCGGCCTCCGGGTCCGGGGTGGCGGTGGGCGCGGGCGTGGCCGTGGGCTCCGGCGTTGCGGCGGGCAGCGACGGCGCCGCCGGCTCGCCGGCGCACCCCGCCAGCATCAAAAGACAGACAAACAGCAAAAGCAGTCGTTTCATCGCAAAAAAGCTCCTCTCCGCGCCCCGGGCGGGGCGCTGTTCCCAGTGTAACGCAAAGCGCCCCCCGGCGCAAGGGCCGGGCTTGACGCACAGTAAAAAGTATGCTAACATAAATTGATTTAACACGCAGAGAAAGGGGCCGGCAGCACATGACCCACCGATTTGCACAGCGCGGGGCTTTGGGTTTGCGGGCCGGTGTTTTTTCTGCATCTTTTGTTTGACTTTTCCTTTTCGGGGGAAAAGTTTTTTTTTGCCCAAAACGCGGCCCCGGGCCGCAGGATATGGAAAGGAGCGAACTTGCCCATGCTGCTGAAAAACGCGCGTCTGGCCTCGGGCCAGCCGGTGGACCTGCTGCTGAAAAACGGCCTCATCGCCGCCATGGGTCTGGACCTTGCCGCCGACGGCGAGGAAGTGCTGGACTGCGCCGGGCGCACGGTGCTGCCCGCCTTCGTGGACCTGCACTGCCACTGGCGCACCCCCGGCTTTGAATATAAGGAGGACATCTCCACCGGCTCCGCCGCCGCTGCCGCGGGCGGCTACACTTTCGTGAACCTGATGCCCAACACAAAACCCGTCTGCTCCTCGGCGGACATCGCCCACAGCGTGATGGCCGAGGCCGAGCGGGTGGGCCTGTGCGGCGCGAACCAGACGGTGAGCATCACCGAAAACTTCGACGGCCATACCCTGGACCACCTCAAGACCCTGCCTGAGGACCTGAAATTCATCACCGAGGACGGCAAGGGCGTGCAGTCCGGCGACGTGATGGCCAAAGCCTTCGCCATCGCCGCCCAGCGTGGCCTTGTCATCATGAGCCACGCCGAGGACATGGACATCTCCCCCTGGGACTACCGGCTGGCGGAGAACATCGAGACCATCCGCAACCTGCACCTGTGCGAGTACTACGGCACGCGGCTGCACATGTGCCATGTGAGCACCCGGGAGGCGGTGGAGGCCATCGGCCAGTCCAAGTGGAAGGGCGCGCCGGTCACCTGCGAAGTCACCCCCCACCACCTGTGGTTCGCCGACACCGACTACCGCGTGAACCCGCCCATCCGCACCGCCGACGACGTGGAGGCCCTCATCGAAGCCATCCGCCTGGGTGTGGTGGACGCCATCGCCACCGACCACGCCCCCCACACCGACGAGGAAAAGGCCGCCGGAGCGGCGGGCATGGTGGGGCTGGAGACCGCCTTCGGCGTGTGCTACACCAAACTCTGCAAGGAGAACGGCCTGCCCCTGGCCCGGCTGGCGGAGCTGATGAGCACCGCCCCCGCCGAAATCCTGGGCCTTGCCGGCCACGGCCGGGTGCTGCCCGGCTATGCGGCGGACCTTGTCCTGGTGGAGCTGGACACCCCCTACACCGTGGACAAAAACGCCCTGCACTCCAAGAGCCACAACTGCCCCTACGACGGCGCGCAGCTCTTCGGCCGGGTGGACCTCACCCTCAAGGGCGGCAAGATCACCTGGAAGCGGTAATACAAATAGTTATATTTCATTCATATAATACAATTATTAAAAGGAGCGGAATGTTATGATGACCAACATGGACAAGCTGTACGAAGCGGTGGCCGCCCGCGGCCCGGTGTGTGTGGGCCTGGACACCGACTTTTCCTACCTGCCGGAGGGCTTTGCCAAGGCAGAGCTGACCGCCGGCGAGAACATCGTGCGGTTCAACAAGGCCGTTGTGGACGCCACCAAGGACGTGGCGGGCTGCTTCAAGGTGCAGATCGCCTACTATGAGAGCCTGGGGCTGGACGGCATCCGCGCCTACAAGGAGACCCTGGACTATGTGAAGGCCGCCGGCATGCCGGTCATCGCGGACATCAAGCGGGGCGACATCGCCAAGACCGCCGAGATGTACGCCAAGGCCCACTTCGAGGGCGACTTCGAGGCCGATTTCATCACCCTGGCCCCCTACATGGGCCTGGATTCCATCCGCCCCTACCTGCCCTACGTCACCGGCGCGGGCAAGGGCCTGTTCGTGCTGGTGCGCACCTCCAACCCCGGCGCGAAGGACTTTGAGTACGAGAAGCTGGCCGACGGCCGCCACGTCTACGACATGGTGGGCGACAAGCTCCACGAGCTGGGTCTCGAGTGCATGGGCGAGAAGGGCTACTCCAGCCTGGGGCTCGTCATCGGCGGCACCCACATCGAGGAGGCGGCGGAAATTCGCGCCCGCTATCAGGACAGCTTCTTCCTCATCCCCGGCTACGGCGCTCAGGGCGGCACCGCCGACGACATCGCCCGCTATCTGGATAAGCACAGCAACGGCGGCGTGGTGAACTCCAGCCGCGCGGTGCTGCTGGCCTACAAGAAGCAGCCCGGTGTGGCCTTCGACGAGGCGGCCCGCAACGAGTGCATCAAGATGAAGGAGGCCATTGCCCATGCCTGCAACAGCCTGTGAGGTGAAGGTGCTGGCGCACACCCAGGTGGCGCCGAACATCCGCCTGCTGGCGGTGACGTGGCCCCGGGCGGACAAAGCCCCCCACGCCGGGCAGTTCTTCATGCTGCGCTGCTGGCCGGACACGGCGGCTCCCCTTTTGAGCCGCCCCATCAGCGTCCACAGCTGGGACGAAGCCACCGGCACGCTGGAATTCCTCTACGAGGTGCGGGGGCAGGGCACCCGCCTGCTGGCGGCGCTGGAGCCGGGCGACATCCTGTTGCTCACCGGCCCCTCGGGCAACGGCTTTGACACGGCCGCCGCCGCGGCTGCCGGAAAGGTGGCGGTGGTGGGCGGCGGCATCGGCACCGCTCCCCTCTACCAGCTGGTGAAGGAGCTGGCCGCCGCCGGCAAAAAGCCCGACCTGTACACCGGTTTCCGGGACGAGCCCTACGGCCTGGAGCGCTTTGCGCCCCTGTGCGGCCGGGTGCACGTTGCCACCGACAGCGGCAAGGTGGGCTACCACGGCCTGGTCACCGGCATCCTCCACCCGGAGGAGTACGACCTGGTGCTCTGCTGCGGCCCCGAACCCATGATGAAGGCGGTGGCCGCCAAGTGCGAGGCGGCGGGCGTGAAGTGCCTGGTCAGCCTGGAAAAGAAGATGGCCTGCGGCGTGGGCGCCTGCCTGGGCTGCACCTGCCACACCGCCGAAGGGGCCAAGAGCGTGTGCAAGCACGGCCCTGTGTTCGATTCGAAGGAGGTGTTCGGCCAGTGAGCGATCTGCATGTGGATTTTCTGGGCAAGCGCCTGGCCGGGCCGGTCATTCCGGCCTCCGGCACCTTCGGCTTCGGCGAGGAATACGCCGACATGTACGATCTGAGCGTCCTGGGCGGCATCTGCTCCAAGGGCCTCACCCTGAACGGCAAATACGGCAACGAGGGCGAGCGCCTCTATGAGACCCCGGCGGGCCTCATCAACTCCATCGGCCTGCAGAACCCCGGCGTGCGCCACTTCATCGACGAGGAGCTGCCCCGGATGCTGACCCTGGGCACCACGGTGTTCGCGAATCTGGGCGGCGGCTGCATCGAGGACTACGAGGAAGGCGCCCGGCTGCTCAGCGAAACGGATGTGGACTTCATCGAGCTGAACATCAGCTGCCCCAACGTCAAACAGGGCGGCATCGCCTACGGCATCCGGCCGGACAGCGCCAAAGAGGTGGTCAGCCGGGTGAAGGCGGTGTGCAAAAAGCCGCTGGTGGTGAAACTCAGCCCCCAGGCCGAGGACATCGCCCGCATGGCCGCCGCCTGCGTGGAGGCCGGCGCGGACGCGCTGAGCCTGGTGAACACCTTCCAGGCCTGCGCCATCGACATCGAGCGCCGCAAGCCGGTGTTCAACAACCTGTTTGCCGGCCTCAGCGGCCCCGCCGTCAAACCCATCGCCCTGCGCATGGTCTGGCAGGCGGTGGGCGCGGTGGATGTGCCGGTCATCGGTCTCGGCGGCATCACCACCGGCGCGGACGCGCTGGAGTTCATCATGGCCGGCGCCGCCGCCGTGCAGGTGGGCACCGCCAACTTCATGGACCCCCGCGCCGGCGGGCGCATCACCGCCGAGATCGGTGAGTGGATGGACCGCCACGGGGTGAAAAATCTGGACGAGATCCGCGGCTGTGCCCGCGGCTGAAGCCTTAAAACGAAACAAAGGAGAACGAAACCATGAGCAACGCAGTGGAAATTCTGAAAGAGTGCGAGGCCTTCCTGGAGGGCCATTTCCTGCTGAGCAGCGGCCGCCATTCCAGCGCCTACTGCCAGATGGCTTACCTGCAGCAGTACCCCGACAAGTGCGCCGCGGTGATGGCCCCGGTGGCGGAAAAGCTGAAGGAGCTGAACGTGGACGTGGTGGTGGGCCCCGCCATGGGCGGCATCGTCTACGCCTACGAGCTGGGCCGCCAGCTGGGCAAGCGGGCCATCTTCACCGAGCGGGTGGACAACGTGATGACCCTCAAGCGCTTTTCCATCAAGCCCGGCGAGCGCTGCATCATCGCTGAGGACGTGGTGACCACCGGCATCTCCAGCCTGGAGACCAAGCGGGTCATTGAAGAGGCCGGCGGCGTGTGCCTGGGCATTGCCTGCGTGGTGGACCGCACCAAGGCCGACGCGCCCAGCCCCATCCCCATCGTGGCCAGCGCCGCCAAGCTGGACCTGCCCAACTATCTGCCTGAGGAGTGCCCCATCTGCGCCGAGGGCAAGCTGCCCCTGGTGCATCTGGGCAGCCGCAAGATGAAAGAGCAGGCCAAGCAGACCCTGTGAAAAGCGAAGCAAGGCGGCGGGGCCCCCTTGGCAGATTCTGGGGGCACCTGACCACCATCACCTATCACAAGTGGCTGGTGTTCTGCTACTGCCGGCGGCTGGGCCTCTGGCGGCAGGGCCTGGCCCATGATCTGTCGAAGTACAGCCCGGCGGAGTTTGCTAATGTGCGATAAAGAAGTAATAGAAGTGTAAAAAATTTTGCCGTTCCTATCCGGCACTTAGGGCTGTGTCGGATAGGTCAGGCGTTAGGCTTCCGGCAAGTCTATCTTGCCGACAAAGCTGTAA
>DXBV01000051.1 GCA_019116345.1 Candidatus Allofournierella merdipullorum | reverse complement strand
CGCCCCGCCTCTTCGCCCAAAATGCGAAAAATTTTACCCAAAATGGCCTTCACAACCGGCAAAGGATGGGGTATACTGTGGGGTAAAGACCCAAAGCCGGGGCCCTTCAGGCCCGGCAAAAAAACGGAGGCTTTTAAAATGGACATTGCGCCGTTGCGGCGTCTGACGAGTTTTCAGATCATCATTCTTCTGTTCGCTGCGGTCATTCTGGCGGGGGCGCTGCTGCTGATGCTGCCCGTTGCTTCCCAGAGCGGCCGCGTCACCCCCTTCAACGAGGCCCTCTTCACCGCCACCTCGGCGGTCTGCGTCACCGGCCTCGTGGTGCAGGACACCGCCACCTACTGGTCGTATTTCGGCCAGGCGGTCATCCTGCTGCTCATCCAGATCGGCGGCCTGGGGGTGGTCACGGTGGCCTCGGCCATCGCCCTGCTGGCCGGGCGCAAGATCTCGCTGATGCAGCGGGGCACCATGCAGGAGGCCATGGCCGCCCCCAAGGTGGGCGGCATCGTGCGGCTCACCGGCTTCATCCTGCGGGCGGTGTTCCTGGTCGAGGGCATCGGCGCAGCCTGCCTTGCGCCGGTGTTCGTGCGGGATTTCGGCCTCAGAGGCGTCTGGATGGCGGTGTTCCATTCCATCTCCGCCTTCTGCAACGCCGGCTTCGACCTGATGGGCGCGCCGGGCGCGGAATACGCCTCCCTCACCGCCTACCGGGCCGACCCGGTGGTGAACCTGGTCATCATGGGCCTCATCGTGGTGGGCGGCATCGGCTTCCTCACCTGGGACGACATCCGCACCAACGGATTCCGCCTGCACCGCTACCGCATGCAAAGCAAGGTCATCCTGGTCACCACGGCGGTGCTCATCGTGGCGCCGGCGGCGTGGTTCTTCTTCGACGAGTTCGCCGCCCTGCCTCTGGGCGAGCGGGTGTGGATGAGCCTGTTCCAGTCCGTCACCCCCCGTACCGCCGGTTTCAACACCGCCGACCTCACCGCCTTGAGCGGCCTTGCCCTGGCGGTGACCATCGTGCTCATGCTCATCGGCGGCTCGCCGGGGTCCACCGCCGGCGGTATGAAGACCACCACCGTGGCGGTGCTTTTCGCCAACGCCATCGCTGTGTTCCGGCGGCGGGAGGAGGGCCGCTTTTTCGGCCGGCGCATCAGCGTCAAGGCCTCCTGCGACGCGGCGGCCATCCTGCTGCTCTATGTCACCCTGTTTTTCTTCGGCGGCTTCATCATCAGCTCGGTGGAGGGGCTGCCTTTGGCCGACTGTCTGTTTGAGACCGCCTCGGCGGTGGGCACGGTGGGCCTCTCCCTGGGGCTGACCCCCAGTCTCGGCCTTGTTTCCCGGGGGGTGCTCATCTTCCTGATGTACGTGGGCCGCGTGGGCGGCCTCACCCTCATCTACGCCGCGCTGGCGGGTGCTGCCAAGACTGGCAGCAAGCTCCCGCAGGAGCGCATCACCATTGGTTAAAGGAGGAGTTTTTTATGAAATCCTTTTTGCTCATCGGCCTGGGCCGCTTCGGCCGCCATCTGGCCATGCAGCTGAACGCCCAGGGCCATCAGGTCATGGCGGTGGACGACGACGAGGAGAAGGTGAACGCCGTGCTCAACGTGGTCACCAACGCCCAGATCGGCGACAGCACCAACGGCGAATTTTTGCAGGAGCTGGGCGTGGGCAACTATGATGTTTGCATCGTGGCCATCAGCGACAATTTCCAAAGCTCGCTGGAAACGACCTCGCTGCTCAAGGAGCTGGGGGCAAAGAAGGTGGTGTCCCGGGCCGAGCGGGACGTGCAGGCCAAATTCCTTCTGCGCAACGGTGCGGACGAAGTGCTCTACCCCGAAAAGCAGCTGGCCAAGTGGGCGGCGGTGCGCTACGGCTCCGACCATCTGCTGGACTACATCGAGCTGGACGCCGACAACGCCATCGTGGAGGTGGAGGTGCCCGCCCAGTGGGTGGGCAAGACCGTCGGCGAGATCGACGTGCGCCGCATGCACAACATCAACCTGCTGGCGGTGAAGAAGGACGGCGCCATCGACGCCCAGATCACTCCTTACACCGTTCTCCCGGCGGACGGCACCCTGCTGGCCCTGGGCGAGTACCGGGCGCTGAAAAAGTGCTTCCGGGTGTGATATGAAACAGCGGCCCTTCCCCGGCGGGAAGGGCCCTTTTTGTTCCGGCTCTTGCAAAGCCGCGGCGGGGCAGGTATACTGGTAGAATGCACGACAAACGGCCCCCGCCGCGGGGCCGCATCGAAAGGAATTGTTCCATGGCCCTTCTCACCGCGATCTACAACTTTTTGTGGGGCGATCTGTTCTCCATCCCGCTGCCCGGCGGCAGCAGCCTGGGGGTGTCGCTGCTGGTGCTCATTCTGCTGCCGGCGGGGGTGTACTTCACCCTGCGCACCCGCTTTTTGCCCTTCCGGCTGTTCCCGGAGATGGTGCGCATCACCCTGGCAAACAACAAAAAACAGGGAGCCGAAGGCCTGTCCGGCGTGCAGGCCCTCATCGTCTCCACCGCCTGCCGGGTGGGCATGGGCAACCTGGTGGGCGTGGTGGCCGCCATTTCCGCCGGCGGCGCGGGGGCGGTGTTCTGGATGTGGCTCATCGCCCTGTTGGGCTCTTCCACTGCCTTCATCGAGGCCACCCTGGCCCAGCTCTACAAGCAAAAAGACCCCCTTTACGGCGGCTGGCGGGGCGGCCCGGCCTACTACCTCCACGCCCTCTTCGCCAAGGGCAAGCGCCGCTCGGTGCTGGCGGTGCTGTTCGCTGTTTCCAGCCTTGTGTGCTGGTGCGGCATCAGCCAGGTCATCGGCAACTCCATCTCTTCGTCCTTCGAAAACGCCTTCCATATCCCTCCCATCTGGTCCACCGTGGCGCTGGTGGCGGTGGCGGCGGTGATCGTGCTGCGGCGCAACGCCACCGTCAAGGTGCTGGACGTGGTGGTGCCGCTGATGGCCGCCTGCTACTTCTTCATCACCCTGGCCATCATCCTGCTCAACGCCGAACAGCTGCCGGCGGTGTTCGGGCGCATCTTCTCCGAGGCCTTTGGCCTGCGCCAGGTGGTGAGCGGCGGCCTTGGCGCGGTCATCATGAACGGCGCGAAGCGGGGCCTTTTTTCCAATGAGGCGGGCTCCGGCTCCGCCCCCTGCGCGGCGGCCGCCGCCCATGTGAGCCACCCGGCCAAGGCGGGCCTGATGCAGGCCCTGGGCGTGTTCATCGACACCCTGCTCATCTGCAGCTGCACCGCCATGGTCATGCTGCTCACCCCCGCCTCCCTCACCGAGGGGCTGGAGGGCATGGACCTGCTGCAGGTGGCCATGGGCCACCATCTGGGCACCTTTGGCGTGGTGTTCATCGCCGTGGTGCTGTGGCTGTTCAGCTTTTCCACCTTCCTGGGCGTGCTGTTCTACGCCCGCTCCAACGTGGCCTACCTCTTTGGCGACAGCTGGCGCAGCCAGACGGCCTACAAGCTGCTGGCGCTGGCCATGCTCTTTGTGGGCGGCCTTGCGGCCTACCAGTTCGTGTGGGACCTGGGAGACGTGGGCATCGCCATGATGACCATCTTCAACATGATCGCCCTGCTGCCCCTGGCGCCCAAGGCGCTGGCCTCCCTGCGGGATTACGAACAGAACGAGATGAAAAAGAAATAAAAGAACGCGGCCCGCTTTGCGCGGGCCGCGCTTTTTTGTCAGTTTTGGGTCAGCCGCTTTGCCAGCGCCAGCATGGGGGCGGCCTTCAGCTTGCACACCTTCCGGTCGGCGGTGAGCAGGCCGTTCACTTCCTCCTCCACGTCGGAAAGCTGGGTGTAGATGGCGGCGCACAGGCCCTGTTCCACCAGCGGCAGCACCCGCTTTTCGTAGAGGGCCAGCACCCGCCGTTCCAATTCTTCGGGGCTTTTGCAGGCCCCGTAGCCGTAGCTGCGGCCCGGGCATTGCAGGTGCCCCGCCACCGGCAGGGTCAGCCCGCCGAACTCGGTGAGCACCAGCGGCTTTTCGCCGGCCGCGAGGTTCCACGGCCCGAAGTAGATGTGGCGGCTGTCCACGTCCGTCTCGCCGCAGCGGAACCACCCGGAAGTAGAGTCGATGAAGCGGCTTTCGTCCAGCGAGCGCAGTTTTTTGTATGCGGCGGTGGAGCGAAACTGGCCCCAGCCCTCGTTGAAGATGGTCCAGTACACCACGCAGGGGTGGCTCTTCAGCGCGTTGACCGTTGACTCCATTCCCGCCAGAAAGGCCGCCCGCGCCGCCGGGTCCGGGTGCATTTTCTCGTCGCTGCGGCGGGTCTGAAAACCCAGGTTCGGCAGCACCGTATCCCGCCGGTAGTTGTAGTCGCCGTTGTTCACCATGTCCTGGAACACCGCCATGCCCAAGCGGTCGCAGGCGTAGTAGAACAGGGGCGGCTCCACCTTGATGTGCTTGCGCAGGGTGTTGAACCCCAGAGCCTTCATGGCCAGAATGTCCTCGTCATATGCCGCAGGGCTGGCAGGGGTAAAAATGCCGTCGCTCCAGTAGCCCTGGTCCAGCACCCCGTGGAAAAAGGTTGGCGCGCCGTTGAGGCAAAGGCGGGCGTGACCGCCCACGGTCTTCACTTCCAGCGTGCGCAGGGCAAAGTAGCTCTCCACTTTGTCGCCCCCCGCCTCGATGACGATGGGGTAGAGAAAGGGCGTTTCCGGGCTCCAAAGGCGGGGGTGTGCCGGCCGCAGCACCGCCCGGCCGTTTTCCAGCGGGGCAGTGAAGGCCCCGTCCGGGTCGGCCACCGTCACGGTGCCAAAGAGGCGCTCATCCCCGGTGTCCAGCACCGCTTCTTCCAGCGTGCAGGTGAAATCCGCCCGCCGTATGTAGGTTTGGGGCACGCTCTCCAGCCAGACGGTCTGCCACAGGCCGCTCACCGGGGTGTACCACATGCCGCCGGGGCGCTCCACCTGCTTGCCGTAGGGCAGGGTGTGGCCCCGCAGGTCGTCGGTGACCCGCAGCACCAGCTCATTTTCGCCGGGCAAAAGCCCGCCGGTCAGCTCAAATTCCGCGGCTTCGTAGCCGCCGGTGTGGCTGCCCAGATGCCGCCCGTTCAAAAAGCAGTCAACGGTCTGGTCGGCGCCGTCCGAGTGCAGCAGCACCCGCCCGGCGTTAAAGCCGTCGGGCAGGGAAAAGTGACGGCGGTAAAAGAGAAAACTGCCCTCGGCGAAGTGCTCGCCCACGCCGGAGAGGTCGCTCTCCGGGCAGAAGGGCACCAATATTTCCCGGTCATACTTTGCGGGGGCTTCGCCGCTTTCGCTCACCGCGAACTGCCAGCGACCGTTCAGATTCAGAAAGCTCTCCCGCCGCAGCCGGGGGCGGGGATAGTCCGGCCAGGGCTGGGCGGGCAGCGCCTCACCGGCGGCGGTGAAGAGGGGCTCTTTCATGGAGAACTCCTTTCAGGCCAGCGGCTGAGGTTCGGCAAAGGCAAAGGCGGGGCTCTCCTCGGGGGTCACCGCCAGCACCTTGTCGCCCCGGCAGGTCTCCTCGGTCATACGCACCGCGCTGATGCGGCTGGCCCCGGAGGTGCGCCAGTAGTAGACGTGCTCCACGCCGTCGATGCAGCTGGAATAGAGGGTCTCGTCCAGCGCGCCCTCCGGCGTGATGACGCTGCCCCGCACCATGGCCACGCCCTCGAGAACGTGGAAGAACTCCATCACCTGGCCGGGACGGTCTTCGGGGAAGCCGGCGTTTTCTTTAAAGAACACCGCCCGCACATAGCGGGAGGCGGGGGAGGCGTCCCCCGGCAGGCCGATGGCCCCCATGCCCTGGCCAAAGCAGGCAAGGGGCAGCCCCGGCGCGAAATGGTTCTCCGGCTGGCGGGGGGAGAGGTTCATGTAGTTCGTCAGGTTGGTCTGGTGGAAGGGGAAGGGCGGGTTGTTGGTGAGCACCCCGGCCTTGTCCTCGTAGAGATGCAGGCCGTCGGCGGTGGACTCCGCCACCAGCGCGCCGGTGGAATCGGCCACGTGCCAGTGCAGCGGGGCCAGGGGCAGGCCCGGCGCAAAGGGAATGGCGCACACGGTCACCCCTTCCAGCAGGGCCTTGGCCTCGGCCAGGCTGGCACAGCTGCCCAGCACCAGCCACAACAGCTCGTGGGGCGCAAGGTGGCTGGGGTCGGGCGTTTCGTCGGGGAAGTAATGGGCGTTGCCCGGGAAATTCAGCCCGGCCATATAAAGGCCCTTTTCGTTCATGCCCTCGGCAAAGAGAGGCAGGCCGCCGGCCACGCTGGCCATGCCCACCACGGCGTAGTGCTGGGTGAGGGCGGGGCGGTGGGCGAAGGGAAAGGCGAGGGAACGGGGGGCGATGACCACCCGCTGCCCGAAGGATACCTCCAGGTCCAGATTGCGGCCGAAGAGCTTCTGCTCAAAAAAAGCGATGCTGGTGCACATGGCGACTACCTCCTTTTGGTGTCTTATCTTCAGTATACACCCCTTTTGGCCCCGGTCAAACGAAAGGCGCAAAAAAAGGCGGCGCAGCGCGCCGCCTGCTGTTTTTAAGCCGCCAGTTTGAAGGTGAGGGCCACCGGGTTGTGGTCGCTGAAAGCGAAATCCGCGTCGATGTTCTCGGCGCTGGCGGCCACATTGTCCGACACGATGAAGCCGTCCACCACGGTGGTGTAGTTCACCCCCGGCTGGTAGGGAATGTCCGCACCGCGGCAGGTGGCCACCTCGAAGCCGTTGTCCGCCGCCACAAAGGAAAAGTGCTCCGGCAGGTCGGCGTCGGTGAGGGTCTGCACCCAGCCGGGGAACTGCTGGCAGCTTTCAAAGGCGTGCTCGGTGCCGTAGAGGGCGTGGTTGAAGTCGCCGCCAACAATGACGTAGTTGCCCTTCTCGTACTCCTCTTCCATCACGTCGCACAGCAGTTCCAGCTGCCGCGCCCGCACGGTGCCGCCCTCGTCGTAGGCGGACATATGGCTGTGGATGAGGGCCAGCTGCCCGTCGGCGCCCTCCACCGGCAGATACAGCACGGTGAAGCAGCGGTCCAGGTCGGTGAACTTGATGAAGAAACTCTCGTCCACCGGGTAGCTGCGGCGCACGCCGCCCTCGGCGGCGTAGCGGGTGAGGGTGAGCAGGCCGGCGTTCACCACGCCGTGATGGTCGGTGAGGGGATAGGCCAGATACCCGCTGTGGAAGTTCTGGCCCCAGATAGAGCCGTAATCGGAAAAAGCGTCCAGCGCCATCTGCCGCTGGTCCACAAAATGGCTGCGGTGGGAGTCGTAGTCCACCTCCTGCAGCAAAAGCAGGTCGGCGTCCAGATCTTCCAGGGCATCCAGCCCGGCGGCGGTGTTGGCCAGCACGTCCTCCTCACTGCGGGCCTTGCCGTAAAGGCCCTGGGTGGGGATGCCGTCCTCCATCACGCCGGTGTCCATGAAGAAGGAGTAGTCCGGCCCGTAGGCCCCGAAGCCCAGATTGCAGGTGACGGCGGTGTATTCCTCGCCCGCCGCCAGCGGTTCGGCGGGGGCGTTCGCCACCTCCAGGGCGAGGTTGTCCTCGATGCGGTAATACTGAAGCTGCAGATAGCCCACATACCCGGCGAAAAGGAGCACCAGCGCCCCCAGAACGATTGCCAGCGCCAGGGCGGCGCGGCGAAGGACCTTTTTCATCTTGACCTCTTTCCCGACGAAAAAAAGAGCAGCACAAAACAGACTCTGTTTCGTGCTGCTCTCCGTCGCTTGAACACTGTTTTTAAATCATACACGAAAAAGGCGGCGGGGGCTATCCGCAAAAACCATAAAGTTTTCCGCCGTTCTTTGGGCAGCTGCACAGAAAAGGGCCCCGCCGGCGGGGAAGGGGCCCTTTTTGTTCAGTGACGCTGGTCGGTGAGGGAGTACATCTCGCAGAAACGGGCGGCAAAGCTGGGCTCCCGCCCGCCGGCGTAAAGGTGGGAGGTGTCGCCGAAGGCGTTCAGCCGGAAGTACGCCTCGCCCTCCCGGCGCTCCTCGGTGACGAGGGTGGTCACGGAGGAGGGGGCGGCGCAAAAGCCGTGCCACAGCACCATGGGCGACAGGTTGAGCATCCGGCTCAGCAGCACGCACTCCACCCCGAAATGGCAGAACAGCACCACCGTGTCGGTGTTCGGGCGTTCGGCCCGGTAAATTTCACCCTGGCGGCGGTAACCGTGGGCCGCCAGCAATTCGTCCAGGGAGCCGGTCACCCAGCGGTATTGCTCCGCCACGCTGCCGGCCCGCATGGGCTCTGCTTCCAGCCAGGCGTCCCGGTCAAAAAAGCGGGGCTCGGCGGTCCAGTCGGCGGGCAGCCAGTCCCAAGGGATGGACTCGCCTTCCGCCCCGGGCTTGTGAATGGGGGCGCTGAACTCCCGCAGCCAGGGGCATTCGGTGGCGGTGCGGCCCATCTTTTTGAGGGTGAGGCTGGCGGTGTCCTTCGCGCGGCCCAGGGGCGAAACGTAGAACGCCGCTATTTCCAGCCGGCTCAGCCGCTCGGCCAGCAGGGCGGCCTCCTTCCAGCCGGTGGGGGTGAGGGAGTCGATGGAATAATCCGGGTCGGCGTGGCGCACGATGAGCAATTTCATGGGTGTTTCTCCTTATATATGTATGGCGGGGTCAGCGGATGGGCCGCCCCAGATGCAGCGCCTGCCGCCAGGCGGGCGGCGGGCCGTCGTCGCCCCAGTATTCCTCCAGCGCGGCGATGCGCCCTTCCTCCACCCGGAAGAAGGAGGTCACATGGAAGGAGACGGTGCGCGGCGCGTCGAACACACGCACAACCGTGACAAGCAGGGAGCCCAGGGCCTCCACCCGTTCGATCTCGCCCTCCCACCGGCCGGGATATTCGCAGTTGGCGCGGATGAACTCGGCGGCGGTGAAAAGCTCGTTGGTGTTGGGCCAGCGCACCGTTGCGTCCGGGGCGAAAAACGCCGCCATCTCGTCGGGGCGCTGGGCCAGCGTCGCCGCCCAGTAGGCGGCCGCGTCCAGTTCGGTTTTGTTTTGCATGGAGGACCCTCCTGTTTTCGGATAAGCGGGCGCCTCACAGCACAAGCTGCAGCCGGAACCAGCCGTCGGTCAGATCGAAGCGGCACACCGCCCCGTTTTTGCGGCAGAAGGCGCTGATGGACTGCACCCCCAGCCCGTGGCCCTCCCGGCGGGCCAGCGGCAGGCCGCTGCTGTCGAAGGTGACGTCGCCGGCGCAGGGGTTGGAGATCTCCAGCATCACGCCCGGTGTGCTCACCGCCCGGCAGCGGATGCACCGGCGGGAGACGGGCAGCTCCAGATTGGCGTGGATGGCGTTGTCCAGCGCGTTGGCCACCACGATGGCCAGCTCTCTCTCGTCCACGGGAAGCTCGTCCGGCAGGGAGATGCTCGCCTCTACCGGGATGTCCTGGCTTTTGGCCTGCTCAAAGCAGGAGGCAAACACCGCGTCCAGCACCGGCGGGCGGCACCAGCGGGTCACCTTGTGTTCTTCCAGCCGGGTCTGGGCGGCGTCCAGAAAATCCAGTGCCTCCACCTGTTCGCCCCGGGCCACCAGCTGCGCCACTGCCTGAAGGCGATGACGCAGGTCATGGCGTTCGGTGCGCACGGCATTTTCCGCTGCCTTCACCGCCTCCATGCGGCTTTGCAAAGCGCTCAGCTGCATAGAGGCCAGACGGCTTTCGTAACGGGCGTCGGTTTCCTGCTGTACCCGCTCAAAAAAGAGATACATCAAATAGTACGAGCAGGCGCATACCGCCAGCAGGGCATACAGCAGCACCATAACGGCAGGGGTCACGTCTAGGCGGTTGATGGTGTATATCACGGCGAGGAAGGTTGCCAGCGGGATGATGCAGAGAATGCCCCATCGGTGGTTCAGCTGGTGGAGCATCTGCCGATAGGTAAAGCTGAACCGCCGAAGCAAAAAGAACATCAATAAGAAAGAGATCGCGCGAACGACCAGGGACCAGGGACCGCGGTAGGGGTCGTCTCCGAGAAAGAGGTGAGCCAGGAGAGAATTGACGGCGCCGACGGAACCGACGAACAGCGCCGTCGCCAGGTTGAAAACTGCGCGAAAGTCCCGATAAGCGGAACACCAGAGGGTAGTCAGAATATAAGGCAGTGTCACAGTCAAAACGCCTATGCGCTGATAAGTGTTCCAGAAATTCAGAAAGAGCAGCCCTGCCAGATTGGCGCAGACCACCAGGGTCACCGTGGCCAGCCATCGGGCCCGCCACAGGCGTACCGGCTTGCGAAAATCGATGAGCAACATAACATAACTGCCCAGAAACAGCTGCGTCACTGCCACAAGCAGGGTGTGATAAACGTCCAAATTCAGCGCCTCCTTTGCGGGCGGAGGGCCTCACAGCCCGTGTTCCTCCTCCAGCCAGTAGCTGCCCCAGGCCCGCTTGAATTCCGCGGCCGCCCGGCGGGGCAGGGTCATGGTGCGGCCGTCGTCCAGCAGGACCGTCTGGCCGTTCACGCCGGTCACATGCTGGAAGTTCAGCACAAAGCTGGCGCCGCACAAACAAAAGCGCCGGTGGGCCAGCAGGGGAGCGGCCATCTCCCGGAAGGGCGAGCGGATGGTGTGAGAATCCACGGTGCCGTCGGTGCAGTAATAGCGCATGCAGCGCCCCACCCGCTCCACATAGCGGATGCGATCCAGCGGGATGCGCCGGGGCCCCTCGGCCGTGGGCACAACGACGCAGCTGCCCCGCCGGCGGGCCAGATTTTCCGCCGCGCCGTCCAGCACGCGGAAGAACTTGTCCGCCTGCACCGGCTTGAGCAGGTAGAAAAAGGCCCGCACGTCGTAGCTGTCGGCGGCAAACTCGTTGGACGCGGTGAGATAGACGATCTCGCCGCCTTCGCCCAGCGCCCGCAGGCGGCGGCCGGTGTCGATGCCGCTCAGCTCCGGCATGAGGATGTCCAGCACATAGAGGTCAAAGCCGCCCGCCGCCTCCGCCCGCGCCAGCAGCGCGCCGCCGCTGCCAAAGCTCTCCACCTGCCCGCCCGCGCCGGGGCGGGCGCGAAGATAGGCGCTCACCAGGTTTTCCGTTTGACGAAGCTGCTGTTCGTCGTCGTCGCAGATGGCAATGCGAAGCATGGGTCGTCCTCCTCTCCCGGCGGAGTGCGAATTTTGCGCAGGCAGCGGCCAATTTGGAACAACCGCTTGCCTGTTTTATCCCGATTTTTACAATGAAAATAACATGGAAGCGCGGCGCCGTCAAGGGGGTGCGGCCCCGGGCTGTGAGGAAGGTGTTTGAACGATGAAGGCCTTTTGGAAACGGTTTTGGAAGGAAGCGTCCCTCGACCCGGAGGAGCGGCGGGCGTTCCTGCGGCAGTCGGTGCAGAAAAACGACTTCGCCCTGGGCGTGATCTGCGCCATCGTCTTTGTGGTGGAGGGGTTCAACATCGCCCGGGTGCTGAACACCTCCGTGGGGCTGGGCACCCGGAACAACCGTATCTATTTCTCTCTGTACTGCGCCCTGCTGTTCATCGCGGCGCTGTGGCTGGTGCTGTGGCGGCTGCTCCGCCGCGCCCCGGCGGGCGCGCAGTGGGCGGCGCAATACGCCGTCACCTGCCTGATGCTTTTGTGGCACCTGACGCTGAACACCTACGACCTGCTCCGTGACCCCGACGGGGAGACCACCGTTCTGACCACGGCGCTGTTGGGGCTGGCCTTTCTGATCCAGTCGCCGGCGGCGTACAGCGCGGTGCAGATCGGGGCGGGCTATCTGCTGTTCCGGGCGGTCATGGCGCCGCTGCTGGACACGGGCGACCAACTCAATCTGACCATCACCTTTGCGGTGGCGCTGGCGGTGTCCCTCACCCAGGCCCGCCACGCCGCGGTGGCGGTGAAACAGCAGCGGCAGGCCGCGGAGATGAACGCCAAACTGCAGGAGCTGGCCCAGCGGGACCCGCTCACCGGCCTGCTCAACAAAACGACGGTGGAGTGCTGGGCCGAGCGGATGCTCGCCGGCGCCGGGCGGCCCGGCGGGCTGACCCTGTTTCTTCTTGATCTGGACGAGTTCAAGGAGGTCAACGACCGCTACGGCCATCCCTGCGGCGACTATGTGCTCACCGAGACGGCCGAGGCCATGCGGGACGCCTTCCCGGAGGCGGCGGGCCTGGGCCGGGTGGGCGGCGACGAGTTCGCCGTGCTCTATGACTGCCCGCTGACCGGGGAACAGGTGACCGCTCTGTGCCGGGAATTTGAGGCGCGGCTGGGGCAGGTGCAGTGGCAGGGCCAGAAACTGGAGGTGCGGTGCAGCGCC
>DXBV01000050.1 GCA_019116345.1 Candidatus Allofournierella merdipullorum | reverse complement strand
CAGCAGGATACCAAAGCGGTCCCGCAGCGGCCCCGTAAGCTGGCCGGCCCGTGTGGTGGCGCCAATCAGCGTAAACCGCGGCAGATTGATGCGGATGCTTTGGGCTGTGGGGCCCTTGCCGATCATGATGTCCAGGGCATAGTCTTCCAGCGCGGGGTAGAGCACCTCCTCCACCTGGCGGGAGAGGCGGTGGATCTCGTCGATGAAGAGCACGTCGCCCTCCTGGAGGTTGGTCAGCAGGGCGGCCAGGTCGCCGGGCTTTTCAATGGCGGGGCCGCTGGTGATGCGGATCTGCACCCCCATCTCCTGGGCCACGATGCCCGCCAGGGTGGTCTTGCCCAGGCCCGGAGGGCCGTAGAGCAGGATGTGGTCCATGGGCTCGCCCCGGCGCTTGGCGGCTTCCAGGTAGATGCGCAGGTTCTCCTTGACCTTCTCCTGGCCCACATACTCTTCCAGGGTGCGGGGGCGGAGGTTCAGTTCCTCGCTTTCGCCCCGGTTCATCTCGGGGCTGACCAGACGGTCGTTGCGGTCAAAATCTTCCACGGTTTACCTCCTTGCCATGCCGCGCAGCGCCAGCTTGATGAGTTCTTCCACCGGCAGGGTATCGTCCAGTTTGGTCAGCGCTGCCGCTGCCTCGCCGGAAGTGTAGCCCAGGCTGGTAAGAGCGGCGGCCGCCTGGGCCAGATTGCTGCCCGCCGCGGGGGCCGCCGGGCCCAGGTCGGCGAGGGAAAGCCCCTCGGCCAGGCCCTTGCCCACCTTGTCTTTCAGTTCCAGCGTGATGCGCTGGGCCAGTTTCGGGCCCACGCCGGTGGCGGCGGTGAAGGCCTTGTGATCCCCCGCCGAGGCGGCCAGCGCGATGCGCTGGGGGGTGAGCACGCTCAAGATCGCCAGCCCCACCTTGGGGCCCACGCCGCTCACGGCGGTGAGCATTTTAAAGCAGGCCTGCTGCTCCTCGTCGGCAAAGCCGAAAAGGGACACGTCGCTTTCGGTAACGTTCATGCAGGTGTAGAGGGTGGCCTCCTGGCCCACGGCGGGCAGCGCCCCCGCCACGCTGGAGGGCACCTGCACCTGATAGCCCACCCCGGCGCAGCTGATGACCACCTGGTCCAGTCTCTTTTTCAAAATCTTTCCGTTCAGGCAATAGATCACGGCGAAACGCCTCCTTTATCAGCGCAAGGGCATGTTCTGCAGCCGGCTGCGGCTGCAATGGCAATGAGCGATGGCCATGGCCAGCGCGTCGGCGGTGTCGTCGGGCTTGGGGACTTTGTCCAGGCGCAGCAGCACCCGTGTCATCTCCTGCACCTGCTTTTTCACCGCCTTGCCGTAGCCGGTGACCGCCTGCTTGACCTGCATGGGGGTGTATTCAAAAATCGGCACGCCGCACTGGGCGGCGGCCAGCAGGATGACCCCCCGGGCCTCGGCCACGCCGATGACGGTGGTCTGATTGTGCTGGTAGAACAGCTGCTCGATGCTCAGCGCCTCGGGGGAATAGTCCCGCATCACCCGCGAAACGCCCTCGTACACCGCCGCCAGGCGCTGCTCGAAGGGCATGTCCGCCGGGGTGGTCACCGCCCCGAAGTCCACCGGCGTGAACCGGTTGCCGATGTATTCCACGACCCCCCAGCCCACGATGGCGTAGCCGGGGTCGATGCCCAAAACGCGCATAAACTCTTCCCTCTTTGGCCCTGCGGCCACACTTCTCCATATTATCCGATATAGTATATCACAAAACTGCGGCCAGGGCAAACGGAGGGCGGTTTTTCCGCTTTGGAACAAAAAAGGCCCGGCGGCCCTTTCGAAAAGGGGCCGCCGGGCCGGTGGGTTCACTTTTTCCCGGTGCTCATTCGAACACAGCCACCCAGTAATGGCAGCCGTCGCCGTCGTACATGTGGCCGATGGCGCCCCGGGTGTAAACGGTGTTGATCATGTTGGCGTAGTGGCCGGAGCTGCCCTGCCAGGCGGCGATGACCGAGGCCGCGTCGGCGTAGCCCACGGCGATGTTCTCGCCGGTGGTCTGGGCGCCGTTGTGGCTGAAGTCCACCGCGATGGCCTGGCAGCGGCTCTGGGCGATGGAGGCCAGGCTGTCGTCCCAGGTCAGGGCCGGCGCGCCCGCCGCTGCCCGCAGCTGGTTCTGCAGGTCAAAGGCGGTGGTGTCCACGTCCACATAGAACCAGCCGTGGGTACCCCAGCCCTCGGGGGCGTCCTCGGTGGGAGCGGCAACGCTGCCGCTGCCGGAGCTGCTGCCGGAAGAGCCGCTGTTCGAGGGCTTGGCGGCCTCTTTGCCGGTGAGGGTGACACTGCCCGTCACCTCCCAGGCCGTCTCGGCGGTGATGGTCACCTCGCCGGCGCTCACCACGGTCACGGTGCCGTTCTCGTCCACGGTGGCCACGCCCTCATCGCTGGAGGCCCAGGTGAGGGTGGCGGCGTCCACCGCCGCGCCGGTCTCGTCGGCGGCGGTGACGGCCACGGTGCCGCCCACGGTCACTTCATTCGTTTCGGCGGTGAGGGTCAGCTCCTTCGGGCCGCTCCACACAGTGATCATCGCCTTGGCCCGTGTGCCGTCCGGCGCCAGCACCAGCAGGCTGGTGTGGCCCTCCTTCACCGGGGTCACATTTCCGCTTTCGTCCACGGTGGCGATGGCCCCGTCGCCGGTCTTGTAGGTCAGCCGGCCCGCCAGTTCCGCGGGCTCCACAGTCACGTTGGCCTGGGCCGCGCCGTCGGCCAGATGCAGGCTCATCTCCTCCACATTCAGGGTCTCGGTGGCGCTGTTCACCACCACCGCCCGGGTGGCGCTCAGCTCACCCGACGCCGCGGTGACGGTGGTCTCGCCCGCCGCCACGCCGGTCACGGTGCCGGCCTCGTCCACGGTGGCCACCGTCTCGTCGGCGCTGGTATAGGTCACGGCAGGGCCTTCGGCGGGCGCCTCACCGTCCCAGGTGAATTCCGGTTCCAGCGGCGCCGTGCCGCCTACGGTCAGTTCCAGAGGTTCTTCGGGCAGGGTGACCGCGGTCAGCTTCGCGCCGCAGGCCGCCAGGAGCAGCGCCAGCGCCGCCGCCAGACCCAAAACGATCCATTTGCGATCCTTCATGCTGTTTCCTCCTGTTTTTGCGCAAAAAAGCCGGGGATGACACACGACATCATCCCTCGGCTCATCGGTTGCCCTGCGCCGTTGCAAAGCGCAGGGGTCTTTCCTGGTACGCTTTAATTATACCATATTTTCGCAAGAAAAGCAAAACCCCCGGAAACGCATTGTGTTTCCGGGGGTTTGGTGGGCGGTAAGGAACTCGAATTATTACAGAATGGCTTAATAAAGCCATTCCCAGGCGGTACTGTGTATTTTCTGTGCATTTTGCCTCAAAAATCGGCTGCATTCAGTGCCTGGGCGGCCTCCATCAGCTTCTTCTCCCGGAGCTCTGCATACACGTCCATGGTGGTGCTGATCTGGGCGTGTCCCAGCAGGCCCTGGGCAGTCTTTTCGGGTATGCCCGCCTCAAACAGCAGGGTGGCGTATGCGTGGCGCAGCTGATGGGGTGTCACATCAAGCCCCGCCCGGCGGCAGCGGTCCAGCAGGCAATAATAGGCTTTCTTGCTCATGGGCTGCTCGCCGCCGAACACAAAGGCCCCGGCGGGCCCCCGGTGCGGCTCCAGCATGGCCTGCAGGCGCTTCAGGTATATCACGCTGCGCCGGCCCGCCTCGCTCTTTGGCTCTTTCAGTTCGCCCTGGTTGCGGCCTGCAAAATAGAGAGAGCGGCGCACCCGTATGGTCTCCCCCGCCGGGTCCACGTCCTCCCACCGCAGCGCCAGAGCCTCACCAAGCCGCAGCCCGGAGTACATCAAGAAATTGAGAAACAGCCCGTCCGGGGTGTCCGCCAGCGCCTTGATAGCCTCTATTTGTGCCGGAGCCGGCATCTTCCGCCGGGCCTGGGGCAGTTTGTCTGGCAGCTTCACCAGGGCGGCGGCGTTCTGCATGACGTTGTACCGCTCACAGGCAAAGGCACATATCTCCCGCAGCACCACAAAGTGCTGGTTCACCGTCCGCCGGGCATAGCCCCGGTGTGCCAGGTATTCCAGATATGCCTTGACGGCAACCGGCGTGATCTCCTTCACCGGCTCCGGCCCGAACCGCTCCACGGCCCGCCGCATGGCCAGCTTGTAGTTCGGGGCGGTGTTGGGCGAAAGGCGCGGCTCTTTGTCCTCCCACCAGGCGTCTGCCACCGTCTCAAAGGTGGGCCCGGTGTCCTCCTTCTCCCGGTATGCCGCGATCTTCCGCAGCACTTCCCGGGTGCTCTTTGCCCGGAACGCCACCCGGCGGCCATTGATGATCAGGATCTTCTCATAGAGGCCATCGGGCCGGCGGTACATCTTTTCGGCCATTCCGGCCCCTCCTTCCCTGTCAGCGCAGTTCCTCCATCAGATCCACGAGCCATTGGGGGCGGCGGCTGCCGATGGGCAGTATCTCCCCGTTGCGATACTCCGCCACCAGCTCGAAGCCGTTGTCGTTGTCAAAGAAGCGGGCTTCATCACAGTAAGGCAGCACCTTTGCCACGTCTGCAAAGCGGTGGGCAAAACGGCTTTCCACGTCCCGCCGGGGAATATCATGGCCGCCTTTGCGGACGCGGTTCTGGATGCGCTGCAGGCTCTCCTGCACGGTGTCCAGGCCGATGTAGTACAGGCGGATATAGTATCCCTGTTCCCGCGCCCGGCGGGCCAGTTTGCGGGTGTAGCCGCCGGAGAGGGTCGTTTCCTGGGTGAAGCTGACCCCATCGGCCAGGGCGCGTTCCAGGCGCTCTACCGCCAGCTTGCCGCCCTCGTATTCATCCCCGCCCAGTTCTGCGGTGATCTTGTCCGGGTCCACAATAATGCCCAGGTCAGTGCGTTCGGCCTTGAGGGAGCCGGTGAGACTGGACTTCCCGCAGCCGTTCACGCCGCCAATGATGGTGTAGATCTTCATAGCGTATCCTTCCCGCCCCTGGCAGCCGCCGGGGGCTTTTCTTTGTGCCAGTTGCGGGCCATGCTCCGCCGGGCTGTTTTTCTGGCTTCACTCTGGCTTCATGCACCCCGGCGGGCGTGGCTCGATTTGCAAGCATAGCGCGTGGATATCCGCGCTTAGAAGGGTTTAGACGATGTTTATATTTGTCTTAACCTTCGGCGTTTCCTTCATCCTTTGTGTTTATCCAATGCTTATAAGAATCAGACATTTTCATACACAAAAGGCCAGCATATTTAATTAGCTCATTTACTGATTCCACAAACTCATTATAAGAAACGTTTTCGGCGATTTTTTCTCCTGACGAAGATTTTGAAATTACAATCGGCTCTTTGTCCCAGTCTATTGAAAAACCAGATAATTCAGCAGCACTACGGAAAATATCAAGTTTTAGATTGGCCCGTTTTGTCTTTGCATAGTCTTCCTCGTGTGCCCGCAACTGTTCTGGGGAAAGGGAGAGTAGCCATTCTGTGGCAGTTTGATGGAGCTCATCTTCATCAATAACTAAACGGATTGGGTCTATGCCAAGAGCACTTGCAACTTTCTTCAATGCCTCTGTGTCCATACTATCGCTATTTCGCCGCACGGCAGAGTATAAAGTCGTATACGGAACGCCGGCTTTAATCGCAAGCTGCCTTATACTTAATCCTTTTCTGGCACATAAAACTCTAATTCGTTCACCAATTCCCATTGAGATTTCCTCCTCCCTAATTATTTTATCACAAATAAACGCAATTGCAAATTTATTTGTTGACATATTTGCAATTTAGTATATAATTGACGTTGTAGACGCAATTGCGTATTTAGGAGGTGAAACAATGAGGATTGACCGTGTAAAACTGATTGCTGAAATGGCGCGGCAGGATATTACCAGCATTCAGCTGGCAGAGAAGGCCGGCGTGTCTCGTGTTACCGTGTCCGCTCTGCGGTGTGGAAAGACGTGCACAGCAGAAACTGCCGGCAAGATCGTCCGCGCCCTGGGCGTGGATGTGACCGAGATCGTGGAGGAGGTGAAGCAGGCGTGAAAGAGCTGGTACTTATCAAGCCCATCGGTTCCCGCATGGAGCCATACACCACGGCGGACACCGTGGCGCAGTATGCACAGGTACGGCACAAGACCATCAACGAGCTGATCCGCAAGCATGAAAAAGACCTGGAAGAGTTCGGCACGCTGGCATTTGAAATGGAAGCGTGCCCCCACCGTACCGGGGCAAGCGTTCAAAAGCTCTACCACCTGAACGAGCAGCAGGCAACCTTGCTTATCACCTATCTGCGCAACACCGCACCGGTGCGCCAGTTCAAAAAAGCCCTTGTGCGGGGGTTCTTTGAAGCCCGCAACGAACTTTCCCGGCGTGAGATCCAGAGGGCCATAAAAACGCCAGTGCGCCGCAACCTTACCGACGCGATCCGTGACAGCGGAGAAGCTGAGCGCATGAAGGGTCATGCATACGACGCCTATACGAACCTGATTTACAAAACTGCCATTGGCAAGACGGCTGCACAGGTGAGAAAATCCGCCGGGGTTGACCGGCGGGCGGATGCAGTCTCGCTTCTAACCGCTGATGAGCTGGCGGAAGTCACCAGGCGCGAAGCCCAGGTTTGCACATTGCTGGACTGTGGGATGAAGTACAAGGCCATCAAAACCGTAATGACAGGAAGGAGCCTCAAATGAGCACAAGCAGACTTGAGCAGGAAACCATCATCGGCTTCAACGAGGCCGAAGCAACGGCCAGCGTCTACACCCACAACGGAGCCTTGAAGAGCAAGCTGGAAAAGCTGGCCAAGGAACGCCCGGCGGATGTGCAATTATCCCGCCGGTATCCCGAAGGAGCCGTGGAATACACCGTCCCGAAGCGGTGGGTGAAGGTCAACGCCGGGCCGGTTTTGACGGAAGAAGAACGCGAGCGCAGACGTGAACGCGCGAAGGCCACCAGAAAGGCCCAACTTGCCCAAAATGGCGGGTAAATTCACCCGCTTGCGGACACGAACACACAAAAGGCGACAAACTACCCGCCCGCCGGGTAATGCCTTTGAAATTCTGCAAAGAAAGGCGGTGAAATATGGAAGACCGAAAACAATTTACTTTCTATGCAAGCTTTCATGAGGCTGCACAGACGCTCGACGCTCTGGAAGATCGCGGCGCATTGTACGAGGCCATTTGCGCCTATGCTCTTTACGGCACAGAACCCCATCTGAATGGAACGGCCGCTGGAATGTTCGCGCTTATCCGTCCCAATTTGGACGCCAGCAGGAGAAAGGCAAGCAACCGCCTCGGAAAAAAACAAAGCGACAACAAAACCACATCAAAACAACATCAAACCGAAAAGAAGAGAGAGGATGAGAGTAAGGAAGAGAAAGAGAAAGAGAAAGAGAAAGAG